>JAYTZV010000394.1:0-7704 GCA_043741695.1 Burkholderiales bacterium
GGCGGTAGCGGCAATTGGCACTGTATCGGCGTGCACCATTACACCCCATTGCTTGCCAAAACGTTCGATACGTTCAACGCGCTGTCCGGCACGCACATCGATCCCGTGCGAGAGCTGTTCACCAATATTACGCATACCCGGCACGCCGACGTAACGCGTTTTCGCCGCCGACGATTTGGTGGCTTGCGCCACCTTGCCATTGTCGAGTTTGACCAGCCTGCCCTGCCACGGCGCAACACAGCCAGCTTTAATCCAGCGGTCGGCTTCGCTACGGAATTTTTTGGTGGTCACCGTAAAATATTGCGCACCGTGATCGAAACCACCGAACTCGGTGCGACGCGTACTGATGCGCCCGCTCACGCCACCACTTTTCTCGAACACGGTGACCTGATGACCGCGCACCTGCAAAGCACGTGCACACGTCAGGCCCGACAAGCCTGCCCCGATAATGGCAATCTGCATTCATGACTCCCGGAAAATTTTTGATGGTGCAAGACGAACACCACCCATGAAAAAGCCGTTCAGCGCAGCGGCGATGAACGGCTTTAAGATGACTGACAACAAGTTATTCTTCGCCCTCGGTCGGCCAGTCGCGAATATACGCTTTCAACATCTTGTTCTCGAAACTCTGCGCCTCGAAAACCGCTTTGGCCACATCGTAAAACGACATCACGCCGAGCAGCGTTTTTGCATCCATCACCGGAACGTAGCGCGCATGACGCTCCAGCATGAGCCGTCGCACTTCGTTGATATCGGTATCCGGGGTGATCGTGATCGGATGATCATCCATGTGCTTGCGTACGGTATCGGCACCAACCGAGCCCCGGTTCTGCAACAACATGTTCATCACTTCACGAAAACTCAGCATACCGACCAGATCACCGAATTCCATCACTACCAGCGAGCCGATATCTTTTTCCGCCATTGTATTGACTGCTTCCGACATGAGCGTGTCGGGCGTCACCGTGTAAAGAATATTGCCTTTGACCTTGAGTATTTCTGATACTTTCATGCTCGCTCTCCGGTCAGTTGTTATTCTGTCTTCTGCAATGTAGCGTAAGCCGCCTGAAAAATCCAGCGTGCTCCAGTGACGCCTTCGGAGCAAATTCTCACCGAAGGTATTGCGCACATTCTCGCGCGGGTTATCACGGCTGTTTTACCAACGCATCGGCAATGCACATTGGTCGGTTTTAGCGAGTGGCCGACATACGCAACCCGTTTAACGATGGCAACAGATCTCCGTCATGTGCTTCTGCATCGAAACATGCCGACAACGACCGATCTAACCCGCGTTCAATGACACTCTTGATATCGTTTGCCAAGGCGATGCTGGCGACCGGATCGAAGACAAAAAGTCGATACACTTCGGCGAGTTTCAATTGATCGGGATTGCTCAGCAGGGTCCACCGGTCGCGGTTTTCAGAGCTACGCTTGGCTTGTCCTGCTCCATCGGGGCTGATGCGTCCTACCCACCCTGCCGCGAGCATGTGTTGCAGCAGCAATTCCGATTCATCAAAACCGATACGCGTACAACTGCGAATGACAGTGCGATCCACCACTGCAGATGCACCTTCGATACGCGCGTGATAGAGCACGCGCAAAATCGCCATCGCATCGATAAACGCATTGCCGGGCCGCGCCACGTGTCGCCAGCGCTCGTACTTGATGACCGGTACGGCCGCTGCCACCAGCGCGCCCGATAGGGTGATTAGCCAGAAAAGATAAATCCAGATCAGAAATATCGGCACCGCGGCAACCGACCCATACACCATTGTATAGGTTGGAAACTTGACGATGTAGACCGCAAACAAACGCTTGGCCAATTCAAGCGCAATGCCAGCGAGTAATCCGCCCCAGATCGCGTCACGCCAGTCGATCACGCGATTGGGCACGACAACGTAAAGCAAGGTGAATGCGCCAGTGCTGAGAACGACCGAAAGCACAGTGTAAAAAATTGCGCCGATGAGCGGAATTTTCAGCACCGCGCCATTGGTCGCCGTGAATAAATACGACGTAACCGAAATCGACACACCAATCAGCAGTGGCCCAAGCGTCACAATGGCCCAGTACACCAACACGCGCTGCACCACAGGACGCGCAACACGCACGCCCCAAATACGATTAAAAACGCGATCGATCGTCGACATCATCGCCACCGCCGTGATGATCAACGCCACTGCGCCGATGGCAGAAAGCCCGGTTGATTTAGCGGCGAACTGATTCAGATAGCCCAGAATCGTATTAGCGATTAATTTCGGCATCAGGCTCTGAATGAAGTAAGCATCAAGCGAAGTGCGAAAGGTAGTGAATAGCGGGAATGCCGTGAAGATGGCCAGCGCAATGGTTAATAACGGCACCAGTGCCAGCACTGTAGTGAAAGTAAGGCTGCTGGCGACTTGCGGCAAATGTTCTTCTTCAAGACGCCGCGAAGCGAAACGAAACAGATCGCGTACCTAGAGCCAGGACAGTCCGTGCAGTAGGGAAAAACGACGTGGAAACATGAGCAGCTAACAGCTTGAAAGTGAAGGCACCGACGGTCATCGAGATGTCTGGTAAAGCACCCTATAATATCAAGGATGAATCCTCCCTCACTCTCCATTCTCGTTTTGTATTATTCACGGCACGGATCGACCCGCAAATTAGCAGAATTGCTGGCACAGGGTATCGAGAGCGTGCAAGGCTGCGACGCATTGTTGCGCACCGTACCGAGCGTCTCGGCGGTCAGCGAAGCAACCGAGCCAGCCATCCCTGCCGATGGCGCGCCGTATGTTGAATTGAGCGATCTGCAGGAATGTGCCGCAATCGCACTCGGCTCTCCTACCCGCTTCGGCAACATGGCCGCGCCGCTGAAATATTTTTGGGACGGCACTTCTGCGCAATGGCTGGCCGGTGCGTTGGTCGGCAAACCCGCCTGCGTTTTCACCTCCACCGGCAGCCTGCACGGCGGTCAAGAGAGCACGCTACTGTCGATGATGATGCCGCTACTACATCACGGCATGATGGTGTTGGGCATTCCGTACACCGAATCCGCATTAATGACGACCAGCAGTGGCGGCACACCCTATGGTGCCAGCCACTGGTCAGGGGTCAACGGCAATCTACCGATCTCTGACGAGACACGTGTGTTGACGATCGCGCTGGGCCGGCGTCTCGCGATGACGGCGCAGCAGATGGTGAGGAAGTGATGCAAAACTCTTTTCAACGTTGGTGTTATCTGGCGGCGATCAGCAGCTTGGTTGGCTTGATCGTGCTCGGCTTGGTATGGGAACTTTGGCTTGCGCCACTACGTCCGGGCGGGTCATGGATGGCGTTAAAGGTAGTGCCGTTGTTGATTCCGCTACGCGGCGTGATCAAGCGCGATGTCTACACGCTGCAGTGGTCATCGATGATGATTCTGATTTATTTTGCAGAGGGTATTGTGCGGGCCACCAGCGACCGTGTGCACCTGTCAGCAGTACTCGGCGGGGTTGAAGTCGCGCTGGTGACGGTCTATTTTTTCGCGGCGATTTATTATTTGAAACCGTACAAGAAAGCAGCGAAAAAGCTCGCTCGTGAAGCGATCGAAAAAGCAGCGCGATGAACGCCTTTCTGTCTGCTTGCAGTGATGCGATCGGCAGCGCGCATGTCATTAGTGATCCACATGACATGGGTGCCTACCTGACGGATTGGCGCGGTCGGGAAACCGGCACTGCACTGGCGGTTTTGCGGCCTGGTTCGACCCATGAAGTTGCGGCACTGGTGCGTCTTTGCAATCAATATCGCGTGCCAGTCGTACCCCAAGGCGGCAATACCGGACTAGTTCTCGGCAGCATCCCGGACCGCAGCGGCAATGCGGTCGTTATGTCGCTCAAACGACTTAATCAAGTTCGCGATAGTGACGCCATCAACAATACGATGACTGTTGAAGCGGGCTGTATCTTGCAGCACGTCCAGGCAGCCGCTACCGCTATCGATCGACTATTCCCGCTATCACTGGCAGCAGAAGGTAGTTGCACCATTGGTGGCAATTTGTCGACCAACGCGGGTGGCACTGCGGTACTGCGCTACGGATCAATGCGCGAGTTATGTCTCGGTCTTGAGGTGGTCACTGCGCATGGCGATATCTGGAGCGGTTTGCGTGGACTGCGTAAAGATAATACCGGCTACGATCTGCGCGACTTGTATGTAGGTTCGGAAGGTACGCTGGGCATCATCACCGCTGCGGTGCTGAAATTGTTCCCACAACCGAAGGCGACCGTCACTGCATTGGTCGCAGTGGCCACGCCAGACGACGCATTACAGTTCTTGTCGCTGGCGCAGCAATCGTGCGGTGCCAGCTTGACGGCATTTGAATTAATGTCGCACTTCTGTTTGCAGCTGGTGACCCAACACTTTGATCAGCTGCGATTACCGATGGCACATATCGCGCCGCATTATGTGTTGCTGGAGCTGTCCGACCATGAATCCGAAGCACATGCGGCAGCGCTGTTCGAACAATTAATCGGTGATGCAATGGAGCGAGGCCAGATCAGCGATGCGGTTATCGCAACATCGCTAACGCAATCAGCTGCTTTGTGGAGTCTGCGCGAGCATATTCCGCTCGCGCAGGCGAAAGAGGGTAAAAATATCAAGCATGACATCTCAGTACCGATCTCGCGGATCGGCGACTTCATCATGCAGACCGACGCGCTTCTATTCAATGAATTTCCCGATTGCCGGATGGTGACCTTCGGTCATTTGGGCGATGGCAATCTGCATTACAACGTATCGCCCGCAGCGGGCCAAGATGGTGATGCCCTGCTCGAAAGCCAGTCTCGCATTAATCGCATCGTGCACGATAGCGTTGACCGCTTCGGAGGATCGATCTCGGCGGAACACGGCATTGGTGCACAGAAGCGTGACGACTTGCGGCGCTACAAGTCAACAGTCGAGCTCCAGTTAATGCAGCAGATTAAAACGGCACTAGACCCGCTCAATCTGATGAATCCCGGCAAAGTAATTTGATGCGCGTTGCGCGGCCGTTGGTTGCTACACGCTTGTGGTTAATCATCGCCGCCCTGATAGGCGCAATGATTTTTCCAGCGCATGCAATCGTTAAATGCAGCAAGCATGGCTCGGTTGAATATACCGACGGTGAATGCGCCAACGCGCACCCGGTTTTACCGACCGATTTGCGTCAGTCGACTTCATTAAACGTTGATCGTGCAGAGGCAGCACAGCGCGCAGCGGCAGAGAAAGCCGAACTTATTCGACTCGAAAACACGCGGCATATCAGCGAACACCAAACAGAAAAATTACGGCAGCGTCAGGCATCGGCACAACGGCTGCGTCAACAACACTGCGCGACATTACTGCTCCGAAAAAAATGGCTTGAGGAAGACAGGCGTGCTACGACCTCGCGATCGCACAAGAGTATCAGTAAAAAAACGCAGCGCCTGGCAGAAAAATATACGGTGGAGTGTGGGAGCTGATTCGTCGCCACTAACTGACACGTGGCCTACCAGCGTGCCTGCCACACTGATCGGGGATATCAGGGTGCAGAGCGAAAGTCGCGCAAACCTGGTCCGCCCTACACGAATCGAACGTGTGACCTACGGCTTAGAAGGCCGTTGCTCTATTGTCCACCGATGTACACCACAATCCAAAAAACCATCATAAGTCATTGAATTTTAATATTTAATAGAAATCTCTTGTCTTATAATGTCCACTGATGTGTATCCAAATCCATATCATTAGTGGCTACTACGATGGCTACTATGTTAACGACTGACAAGAGAGAGACAATCAAATGGTTCGACCTGTCGTAAAGCCGATCACAGTGCTTGCAATCAACAATCTGAAGGTCGGCCAGTCTCTCACTGACGGAGCGCTACCATCCGGAAATGGCCGCCTGATTCTTGAGTATCGAAAAGACATCAATCGCAAGGTCTGGGTATTCCGATACAGAAAAGGGAAAGCTGGAAGCAAGATGGAAGGTGCTCCGCGACTTGGGGAGTATGGCGATCCCCCGCGCATGAATATAAACGCAGCTCGCGATAAGGCACATGAACTTATCCAATTGGTCAAACGAGGCATTGATCCAAAATCTTCAATCAAAGACGAGCGCAACAATAACCGCATCACCCATCTGACACGCCGAGCTTTGGGAACATTCGAAGGGCTGCTGGAAGCCTACTGGGTTGATCTAGCCGAGAAGAGTAAGCCTAGCGCGCATGACACCGAGAGCACTCTTAAATTACACGTCGTCAAACCGTTTCCCCATTTGTGCGCCCTTCCCGCGAACGAAATCAGACCGGAGCACATTACCGAAATATTGGCCCGAATGATCAAGAAGGGCATTAAACGCCGAACAAATATGGTGCGCACCATGTTGTCCGCTGCTTTTGTAGCAGGCGCAAAGTCAGATAACGACCCGTTGCGGATGGCGTCAAAAGAGGCGATTTTCAAAATTGCCAGCAATCCAGTTCAACTGGTCGCCCGCCAACCACAGTACGAAATCAAAAAAACTCGGGTTCTCACAGACGATGAACTTCGCTTTTATTGGAGCGCCTTGGAGGACGAGAGTTTTGCGTTGCGCGCTACTGCAAAGTTTATTTTGCTCGCTGGGGGGCAACGAATCACCCAGACTTTAAGATGCCAGTGGGCCGATTATGATCCGACCGCCCTAGTGATTCGTCTTTTGGATGGGAAGGGAGTGAGAGATGCTCCTATTGAGCATCTGCTGCCTGTAACGCCGCTCATGAAGATCGAGCTGGATCTACTGGCGCAAATAAACCGCGACGGTCTTTTTATTTTTTCCAGCACCAGTGGCAAGAAACCGTTTCACAACACAACCGTCTCCCAACTTGTTACGCCAATTTCTGAGCGATTCGAGAGCCATGCGCGTGAAAGCGGCATCATCACCGCAGAAGAAGCTTACAAAGGGTTTACTGCTGGCGATCTTCGGCGATCCGTAGAAACACGAATGCAATCTTTCGGGATAGTCCGAGAACTTCGAGCGCAAACTTTATCGCATGGCCGCAAATCAGGGGTTCAAGCTCAGCACTATGAGCAATACGAATATTTGTCGGAGAAAAAAGAGGTGCTGCTACAGTGGCACAGACATTTGACGTCAGTTATCGACGGCACTTACGTTGCTGCTACGGTACTAAAACCAAAATTCGGCCAGAGAGCGTGAAGCTTATGCGGCAAAATTTCAGGAAAACCGACATTTAAACAAATCTCCCGATCAAGCCGGCTACGTGATGAAGGCTTGGACTTAATACCTCTAAATAACGGCGGCAATCGCAGACCTTAATTATTCAAGCTATCAACCGCGAAGTGCGTTTCCTCACATTTTCTCCGGCATAACTTCCGCTTCAGCCTATCCTTAGACTTCCCGTCGGCTACAGTCTGCCTCTGCATGTTACTCGTTGCATTGGCACCATCGTTGCAAAGCGAGCCTACGTGATCGATGACGTAGCCGGGACAAAGACCATGATTCAATCCGGTACTCGGACAAGGTTCGATACGCTCGAACTGGGCGCGAGCTGCGGCGCTTTGGTGAATGCGGGCCGATGCGTCTAGTGGCACCAACAACATATACGCAGACAGACAGATGACTACATGCCAGCGGCTTTGCAGGCCGCTAGGGATGGTCTGCATAACCGCCGCCACAGCGTGAACTGAGCGACATAAATTCACGAAACGCAAACATGAATCCGTTTTTGTTCAAATTCAGCGCAA
>JAYTZV010000395.1:0-19844 GCA_043741695.1 Burkholderiales bacterium
TTCTCAGGCAGCGACCGGCGCAGTTGCCTTGATCAGCGCGGGCGGCGGCGGCATGCCGGGTGAGACGGTCAATACTTCATAGCCGGTCTCGGTCACTAGTACGGTGTGCTCCCATTGCGCGGACAGGCTGCGATCTTTGGTTTTGATGGTCCAGCCATCACCCATTTCGCGAATCTCGCGACGGCCTGCATTGATCATCGGCTCGACGGTAAAAATCATGCCGGCTTCCAACTTGTCGAGTGTCCCCGGGCGTCCATAATGCAGTACCTGCGGCTCTTCATGAAAAACCTTGCCGATGCCATGGCCACAAAATTCACGCACGACGCTGTAGCCGGCTTTTTCGGCGTGCTGCTGAATTACGTAGCCGATATCGCCGAGATGCGCACCGGGCTTGATTTTTGCGATGCCCAGCCACATGCATTCAAAGGTGATTTCACCGAGACGCTTCGCCATGATCGACGGTTCGCCGACGTAGTACATGCGGCTGGTATCGCCGTGATAACCATTTTTGATTACGGTGATGTCGAGGTTGATTACGTCGCCGTTTTTTAACACTTTGTCACCGGGAATGCCGTGGCAAATGACGTCGTTGACCGACGTGCAGATCGCTTTGGGGTAGGGCGTGTAACCGGGCGGACAGTAATTCAAGGGCGCCGGAATGGTGTCTTGTACGTCGGTCATGTAGACATGGCAGAGGCGATCCAGTTCGGCGGTGGTGATGCCTGCTTTGACATGCGGTGCAATATAGTCAAGCACCTCGGCGGCTAGTTTGCCGGCAACGCGCATGCCGTGAATGTCTTCGTCTGTTTTGATGGAAATGTTTGCCATGATTGGACGATTCCTGACTGATAGGCGATAAAAAGAATAAATGAATTATAGTCCAGCCGGTCTGACTCCATTTCGTGCAGCGATGTTGATCGTCGCGCAGACTTGAAGAAGCAGTCGCTTTTCGGGTACACTCTCTGGCTGGAAAGTTGTCTGTTATCGGCAACCGCCCAGATCCTTCGATCTTTATGATTGAAACTGTAAGTAGTAAAAATCGCGAATTCGTTCAACAAGGGTGCCGGCTTAGTTGCATACGCGTCAGGTTAGCGTGAAGCAAAGCTGGTCACTGAGCGAATTCCAGACCCAACCCTGGAGAAATTATGTCAGTAACAATGCGCGAAATGCTGGAAGCCGGCGTCCATTTTGGTCACCAAACCCGCTTCTGGAACCCAAAAATGGCCCCATTCATTTTCGGCCATCGCAACAAAATTCATATCGTCAATCTGGAAAAAACCCTGGGCATGTACCAGGAGGCGATGAAATATATCAAGCAACTCTCCAGCAACCGCGGCACCATTCTGATGGTCGGCACCAAACGCCAGGCGCGCGAGATCATGGCTGCTGAAGCGCAACGCGCTGGTATGCCGTACGTCGACCAGCGCTGGCTCGGTGGCATGTTGACCAACTTCAAAACCATCAAGACCTCGATCAAGCGCCTGAAAGAAATGGAAGCAGCGATCGAAGACGGTTCAGTTGAAAAGCTGAGCAAAAAAGAAGGCTTGATGTTCGAACGCGAAATGATCAAGCTGCAAAAAGCCATTGGCGGCATCAAGGACATGGGTGGCGTACCGGATGCAATTTTCGTGGTTGACGTCGGTTACCACAAGGGCGCGATCACCGAAGCGGCCAAACTCGGTATTCCGGTCATTGGCGTGGTTGATACCAACCACTCGCCAGAAGGCGTGACCTACGTTATTCCTGGTAACGACGACTCGTCGAAAGCCATCATGCTGTATGCACGCGGCGTCGCTGATGCGATCCTCGAAGGCCGTGCTAATGCAATGAACAACATTGTCGAGTCGATCAAGACCGGTGATGAATTCGTCGAAGTGAGCGAGCAGGCGTAAGTCAGGCGGCATGCTTCAGGCTTCAAAAAAGGGGCGCAGCAATTCGCTCCTTTTTTTCGAACAGATTTAGTGGAAATCGATTAATTCACCGCGGCTCGATCCAGCGCGGCTCAATACAACGTGATGAAGATGCCTGCAACGGCATCTTCCATGCAAGGAGAATGTGATGACCGTAATTACAGCAGCAATGGTAGGTGAACTGCGCGCCAAGACTGATGCGCCAATGATGGAATGTAAAAAAGCACTGACCGAAGCCGGTGGTGACGCCGAAAAAGCAGAAGAGATTTTGCGCGTCAAACTCGGTGGTAAGGCGTCCAAAGCTGCTTCGCGTATTACGGCTGAAGGGGTGGTTGCGTCATACACCGCAGGCAAGATCGGTGCACTGGTCGAAGTCAATTGCGAGACCGATTTCGTTACCAAGAACGACGAATTCCTGGCACTGGCAGCAGCCTGCGCCAAACTGATCGCCGAGCACAATCCAGCCGATGTACCCGCTCTGCTGGCGCTGCCGCTTGATGGTAAAACCGTTGATGAACAACGCGCAGCACTGATTGGCCGCATCGGTGAAAACATGTCGATACGCCGCTTCGTGCGCTTCGAGACCAACGCAAAATTGGCGTCGTATTTGCACGGTACTCGCATTGGCGTGATGGTCGATTTCGATGCCGCGGATGACCAGGTGGGTAAAGATGTGGCGATGCACGTTGCAGCGATGAAGCCGGTATCGCTGTCGTCCGAGCAGGTGCCTGCCGAGCTGATCGAAAAAGAGCGTTCGGTCGCTTCGCTAAAAGCGGCGGAATCGGGCAAGCCAGCCGAGATTGTTACCAAGATGGTAGAAGGCTCGATCCAGAAATATCTGAAAGAAGTCTCGCTGCTGAATCAGACATTCGTCAAGAACGACAAACAAACCATTGAGCAGATGTTGAAAGCCAATGGTGCGTCGGTGAAATCGTTCACGATGTTTGTGGTCGGTGAAGGCATCGAGAAAAAGCAGGACGACTTTGCGGCAGAAGTAGCAGCGCAGGTGGCTGCGGCCAAGCAAGCGTAACCGCAGGCAGTAAATGAAAGCGGGCCGAAAGGCCCGTTTTCAAATCAATGCCGATAGCAGGCGGTGGTCATTGTTGACGATCGGATTGCGGCGTACTGCGCGCAACTTGTCTGCGTCAATGCGCTGGATTTAAACCCGGTTTGGCCTGAAAATAACGGGCAACACCGTTGACCCATTCATCGCTTCACTTTGAGGCGGCACAAGGAGTTCGGTTCATGACCCAAGCAACAGGACCAGTGCAACCCGCCTACAAGCGCGTGTTGCTCAAACTCTCGGGCGAAGCCCTGATGGGTGACGATCAGTACGGTATCAATCGCGCCACCATCGAACGCATGGTCGAGGACGTTGCTGAAGTCGCCAGGCTCGGCGTCGAACTGGCAATCGTGATCGGCGGCGGCAATATCTTCCGCGGAGTCGCACCCGGCGCGCAAGGCATGGACCGTGCGACTGCCGACTACATGGGCATGCTTGCTACTGTCATGAATTCACTGGCGCTGGCAGATGCGATGCGTCAGGCGGGCATCACCGCCCGCGTGATGTCGGCGATCAGTATCGAGCAGGTGGTCGAGCCGTACGTGCGCCCGAAAGCGCTGCAATATTTGGAAGAAGGCAAGATCGTGGTGTTTGCTGCCGGTACCGGCAATCCGTTTTTTACGACCGATACAGCAGCAGCGCTACGCGGTTCCGAAATCGGTGCCGAGATTGTGCTGAAAGCGACTAAGGTGGACGGCGTCTACAGCGCCGATCCGAAAAAAGATCCGACCGCGACACGCTACGCAACCATCACGTTCGACGAAGCAATTTCAAAGCACCTGCAGGTCATGGACGCAACCGCGTTTGCATTGTGCCGCGATCAGAAATTGCCGATCAAGGTGTTCTCGATCGTCAAGCCGGGTGCGTTGAAACGCGTCGTCATGGGCGAGGACGAAGGTACACTGGTTCATCTTTAATAGCGATTGCATGCGCGTTCCACGCCATGCAATTTCTCACCATCACGCACCTACGCGCCGTATCAAGAGGAGAGCAGTATGGCTATTGCCGATGTGAAAAAAAGTACCGATCAACGTATGCACAAGTCGATCGACACATTGAAGGCCAATCTGGCCAAGGTCCGTACCGGTCGTGCACACGTCGGCATGTTGGACCACATCATGGTGGATTATTACGGCAATCCAACGCAGTTGACCCAGGTCGCCAATGTGACGCTGGTGGATGCGCGAACGATTGGCGTTCAACCGTGGGAAAAGAAAATGGTGGCGGTGGTCGAGAAGGCCATCCGCGAAGCCGACCTCGGTTTGAATCCTGCGACGCAAGGCGATCTGATTCGCGTACCCACACCGCCGCTGACCGAAGAGCGCCGCAAGGAAATGGTCAAGCTGGTCAAGAGCGAAGCAGAAGATGCCAAGATCGCGGTGCGCAATATCCGCCGCGATGCCAATGAGGCGTTGAAAAAACTGCTGAAAGACAAAGAGTGCTCGGAAGATGACGAGCGCCGCGCGCAGGACGACATTCAAAAATTGACTGATAAATTTGTGGCCGATATCGACAAGCTGGTCGTCGAAAAAGAAAAAGAAGTACTGACGGTGTAGCGGCTTGGTGCCGCGCTTCGGTCATTTTTTTGCGCAAATTTAATTGCGCATCGTGGCCTGGGCGTGGCGTTTGGTAAGCAAACCTTGCAGGTACGCTTGGTTGCACGGTTTAAGGGTAGCCTGTGGCATTTGATCGCGATATTAAGCTCTCAACAAAGCTCACTACAAAGCTCACTACAAAGCTTACTAAAAACATCACCGTAAAGTCCACCATAAAGCGTAGTAATCAAACACAGCAACCACACGCACGCCTATCCGTCCACGCCTCCCGATGACCCATTCCAGCTCAACCGCCGTCGTACCACTGGTCTCGACCGTGCCACGACACATCGCAATCATCATGGATGGCAATGGCCGCTGGGCGACCAAGCGTTTTTTGCCGCGTGTGACCGGTCATGCCAAAGGCGTGGATGCGGTGCGCGCCATCGTCGAAGCCTGTGCCCGCCGCGGGGTCGACTATCTGACGTTGTTTGCATTCAGTTCCGAAAACTGGCGGCGTCCAGCTGACGAGGTATCGGTACTGATGCGTTTGTTCATGACCGCACTCGACCGCGAAGTCGCCAAAATGCATGCCAATGGCATCCGCCTGAAAATCGTCGGTGACTTGACGCGATTTGACGACGAGATGCAGCGCATGATCGCCAGCGCGCAGCGACGCACCGCGGCCAATACTGGTTTGACCGTGACGGTCTGCGCCAACTATGGTGGCCGTTGGGACGTGCTGCAGGCGATGAATCAATTGGTGGCTGCGCATCCGGGCCGTGCCGATTTTACCGAAGACGAACTCGCGGCCAACCTGTCGATGGCCTATGCACCCGAGCCCGATCTGTTCATCCGCACCGGTGGCGAAGAGCGCATCTCGAATTTCCTGTTGTGGCAGCTGGCGTACTCAGAACTGTATTTCACCGAGGCGTTCTGGCCTGATTTCGATGCCGCTGCGCTCGACCTTGCCATCGCGTCGTACCAGCAACGCGAACGGCGGTTCGGCCGAACCAGCGCGCAACTGAACGATCAAAAAAAGGCATCGTGATGCTCAAAACCCGCGTCATCACTGCTGTCGCGCTCCTGCTGTTATTGGCCGCCGTGTTCTGGTCAAAATCCGATATTGCTTTCTTGCTGGTGACGTCTGTGTTTTTCGCGATCGCTGCGTGGGAAAGTGCGCGTCTGTTTGGCAGTGCCAGACCCATGCTGACTGCCGCGATCTGGACGGTTATTTTCCTTGGCCTGATGTTTAGTCCGCGTTTCGTCAATCAACACGTATTTTTTGGATTATGCATCGCGTTCTGGCTGATTCGTTTCGCCCCTGCGCTAAAGATCGGCCTGCCGCCGCGCTCGGGATTTGGTAACCGGCTGTTGTCGCTGACCTATGGCATCGCACTGCTCGGTTGCTTTTTGTCGATAGAAGTCCTGTACAGCTGGAAGCCGTCGCCACTGTATTTACTGTCGGTGATGGCGCTGGTATGGATCGCAGATATCGGTGCTTATTTTTCCGGCAAAACATTCGGCAAACACAAGCTGGCACCGTCGATCTCTCCCGGCAAAACCTGGGAAGGCGCGCTCGGTGGCTGCGTGCTGGTGGTCGTGGTGGGCATCGTGTGCGCGGTGGTACCGATGCTTTCCGATACCTTCGCTGCGCATGTGCAAGCGTCCTGGGGTATAGGTGGTCTTGTACTGGTGATGGTCGGATTGGTCGGGGCGAGCATCGTGGGTGATTTGTTTGAATCGATGTTAAAACGACGTGCCGAATTCAAGGACAGCAGCAATCTGCTGCCCGGACATGGCGGCGTGCTCGACCGCATCGATGCGCTGCTACCGACCCTGCCGTTTGCAGTGCTGGTCGGTTATTGGTTGTAATCTGATGCAGGCGATCACACTACTCGGCGCAACCGGTTCGATCGGTGTGTCAACCCTGGACGTCATTGCGCGTCATCCCGATCGCTACCGTGTATTCGCACTAACCGCGCATAGCCGTGTCGCAGAGTTGGCCGCGCAATGTCTGAAGTTTCAACCGGAAGTCGCCGTGGTCGGCTCGGCGGAAGCGGCGCAAGCATTGTCCCGGCAGTTGCGCGGACAGGGTTGCCGAACCGAAGTAACGTACGGTCCGGCAGCTTTGTGCGACGTGGCGAGTGACGACCATTGCGATACCGTCATGGCTGCGATTGTTGGTGCTGCGGGCTTGGCGCCGACGATGGCGGCTGCCGAAGCGGGTAAAAAAATTCTGCTTGCGAACAAGGAAGCGCTGGTCATGTCCGGCCAATTGCTGCTCGATGCCGTGCAAAAAAGCGGCGCAGTGCTGCTGCCAATCGATAGCGAACACAACGCGATTTTTCAATGTCTGCCGCACACGTACCATCGCGCGCACGATACGGTTGAGACGCACAATGCACTCGACACACTCGACACACTCGCCACACATGGCATTGAAAAAATACTGCTCACTGCATCCGGCGGACCTTTCCTGACACGCGATGTAGCAACGCTAGACGCTGTCACGCCGGAAGAAGCGGTCGCCCATCCGAACTGGGTTATGGGTCGCAAGATATCGGTCGACTCCGCCACAATGATGAACAAGGGCCTGGAGGTCATCGAGGCACACTGGTTATTTGGTGCCGCCATTGACCGTATCGAGGTGGTGATTCATCCGCAAAGTGTGATCCATTCGATGGTGTCGTACATCGATGGCTCGGTGCTCGCGCAGTTAGGCAATCCAGATATGCGCACACCGATCGCGCATGCGCTCGCGTGGCCGCAGCGTATTGCATCCGGCGTGCCTGCGCTGGATCTGACGCGCCTCGCCAATCTGGCGTTTCACGCGCCGGACCTGGTGCGATTTCCGTGTCTGAAACTGGCGTATGATGCAATTTGCGGCGGTGGCACTGCACCTGCAACGCTGAATGCGGCTAATGAAGTTGCGGTACAAGCGTTTCTTGATCGCCGCATCGGCTTTCGCCAGATCGATCGTTTGATCGATCAGGTCATGCAATCGGCTGAGCCTGTTACTGTAGACAGTATCGCCGCGCTGATGGAGCTCGATCAACGCACCCGTCAACTTGCCGAATCATTGATCTCATCATGAATCTACTGCAAACCATTCTCGCTTTTTTGGTGGCACTTGGCAGCCTCGTCATCATCCACGAGCTCGGGCATTATTGGGTCGCACGCTGGTGCGGCGTGAAGGTGCTGCGCTTTTCGGTCGGCATGGGCAAGGTCATTTATTCGCGTCGCGTCGGACCAGATCAAACCGAATGGGCGCTGTCGATATTGCCGCTCGGTGGTTATGTGAAGATGCTCGACAAGCGTGAAAATCCCGACATCGTACTGACTGCCGACGAACTCACGCGCGAGTTTACGCATCAATCGGTGTGGCGGCGCATGGCAATTGTTGTGGCAGGCCCAGTCGCCAATTTTCTGCTGGCAATTGCGATTTTTACGGGCTTGTATTTATACGGCATTCCGGAACCGGCACCGCGCCTGCGCGCACCCGCTGAGCAGTCTGCAGCGTGGCAGGCCGGCCTGCGTGGCGGTGATCTTGTCACAGCAGTCAATGGTGAGCCGATTGAGCTGTGGTCGGATTTGCGCTGGAAATTGGTCCGCCTGATCGTTGAAAAAAATCCCGCGAAGCTCGACGTGCAGCGCGCCAGTGCAGCGGGTGGCACGTCCACATCGACGGTCACGCTGCCACTCAATAACCTGACTACTGATGCGCTTGAAGGTGATTTCGTCAGCGATCTCGGCCTGCAACTTGCGCGACCAAAAGCGACACTCGGCATGGTCGATCCATCAGGTGCAGGAGCAAAAGCCGGGTTGCAAAGCGGTGACCGCATTGAGGCAGTCGACGGCAAGCCGATCATCGACGGGCTGGCTTTCATCGAACTGATTCGCGCTGCGCCGGAGCGCACCGTGCAGCTGACGGTCGTGCGCAACGGTGCCCCCATGACGGTGCCGGTCACGCCTGCAAAGATTGTCAAGGACGGCAAGATCTTCGGCCAGATCAAGGTGGATATTCCGCTCGGTGTCGAGATGGTGGTGGCACGTTCCACACCGATCGATGCGCTCTCGAAAGCGGCTGTGCGCACTTGGGATAGCAGCGTGCTGCAGTTGAAGGTCATTGGCAAAATTCTGACTGGCAATGCGTCGGTCAAAAACATCACCGGACCGATTACCATCGCTGACTACGCTGGCCAGACTGCTCGGCTGGGCATCATCACTTATCTGGGCTTTATCGCCGCTATCAGCATTGGTCTGGGAGTGATGAACCTGTTGCCCGTGCCGGTGTTGGATGGGGGTCTTTTGCTGTATTATTCGCTGGAAGTTTTGACCGGCCGGCCCGTGTCGGAGCGCATCAGCCAGATTGGCCAGCGCGTTGGTGTCGGTCTGCTGATGTCGTTGATGGCAGTGGCTTTTTTCAACGACATCGTGCGTCAACTTTCCTGATGAGGGTTTGCAGCCGATGCAGTCGTGCTTGACTGGTGTTTGATCTGCTCAGACGTTTCTAATTCATGTCCAGCTCTGCCTGTTGGGGGCACTGAACTCACACATAGCCAATGAAATATTATTCCGCGCCTCACTTCCTGTCAGTCTCGCCCCGTCGTCTCATTGCTGTCGCTGCCTTTGCCTTGTGCTCGGGTCAAGCGCTCGCTATTGAGCCATTTACCGTCAAGGATATTCGCGTCGAGGGCATTCAACGCACCGAAGCTGGTACCGTGTTCAGTTACTTGCCAGTGCGAGTAGGCGACACCTTCACTGATGAAAAAGGATCGGCCGCGATCAAGGCCTTGTACGCCACCGGTTTTTTCAAGGACGTACGTATTGAAGCTGAAGGCGACGTGCTGGTCGTGCTGGTGGAGGAGCGTCCGGCAATTGCTGCGGTTGACTTTACCGGCACGAAGGAATTCGACAAAGAGCAGTTGACCAAGGCAGTCAAGGAAATTGGCCTCGGTGAATCGCGCACCTACGACAAAGCGTTGGTCGATCGTGCCGAGCAGGAATTAAAGCGTCAGTACTTGAGCCGGGGATTGTACGGCGTCACCGTGACCACAACGGTCACGCCGATCGAGCGTAACCGGGTCAATGTGACCTTTGCCGTCGATGAGGGCGAGACCGCACGTATTCGCCAGATCAATGTGGTCGGCAA
Organism: Burkholderiales bacterium; assembly: GCA_043741695.1. Classification (GTDB taxonomy): domain Bacteria; phylum Pseudomonadota; class Gammaproteobacteria; order Burkholderiales; family Burkholderiaceae_D; genus Actimicrobium. The sequence goes on from JAYTZV010000395.1 coordinate 9,664, forward strand.
TAAAGCATTCAGCGATAGTGAGCTGCGCAGACGGCTGGCATTGACGACACCGGGATATTTCACCTGGTACACCAAGGCAGATCAGTACTCGAAACAGAAGCTGACTGGCGATATCGAAACACTGAAATCGTTTTATCTGAATCGCGGTTATCTGGAGTTCCAGGTCGAATCGACGCAGGTATCGATTAGCCCCGATAAAAAAGATATCTTCATCACCATCAACATTAGCGAAGGTGACAAATACACGGTATCGGGCGTCAAGATCGAAGGCGAAACCTTCGGTCGCGAACAAGAGATGCTGTCACTGGTTCAGTTAAAGGCAGGTGATCTGTATTCCGGTGAAAAGCTCACCAACAGCATCAAGCAAATATCTGAGCGCATGGGCAATTTTGGCTACGCGTTTGCCAATGTCAACGCCAATCCAGAAATCGACCGCGCGAAAAAACAGGTTGGCTTCACGGTATTGATCGATCCGGGCAAACGCGTCTACGTGCGCCGCATCAATGTCACTGGTAATACCAAAACCCGCGACGAGGTAGTGCGTCGCGAATTCCGCCAATTTGAAGGCGGTTGGTACGACGGTGAAAAAATCCGGTTGTCGCGCGACCGCGTTGACCGCCTTGGCTATTTCAAGGATGTCACTATCGATACGCCAGAAGTCACCGGCACGACCGACCAGGTCGACGTGAACATGGCAGTGACTGAGAAACCGACCGGCAATATTCAGGTCGGTGCTGGATTTTCCAGCAGTGAAAAACTCACGCTGCAAGGATCGATACAGCAGGCCAACGCATTCGGTAGCGGATCGAGCATCGGTCTCGACGTCAATACCAGTCGGCGTAATCGCACGGTCGCGTTCTCCGAAACCAATCCCTATTTTACCGATGATGGTGTCAGCCGCAGCTACGAATTGTATTTGCGCACGACCCGCCCACCCGACATCAACACCGGCGATTACCGCGTGCAGCAACTCGGTGGCAATATCAAATTTGGTGTGCCGTTTTCTGAGCTCGACACCGTATTTTTCGGTGCCGGCGTCGAGCGTACGCGCGTGGAAACCTTCACCGGTGATCCGCTGCATAACGACAGCCCGGAACTGTACAAGACCTACGTCCGCAATTTTGGCGATGGAAGAAATGCGGTCACCAACAGCTTCCCGTTGACGGTGGCATGGCAGCGCGACAGCCGCGACAGTGCGCTCGTGCCAACGATGGGTCGCTACCAGCGCGCCAATCTTGAAGTCGCGCCGGTTGGTGGTTTGCGTTACTACCGTGCGATTTATCAGCACCAGTACTATCAGCCGCTATTTAGTGGAATAACCCTGGCTACCAACGGCGAAGTAGATTTCGGCCGCGGTTTCGGCGGCAAGGCGTTCCCGGTGTTCAAAAACTTTTATGCGGGTGGTATCGGTTCCGTGCGCGGTTACGATAGTTCATCGTTGGGTCCAGTGGCACTCAACGGCGATCCGCTGGGTGGTTCGTCGCGCCTGATTCTGAATGCTGAATTGCAGGTCCCGTTCCCGGGTTCGGGTTCCGACCGTACGTTGCGCTGGTTCACGTTTGTCGACGGTGGAAACGTCTTCGCTGATCGTGCACCAATCCGCCTTGCCCAGTTGCGCTATGCCGCCGGTTTCGGTATTACCTGGATTTCACCGATCGGTCCGTTGAAGCTCAGTTATGGCAAACCGTTGAACGCCAAACCGACCGACCGGGTGCAGCACTTCCAGTTTCAACTCGGTCAAGGTTTTTGATCGACCCATTATTGTCTTGTTTTGGATTGCGGAGAATCGCCTTGAAGTCATCGATCACTGTAGGGAATGCACTGCGCAATACTGTGCTGGCCGCGTTTGTTTTTGTGCCACTTGCCTCATCGGCGTATGCGCAGGAATCGAAGATCGGTTTCGTCAATACCGAGCGAATTTTCCGGGAAGCTGCGCCAGCCAAAACGGCGCAGGTCAAAATCGATCAGGAATTTTCCCGGCGCGAAAAAGAATTGCAAGATCTATCGGCGCGTCTGAAAACGATGTCGGAAAAACTCGACAAGGACGCCGCGGTCATCACCGAATCGGATCGCTCCAAACGGCAGCGCGAATTAGCTGAGCTGGACAAGGATTTTCAGCGCAAGCAGCGTGAATTTCGCGAAGATCTGAATCAGCGCAAGAACGAAGAACTCGCTGCCGTGCTGGAGCGCACGACGCGCGTGATCAAGCAAATTGCCGAAGCAGAAAAATACGACATTGTTTTCCAAGAAGCCGTCTACGCCAGCCCGCGCATCGACATTACCGACAAAGTGCTCAAAGCACTGAACAAATAAGCGGGAGCTTTTGTGACAGCATTGCGATTGGCTGATCTGGTCGAACGTTTCGGCGGACAGCTGATCGGCGACGGTGACTACTACGCCGACATCGAAGTCACGGCGATTGCACCACTCGACCAGGCTGGCCCGCAGCACGTCTCGTTTTTATCCAATATAAAATTACGCGACGTCGCTGCGACATCGCATGCAGCGGCGCTGATTTTGTCATCGGCCGACGATGCCGTGATCGGTGCGCGCTTCGCCGGCAGCCGTATCGTGACCCCAAATCCGTACGCCTATTTTGCGCGGGTTGCACAGTTATTTGCGCAGCTCAATGCAACGCCGTTCGAGGCCGGCATTCATCCGTCAGCCTGTATTGATTCGTCCGCACTAATTTCACCCACCGCACATATTGGTGCGCAAGCAGTGATTTCTGCGCACGCTGTCATCGGTGCAAACGTTATTATCGAAGCGGCTTGCTTCATCGGTCCCGCCGCGCGCGTTGGTGAAGATACGCATCTTCATGCACGGGTTACGCTGCATGCGTACTGCGAAATTGGCGCGCGTGGCATTGTACATTCTGGTGCTGTGATCGGTGCCGACGGCTTCGGCTTCGCCAACGAAGGCGGTAAGTGGATCAAGATTCCGCAAACCGGTCGCGTGATGATTGCCGACGATGTCGAGATCGGCGCCAATACCTGTATCGATCGCGGCGCGTTGAATGACACCATCATCGAAGAAGGCGTCAAGCTCGATAATCAGATTCAGATCGGCCACAACTGCCGCATCGGTGCACATAGCGCGATGGCAGGTTGCGTTGGCGTTGCCGGCAGTACGGTGATCGGCAAGCACTGCACCTTTGGGGGCGCGGCGATGGTGTTGGGTCATCTGACGATCGCTGACCATGTGCATATTTCGTCGGGCACAATGGTTACTAAATCCATTACCGAGCCTGGTCAATACACCGGTTTTTATCCGATCGCAAAAAATGCAGATTGGGAAAAATCTGCGGTTGCCGTGCGCAATCTCGGCAAGATGCGTGAGAAAATCCGTGCACTTGAAAAAACCATCACCTTGTTGACTGAAAAAAAATAATGACTACCCTCGACATCAATCAAATCAAAGAATATTTACCGCATCGTTATCCACTTTTATTGGTCGATCGCGTGCTGTCGTGGGAAACTGGAAAGACCATCACTGCCATCAAGAACGTTACTGCCAACGAAGAATTTTTCAACGGCCATTTTCCGCACAAGCCAGTGATGCCGGGCGTGCTGATGATTGAAGCACTCGCGCAAACTGCTGCGCTGCTGTCGTTTTTGACGATGGGTCAAAAGCCGGACGAAAACAGCGTGGTGTATTTTATCGGCATCGACGGTGCCCGATTCAAGCGGCCGGTGGTGCCGGGCGATCAGCTGAAAATGGAAGTCGAGATCGTACGCCACGCCCGTGGTATCTGGAAATACAAGGCGCGTGCCAGCGTTGATGGACAGACGGCGGTTGAAGCGGAATTGATGTGCACGATGCGTAGTGCTTCCGACGCCAGCCAGCCGGGCTAAGGCAGATGACGAGTCAGATGACGCACACCACGCTGCGGATTCATCCCACGGCACTGATCGATCCGGCTGCGCAGCTTGATAGCTCGGTCGAGGTCGGCGCTTATTCGATCATCGGGCCGCATGTATCAATCGGCGCGGGCACGCGCATCGGCCCGCACGTGGTCATCGATGGTCACACCACAATCGGTGCCGACAACACGTTTTTTCAGTTCTCATCAATTGGTGCTGCGCCACAAGATAAAAAATACGCCGGTGAGCCGACCCGGCTGGAAATTGGCAACCGCAACACAGTTCGCGAATTCTGTACCTTCAATATCGGCACTGCGCAAGACATCGGCGTGACCCGACTGGGTGACGACAACTGGATGATGGCGTATGTACATCTGGCGCATGATTGCCAGGTTGGTCATCACACGATTTTTGCCAATAATGCAGCGCTCGCCGGTCATGTCAAAGTCGGTGACTGGGCGATTATGGGTGGTTTCTCGAACGTGCATCAGTTCTGCCAGATCGGCGCGCATGCGATGGTCGGCATGAGCACTAGCCTGACCCAAGACGTACCACCGTTCGTGACCTTGTCAGGCAATCCGGCCTCTGCACATGGCATCAATTCGGAAGGCTTGAAGCGCCGCGGTTATTCGCGTGAGCAGATTGCTGCAATACGTACTGCCTACAAAATTCTCTATAAATCCGGATTGACGATGGAAGAGGCCAAGGCCGCGCTGCTCTTGGAAGAAGCCTCAGCTGCGCCTGATTGTTTGCCCGCACTGCAATTGCTTCGCTCGTTTCTCGACACCACCACACGTGGCATCGTCCGCTGATCCGGTGATCGCGCTGGTTGCCGGTGAAAGCTCCGGTGACTTGCTGGCGAGTCGATTGCTGTCGGGATTGCGACCGCAATTGCCGCACGCGCGGATGCACGGTATCGGTGGTCCGAAGATGGCGGAATATGGTTTCACCAGTGACTGGCCGATGGAAAAACTATCGGTACGCGGTCTGTTCGAAGTACTCGGCCATTACCGTGAAATCAAAGGTATTCAAAATTCGCTGCGCGCTGGCTTGATTGCCGAGCGACCGTCGGTCTTCATCGGGGTCGATGCGCCGGATTTTAATCTCGGCCTCGAAACCGATTTAAAGCAGGCCGGTATCCCGACCATGCATTTCATCAGTCCGTCGATCTGGGCTTGGCGCGGTGGCCGCATTAAAAAAATCGAACGCGCGGTATCGCACATGCTGGTGGTGTTTCCGTTTGAAGAAGAAATTTATCGCAAGGCGGGCATCGACGCGACCTATGTTGGCCATCCGCTAGCCGAAGTCATTCCGATGCAGCCCGATGTGGCGGCTGCACGTGCGGCGCTGCAGTTGCCCGCATCTGGCACCGTGATTGCAATTTTGCCCGGTAGCCGCATGTCGGAACTCAAATACAACGCGGTGGCGTTCGTTGAAACCGCCAAGCTGCTATTGGCACGTGACCCTGCTACGAAAATTGTCGTACCGATGGCCGGTGACAATTTGCTGAAATACTTTAACGAGTTGATTGCCGTCGCCGGTTTGGGTGACGTGCCGCTGCAGATTTTGCACGGCCAGTCGCATGTCGCGATGGCTGCAGCCGATGCAGTGCTAGTGGCCTCGGGCACCGCATCGCTGGAAGTGGCGCTGTTTAAAAAACCGATGGTGATCGCGTACAAAATGCTGCGCGCCACTTGGGAAATCATGCGGCACATGGGTTATCAACCATGGATCGGGTTGCCGAATATTCTGGCACAGGAATTCGTGGTGCCGGAATTGCTGCAGCAAGCGGCGACGCCACAGGCGATGGCTGACGCGTTGATTCGTCAGCTCGATGATGAGGCTGGCCGCGCGCGGCTAGTCGAGCGATTTACGCAGATGCATCTGGCTCTGTTGCGCGACACCGCCAACGCCAGTGCGAACGCGGTGCTGAAATTGATCGGGCAATCGCGATGAAGTCGGTCACTATTTCGCGGGCCTTATTTGACTTCACCGACATCGGCGACGAAGTCATGTGCGGTGTTGATGAAGCAGGTCGTGGTCCGCTGGCTGGGCCGGTATTTGCGGCAGCGGTGATATTGAATGATGCGTATCCAATCGCCGGTTTGCGCGATTCAAAAAAACTGACAGAAGCGCGACGCGATGCACTGGCGCTGCAGATCAAGCAGCATGCGGTGGCATGGTCGATTGCGTCATGCTCTCACGAAGAAATTGATACGCTGAATATTTTGCAGGCCTCGTTGCTGGCCATGCGTCGTGCCGTGGAAGGGCTATCGGTGCAGCCGACGCTAGCGCTAATCGATGGCAATCTCTGTCCGGTGATGTCGGTGCGCTCGGAAGCGATCGTCGGCGGCGACGACAAGGTGGCCGCAATTTCGGCTGCATCGATTCTCGCCAAAACTGCGCGCGATGCAGCGCTACAGGTGCTGCATAGTGAATATCCGCAGTATGGTTTTGATCGGCACAAAGGCTATCCAACCGCGCTGCATCTGGAGCAATTGCGACTGCATGGGGTATCGCCGGTGCATCGTCGTTCGTACGCGCCGGTGAGAAAAATCTTGTTGGCGAGTGAGCAATGAAGCCGATCAGTTCACGCGACAATCCGTTATACAAAGAATTAAAACAGCTCGCCACGAGTTCGCAGGCGCGTCGCAAGGCAGGTCGCACCTTGCTCGACGGCGTCCATTTGTGCGAAGCGTATCTGCTGCATCTTGGTGTGCCCCCGCTGTGCGTGGTTGGTCAGGGTGCGATGGCGAATCCGGAAGTGCTCGCGCTGGTGGCGCAGTGCGATGATGGTGGTGCGCAATGCATCGTCCTGCCTGATGCGCTGTATCAAGCGCTGAGTCAGGTTGAGCACGGGGTCAATGTGTTGTTCGTGATCGATACGCCGCAGCTGATGACGCCCACTGTACTTCACACCTCGGCCGTGCTGCTCGATAACGTGCAAGACCCGGGCAACCTCGGCTCAATCTTGCGCAGCGCTGCAGCAGCAGGGATAACTGCGGTATTTTGCAGCGTCGGTACCGCATTCAGCTGGTCACCCAAGGTGCTGCGTGCCGGCATGGGTGCGCATTTTTTATTGCAGATTACTGAAAACGTCGACTTGGCCGAACTCATAGGAAAGTCGAGCGTGCCGGTGCTGGCAACCAGTTCACATGCAGACCGACAGCTCTACGAGGTCGATCTGACGCAACCGGTGGCATGGTTGTTTGGCCACGAAGGGCAGGGCGTTGCAGACGACTTGCTGGCGTTGGCGACGCAGCAGATCGGCATTCCGCACCAGGGGGCGATGGAGTCGCTCAATGTTGCGGCGAGTGCGGCGGTGTGTTTTTTTGAGCAGGTTCGTCAGCAACGTGCGCACAAATAGTCGCGAATAAGTGAGTCGCCATCACGCTGCGCACCGCAGCAGATACTCTAAAAAATTAACTAAATCGATGTCCACAGCCTGAACAAAAGCGTGCATGCGCTGCGCGTGCGATGCCGCACTTGCTGCAGAATCGATTGATGGATTCATTGGCGGCCGGTGTTGCTGATCCTGCCGCTGTGGCTGCTATTGAAGATTCGGAAGATGCGGCCAAAGCCTGCAGCATCTGCGCCTGTGCCACCGTCGTACCGTGCTGCGACGCCGCGATCTTGCTCAAGTCATCCGCATTGGTCGGCGCAACAAACATCGAGCGCTGCCGCGCAAAGTCAGTCAGGTGCGCTGCCAAACCGCGGGTGTTTTCACTCTGACCATTCAACGCGGTGATCCAGCGTTTTTCCGCCTTGCCGAACACCACTGATTCAACCCGCGCAGTCCAGACCCGCATCGTCATTGCATCGACATGAATGCCGCTGGTTTCGCTACGCACCGTCGCCGAGAAATCATTACCGATCTGGTTACGCGCCGTGGTGTATTGCCCTGACAGTTCAAGCCAGATCACTTCGGAGACAAAATCAAACCGGCCCCACAGCTGCTCCGATGCGTTGAAACAAAATCGGCCCACTGAAAATGTGAAAAATGCAAACGTGACATAGGCCGTAATCGATAGATCGATCATGCCGGCTTCAAAACGAAATACAAACAGCATCAACGAGATTGCTGCACTGATCAGCGCGATCAAGCCGAACAGATTCAGATACACCAGCCAGCGGCTGCGCTCGCCTTGCAGCGCAGTCGATAGCGACAAGGTTTGCAACTGCAGCGACGGCATCGGCTGCGTCTCTTCAAAAATTTCACCGCTGAAGCTGCCAGTCGCAGTGCTGGAATCGACCACCGGATCAATGCGCGCATAGCGCCGGTTTGGAATTTTTTCAGTCCATTTTTGCTGCATCACGCGATCGAATTCTCCGATGATCTGCGCTGGATGGGTATTGATATTCAGGCTCGATACTTCGCAGGTGATATTGGTGGCTGGTGTTGCTGCCAATTGCTTGATCAGCGCGATAAAAAATAACGCTACCGCGATCAAGGCGGCAAGCAATAAAAACAGCGCCTGCCAATGCAGCGTCAGCCACGGCAACGCTGGCAGCGAACGCGCAAAAAACGCGACGATCACCGGACCGAGAATCGCTGCGACCACGAGGGCGATGACGCCGTTTTCATTGACATTGACTTGCGCAGGTAGATCGCTGGTGGATGCCATCGGCCGTAGTACTAGCCACGACGCGAAGGAAAAATAAAAAATGCCGATCCACTCGGCCGTCTGTGGTCGTGAAAATCCCAGCCACGCCACTAACAGCGACAGCAAGGTCAGCGCGATCACGAGGCCGTTGCGAAACTGCGCCTGCGCCAGCTGCTGCACCGGCTGCGGCGCCAGAATCAAGCGCGGAAAGCGGTGATACAGCAAGCCGTTCAATGCGCCGGTCGGTTCCGGAAAACTGAGCGTGCCGCGGCGTAAATCTTCTTGAACTGCATTGATGCGCGGCGAGCGACCAGTGCTTCCGTTTTGCAATTCCGGTGCCAATCCGACCGGCAACGCACGGCCGAAAAAAAAAAAGCGCAGTCGGGTCATGCCGATGGCGGCACAGCGAATACCGTAGCCAATTAACAGAATGCCGACTGCCAGCGGCACCACGAAGCCAGCCTTCATGCCATCGAGATTGGTGCGTGCCACCAACAGCGTGAGCACGCCGCACACCAGGTAGAACGCTGCGGTCACGAAGCGGAACAGATTTTCGACGCGATACGGGTTCGGCAACTCCAGCCGCTGACTTTCAGAACTGTAATCGTAGGCCACTGTGAAATCCTGAAAGAGTGTGAATCATCAACACAGCAAACACCGTATCAAAATGCGCGCTTGTCGGATTTGATCTCCTGCAGAATCGTGGTCGCAATTTCTTCGATAGATTTAGTGGTCGACGACATCCAGCGGATGCCTTCGCGCCGCATCATCGCTTCAGCTTCGTTGACTTCGTAGCGGCAGTTTTCGATTGCTGCATATTTACTTCCGGGGCGGCGCTCGTTACGCACTTCGGAAAGTCGATCTGGCGTAATCGATAAGCCAAAAATCTTGCTACGGTAATTGAGCAAGCCGCTCGGTAATTTGCCACGTTCAAAGTCTTCGGGAATCAACGGATAGTTGGCTGCCTTGATGCCGTATTGCATGGCCAAAAACAGCGACGTCGGCGTCTTGCCGGAGCGTGATACGCCGACCAGAATGACATCGGCGCTGGCCAAATTTTGATGCGATTGTCCGTCATCGTGCGCCAGCGAATAATTGATTGCCTCAATGCGATTTTTATAGTCGTCCGAATCGGCGATGTTGTGGCTGCGTCCGATCGAATGAGTGGATTTGACGCCGAACTCTTGTTCGAGCGGTTTCACAAACGTGTCGATCAGGTCCATGTAGACCACGTTCGTTGCGCGAATAACCGCCGATAAGTCGGCTTTAACCAGCGTCGAAAATACGATCGGACGTTTGCCATCGGTGACGAACGCTTCGTTGAGCCGCTGGGCAGTGGCATGGGCTTTGTCCAACGTATCGACAAACGGCATGCGAATCTGGCGAAAGCGTAAATTGAACTGCGTTAATACCGAATGCCCGAATGTCTCGGCGGTAATGCCAGTGCCGTCTGATACAAAAAATACCGTTCGATCGATTGGAGGAAGTTGGTTAACTGCAATCTCAGGTGAAGTCATATGGGGTATCGGGCAAAAAAGTCATGGTCGGGACGGCGAATCGCCGTTGCAGCGGGTAAAATAGCGAGCAAATTCGATGCCCGCTGACCTGCAAAAAAGAAGAGCAAAGTGTAAAGGTCATTCTGGTGCGCGTACAGATTTCTTATCATCATAGTAGAGGTTGTCATGTCTAACGCAGCACAAGCGGGAGTAGTCCC
>JAYTZV010000396.1:0-2689 GCA_043741695.1 Burkholderiales bacterium
TAACACACCTGCGCTGGTTTTGGTATCAAGTTCGGCGCCTTTAAGGGCAGAATTAAGCAAGTAAATATCCAATTCTTGTTGATCTTTTAAATAGCGCTCATCTTTGCCTTGTTTTACTTTGTATAGCGGTGGCTGTGCGATGTAAATATGGCCGCGCTCAACCAGCTCAGTCATCTGGCGATAGAAAAAAGTAAGAAGCAGCGTACGAATATGTGCGCCATCTACATCGGCATCAGTCATGATGATAATGCGGTGATAGCGTAATTTTTCGACATTAAAATCAGCTTTACCAATACTCGTGCCAAGCGCGGTAATCAGCGTAGCGATTTCTTGCGAGCCAATTAATTTATCAAAACGTGCTTTTTCAACGTTTAATATTTTACCTTTCAGCGGCAAAATAGCTTGATTTTTACGGTCGCGACCTTGTTTGGCGCTGCCACCCGCAGAGTCGCCTTCTACCAAGTAAATTTCACATTTGGCAGGGTCGCGCTCTTGGCAATCTGCTAATTTTCCCGGTAAGCCCATTGTATCCATCACGCCTTTGCGGCGGGTGATTTCGCGTGCCTTGCGTGCAGCCTCGCGTGCCCTTGCCGCATCCAGAATTTTACCGACCAGAATTTTGGCGTCACTGGGGTTTTCGAGCAGAAACTCGGACAGTTTCTGCCCGACGACTTCCTGCACCACCGGCTGCACTTCGGAAGACACCAGCTTGTCCTTGGTCTGCGACGAAAACTTTGGCTCGGGCACTTTGACCGACAGCACGCAGGTAAGCCCCTCGCGCATATCGTCGCCGGTGGTTTCGACCTTGGCTTTTTTCGCCAGCTCGTTTTCTTCGATGTATTTATTCAACACCCGCGTCATCGCCATGCGCAGGCCGGTCAAGTGGCTGCCGCCGTCGCGTTGTGGGATGTTGTTGGTGAAGCACTGCACGACTTCGGAATAGCTGTCGTTCCACTGCATTGCGACTTCGACGGTCATGCCGTCTTTTTCGCCGACCGCGTGAAAAATCTTTGGGTGCAGTACGCTTTTGGCTTTGTTCATGTATTCGACAAAGCCTTTAACGCCGCCAGAATGCGCGTAGTTTTCGCTTTTGCCGGTGCGGTGATCGGCGAGTTCGATCTTTACGCCGTTATTCAGAAACGACAGTTCGCGAATGCGTTTGGCAAGAATGTCGTAGTGGTATTCGATAAGCCCAAAGGTTTCGATGCTGGCCATAAAATGCACTTCGGTGCCTTTGCGTTCGGTGTCGCCCAGAATCTGTACCGGGCCGGTGATCACGCCGTGCGCAAACTCTAGAAGGTGCGCGGTGCCATTGCGCCACACTTTTACTTTAAGCCAGTCTGATAACGCGTTGACTACTGACACGCCCACGCCGTGCAAGCCGCCCGAAACCTTGTACGAGTTTTGGTCAAATTTGCCACCCGCGTGCAGCTCGGTCATCACAATTTCGAGCGCACTACGCTTGAATTCGTCGTCGTCCTTAATGTCTGTCGGAATCCCGCGTCCGTTATCCAGCACCGATACCGAATTATCCGGATGAATGATGACCTTGATGTCATCGCAATAGCCGCCCAGCGCTTCGTCAATCGCGTTATCCAGCACCTCAAACACCATGTGATGCAGGCCGGTGCCGTCGGAGGTATCGCCGATATACATACCGGGGCGTTTTCTGACGGCGTCGAGGCCTTTGAGAATGCGAATACTGGAGGAATCGTAATTGTCTGCCATGGGTCTTTCCGGTTAATGACTGCTGTAAGAAACTGAGTCAGTCCACTCAGATGCGCATCGGCATCACTACGTATTTGAATCCAGCTTCAGACTCGCTGGTTAACAACATGCTGCTATTAGCGTCTGCAAGCGACAGCGTGATGCTTTCGGCACCTAATGCGCCTAGGCCATCGAGCAAATAGGTGACGTTAAAGCCCACATCGATGGGTTCGCCCGCGTATTGCACTTCAATTTCGTCAGCGGCTTCTTCCTGCTCGTTGTTGTTGCAGATGATGCCAAGAGTATTTTCGCTCATCACCAAGCGCACGCCGCGAAACTTTTCATTCGACAGGATCGATGCACGTTGCAGCGCCTGCATCACGGTTTGGCGATTCACCTTCAACTGTCGTGGCTGATTCTGCGGAATCACACGCTGGTAATCCGGGAATTTTCCGTCTACCACCTTGGAAACCAGTTCGCTATGCGGTAGCCGGATGGTGACTTGATTGGCACCTATCTGCAGGCTCACTGGATCATCCACATCACTCAGTAATTTGACCAGTTCCTGCACCGTCTTGCGTGGGATGATCACTTCACGTAACGGGGCGGTTTCGGTCTCCAGCGTTGTTTCTGCATAGCTCAAGCGGTGCCCGTCCGTTGCTACCACACGCAGCATTTTGCCATCCAACACTAGCAACATACCGTTCAGGTAATAGCGAATATCTTGGCTTGCCATCGCAAATTGCACCAATTGCAATAGGCGTTTCAGCGTTTTTTGTGGCAGCTTGATTTCATCGCCCAGTCCAGCCGCGGTTTCCATCCTGGGAAAATCGGCTGCGGGCAGCGTTTGTAATGTGAAGCGGGATTTCCCTGCGCTCACCACAACTTGTTTGTCTTTGGTATCGAGCTTCAGTTTGGCGCCGTCGGGCAATGCGCGCACGATATCAAATAGCTTGCGCGCCGCAACGGTAATTGCAAAATC
>JAYTZV010000397.1:0-2687 GCA_043741695.1 Burkholderiales bacterium
GCCTTGACGAGTAATCCGACGACGGCGAGCAAGAGCGTGCGTGTGAGCATGTCGCGCAGGATACGGACCTGATGTTCTTCGCCGAACGCATTGCGTGCTGTCGTTACGCCGGTCGATGCTGCCGCTACGGTGGGTGCGGCGAAAGAGGGCGCAGTAACTGCGATCGGCGTTGCAGCTTGTTGATGATCTTTTTGCTGATCCGGTGGTTGTGTTTGTAGTGGCGTTGGTAGATGTGTTTGAAGCGGCGTCTGTAGCTGCGTTTGCGGCGATATCGGTTGCGGTTTCAAACAGGCATCCGCCAGCTCACCGAGACTCGCTGCATAGCCGGCCCAATCGGCTGACGCATACTGTGCGGCCAGCCGCTGGCCGAATTCGGCCAGCTGCGTTGATGGGCCGGATGCCTGCACCATATCGGCAAATTGCTGCAACACGTCTTCCGCGGGCGATTTGCTGCGTTCGCCAGCGATGGCGTCGTAGATGGTCCGGTACGCGTCCGGTGTTGGCGCGATTCTGCGTGTGGCAAGCTGACGGAACGCTTCACGTGCGATATCAGCCGGATTGAGCGGAGGTGAGGGCACGGTCTATCTTTCAAAAATGCGTGGGTTTGCTGAACAAGCGCGACGCATTCGCGATGTCGCGATCAGGCGAGTGAACTGCATGGAAGCGTTCAATCTGCGCTGGTAATTCCAGCCAATGCCTGTTGCCGGCTTATTCAACAAGATGATTCCTGATCGCATAGTGCGTCAATTCCGCATTGTGGCGCAGCTTCATTTTTTGCAGCACGCGTGCGCGGTACATGCTGATCGTTTTTACCGACAGCAGCAATTCATTGGCGATATCGGTCACGGTCTTGCCGGAGGCAATCATGGTCATGGTTTGATACTCGCGATCCGACAGCGTCTCGTGCAGTGGCGTTTCATGGTCATCATTGACTTGATTAGCCAGTTCCTGCGCCAGCGCAGCGCTGACATACTTGCGCCCGGCTGCTACCTGACGAATCGCGTTGACAAGTTCTGCCGGCGCGCTCTGTTTGTTCAGATAGCCTGCGGCACCGGCTTTTAATGAGCGAATTGCATATTGGTCTTCACGATGCATCGATAACATCAACACCGCCGTCTGCGGACATTCTTTGCGTAGTTGCTTGAGCACTTCGATGCCACTGCGGTCGGGCATCGAAATATCGAGCAGCAGCACCTGGCAGTCGGCAGCGCGTACCAGCTTGATCGCATCGAGACCGGTTTCTGCATCACCTGCAACAACGATGTCTTTGGTATCGGCGAGAATCTGGCGCAAGCCTTCGCGCACGATCGCATGATCGTCTGCAATCAATACCTTGATCTGATTATGTTTGTTCATTAAGTGCCTTGATCACTCCTCGCCCACTCCACGAGACAACGGAACACCCTCGCCAGTCAAGGCGATTCGCTATTGTCATTGTTCTTGCTGACTAAGGCGGGCGAAAGCGGCAGGCTTATTGCCACCACGCTGCCGCCCGTTTCAGCATTGGTGACGGTTAATTTGCCGCCGAGCGCATCAGCCCGTTCAATCATGCCGCGAATACCGAACGATTTCGGTTTCAGCTGGTCGCGTGCGCCGATCCCGCCGCCGTTGTCGCTGACTTCAAGCTGGATGGCGCTGGCGCTGCGCGTCAGTTTTACCGTCACGCGACTCGCCTTGGCATGTTTGCTGATGTTGGTCAGCGATTCCTGAAAAATACGAAACAGGGCGCTGGCCTGTTCGGTCGACAAGTCGATCTCTTTTTTGTTGGCGAAGACCTGGCAGGGAATGCCTGCCTGCTTTTCGAACTCGCGTGCTTGCCAGTCGATTGCCGCGACGATGCCAAAATCCAGAATGCCGGGTCGCAGATCGACCGAAATCCGGTGGATCGATTCAATCGTGCGGTCGACTAGGGAATCGACGTAATCGGCCTTTTCAGCCAGCGTCTCGTCTTCGGGCAAACGGCGTTTGAGCAGCGCCAGTGCCATTTTGATGGCGGTCAGATTTCCGCCGAGGTCATCGTGAATTTCACGCGCGATACGGGTGCGTTCCTGTTCCTTCACGCGTTCGATATGCGCCGACAGTTCGGCCAGTTGCGCACGTGAGCGTTTGATTTCGGCTTCTTCCAGTTTGCTTTGCGTAATATTGGTCATGATGCCTTCCCACTGCATGCCGCCACTGGAAAGCAGCCGTGGCGTTGCACGCAGGTTGATCCATTTGATGTCGTTCCATGCGGCGATACGGATTCTGCCTTCCCAATTCCAGGTAGTCGCTTCAGCGGCTGATGCTTCCATCGATGCGAGATAGGAAGCGCGGTCTTCTTCTACAATTTGCGATACAAATAAATGTGGCTCACTGGCCAGACGCTCCGGGTCAATATCGAGCAGCGCGTGACACGCTTCACTTAAGTAGGGAAATGCGATGCTGCCATCCGGCATGCGACGAAATTGGTAGACCAGACCCGGCGTGTTCGACACGATCGCTCTGAAGCGCGCCTCAATTAGGGCAAGGGTGGTGGCGGTATGCTGGCGCTCGCTCAAATCGTGACTGGTGACGATAACAGCAGGTGCGCTATGCGCAGCTTCTGCCAGAAAAAACGTCAGCTCGGCCGGGAAGCCGCTGCCATCCCGGCGAAGCATACTGGAAGTGATGGTAATACGGGCTGGATGATTCGTTTTCTGCGATTCGTC
>JAYTZV010000398.1:0-2682 GCA_043741695.1 Burkholderiales bacterium
CGCGCCAATATGCAGCAGGGGATGCCTTTGCGTGACGCCATCGAGCAGGGGGCGCTTGGACGTCTTCGGCCAGTATTAATGACTGCCTTGGTGGCCTCGGTCGGTTTCATTCCGATGGCGATTGCCACCGGGACCGGAGCCGAGGTACAACGCCCGCTGGCAACGGTAGTCATCGGCGGAATTCTTTCGTCGACTGCGCTCACGTTATTGGTACTGCCCCTTCTTTTTTATTTGATCCATCGAAATCGTCTCACCACGGACACCGCGACGAGTCAATCGCTCATACATAACGAACAAAATGCCTGAAGTTAAATACGTAGGTACCAGCGTCGACAGACGGTCACCACAATCGTTACGTGCGCGATGGGCACGATTTGCCTTGATTGCTGGCCCTGGCATTGTTGTGATGTTGGCCGATACCGATGCAGGAAGCGTGATCACCGCTGCACAAAGCGGAGCGCAGTGGGGCTATCAACTGCTTTTATTGCAACTGGTGTTGGCGCCCATCCTTTTTATTGTGCAGGAGTTGACCGTTCGTCTGGGTATCGTGTCTGGCAAAGGTCATGGCGACTTGATCCAGGCGTACTTTGGTCGAGGGTGGGCATTGCTGTCGGTGGGCACGTTGGTCGTCGCCTGCATTGGCGCTCTGCTCA
Source organism: Burkholderiales bacterium (assembly GCA_043741695.1). Classification (GTDB taxonomy): domain Bacteria; phylum Pseudomonadota; class Gammaproteobacteria; order Burkholderiales; family Burkholderiaceae_D; genus Actimicrobium. The sequence continues at coordinate 654 of JAYTZV010000398.1, forward strand.
GCGAACTGAGCGGCTTGGCCGGTGTTGGCCTGCTGTTTGGCATCCCGGCACCTTGGACCATGGCAGTGACAGTCGGGGGTCTCGTGCTGATGGCCTACACGGGATCATATTTATCAGTTGAGCGCATTGCGCTATGCATTGGTGCCTTCGAGCTGGTTTTTCTGGTCGTCGCGTGGCGCGCGCACCCAGTGGTAGCGAACATGGTGACCGAAGCGGTTTCAATCCCGTGGACGAATACGAATTATCTATATCTGGTCGCTGCTAACATCGGCGCGGTGATCATGCCGTGGATGGTGTTCTACCAACAGTCCGCAGTCGTCGAAAAAAAGTTGACCGTCGATGATTTGCGCACCGCACGGTGGGATACGGCCGTCGGTGCGATCGTAACGCAAATTATTATGGCGGCAGTATTGATCGCGACTGCTGCCACACTGGGCGTCTCTAGGCATGGTGCGGCGCTCGATACCGTGCAACAAATTGCGCAGGCACTAACACCATTTCTTGGCGAAGAATCCGGCAAACTCTTGTTTGGCATGGGCATGATTGGTTCGGCTTTGGTGGCAACGATCGTAGTTACCTTGACGGCGGCGCGCACCGTTGGAGAGCTACTCGGTGTCAAACATTCGCTGGATCATTCGCCGAAAGAGGCACCTTGGTTTTACGGTACCTACACAGGGTCATTAATCATTGGCGGCGTGATCGTGGCCTCTGGCGTGAACTTGGTGAGGTTGAGCGTTGGCGTGCAAGTCATGAACGCCTTGTTGTTGCCAATCGTGCTGGGGTTTCTGTATTTGTTGGCGCGACGGCTTCCCGAACCGCATCGTCTGAGAGGCCCCTACGCGGTACTCGTTGCATCAGTGATCACGGTCTCAGCAGGATTTGGCGTTTACGCAGGTATCTCGGGTCTTTGGTAGCAAATTGAATTGCTCACGAAAATCAACATCGTCGAACAGCATTACAACAAGTATTTGAGCGTAGCAACGCAATGAATGGATAGCATCAATGGCACAAGATCACAAACAAGAACACCTCGGTAACAAAAAAGATACGGGTGCACATGAAGACAGCCATGACCATGCCTCCCACAACCATGGTCATGCACACACCCCGAAAGATTTTGGCAGAGCGTTTTTGATTGGCATTATTTTAAATGCCGGTTTCGTCATTGCCGAAGCGACGTACGGAATTTTGGGGAACTCGCTGGCGCTGCTCGCTGACGCGGGCCACAATTTAAGTGACGTGCTCGGGCTTTTGCTAGCGTGGGGTGCGAGTATATTGGTAAAAAAAGCACCAACAAAACGGTTCACGTACGGGTTACGCAGCACGTCGATCCTTGCCGCATTGACCAATGCGTCGCTATTACTCATCGTGACCGGTGGCATCGCGTGGGAGGCTGTTGTGCGTTTTCGGCATCCTTCTGATGTCGAAGGCATGACCGTCATTGCCGTTGCCGCAGTCGGTGTTGTGATCAATCTTGCAACCGCATTGATGTTCATGTCTGGACGAAAGGGTGACCTGAATGTGCGGGCGGCTTTCTTGCATATGGCGGGGGATGCGGCGATTGCTCTGGGTGTGGTTATCGCCGGGTTTGCAATTGTCTACACGGGATGGCAGTGGCTCGATCCTATGATCAGTTTGGTCATATCAATTCTTGTCGTAGTTGGTACCTGGGGATTGCTTAAAGATTCAATCAAGCTTGCATTGCACGCAGTGCCGGATGGTGTCGATATCGAAAAAGTACGTCACTACCTCAGCAGTGTGAGTGGAGTTTCTGAGGTCCACGATTTGCATATTTGGGGAATGAGCACGACCGACGTGGCGCTAACCGCACATTTGGTATTTCCTGCCGGATTTCCGGGCGACGCCATTCACAAAAAGATCGCTACCGAATTACAAGAACTGTTTCAAATTTCGCACACCACGATACAAATCGAGACCGATGACGATGGCCTGCCGTGTGCACTCGCGCCTGAACACGTAGTTTAAAAAATTACGACGCGGCCCATGCCGTCAATACGGTATAAAAGTT
>JAYTZV010000399.1:0-2653 GCA_043741695.1 Burkholderiales bacterium
CTAGCAGCAGCCATGCTGGCCTCGCCGCTTGGCGCACAGGCACTCAGCGTCATCGACGACAGCGGCCATACCGTCACACTCGCACAGCCTGCGCAGCGCATCATCAGTCTCGCACCGCATGCAACCGAACTGCTGTTTGCTGCCGGTGCGGGCACGGCGGTGATCGGCGTCAGCCAATACAGCGACTACCCTGCAGCAGCGAAAAAAATCCCGTCGGTGGGTGGTTCTGCGGCACTCGATCTTGAACGCATCGTGGCACTGAAGCCCGATCTGCTGGTGGTGTGGACAAGTGGTAATGCCGCGGCCCAGATCGCGCGGCTGCGCGCACTGCAAATTCCCATCTTCGCCAGTGATCCGCGCGATTTCGCCACGGTAGCCTCGTCGATCGAACGACTCGCCGCGTTGGCCGGCACTACCCAAGTCGGCATACCCGCTGCCAGCGTATTCCGCATGCGACTGACCAATCTCAAAGCGACCTATCAGGCACGACCAGTGGTCAGCGTGTTTTATCAAATCTGGCAAGCGCCGCTGATGACACTTAACGGCGCGCATCTCGCTTCACAGGCGATCGCGCTGTGCGGTGGTAAAAATATTTTTGCGCAGTTACCGCAGATTGCGCCCGTGGTGGGTACCGAAGCAGTATTGCAGGCCGATCCGGAAGTGATTTTGAGCGGCAGCAGCGATACCGCAGCGGCACTGTCTGGCTGGCGACGCTTTCCATCACTGCGGGCCGTGAAGGCCAATAACCTGCTGATGATTGATGCGGACTTACTCAGCCGCGCTGGACCGCGTGTGCTAGACGGTACCGAACAAGTGTGTCGTGCGCTGGATGATGCCAGATCGCGTCGCGCCACTACCGCACACAGATCAAACTGAGAGCGCACTCACCGGCTTTCACGGCGACGGCTAACAACCGCTTAGCCACCAGCGACATCAATTGCTGGACACAATCGGTACAAATTCAATCGCCATCTGACTGAGCGCATCCGTCATTATCTTGAAAGCCTGCTCTGCTTGCACCGGCTCGCCTTTGACACCGAGCTCGATATGTCGGCGTGTCTGCGCATCGCCCACACTCGGTAAGCTGAACACCTTCACCAGCGGATAGTCGGCTTCAATCGCCTCCATCAACGGCGTCAGTGTCGACTCCATCGAACCATAAACGAACACCGCTTTCTCGATGCGGGCGACGGCATGAAACAGATGGCGATAGTGTGTATCGAGCACCGCCTCGATCATAGGCCACGCCATCACCGGAAAGCCCGGCACAAAATAATGCGCGCCACCGTTACCGGTACGCAGCGCAAATCCCGGAATTTTATTGTACGGATTCGGGATAATCGCCGCGCCTTGCGGGAACTCGCCCATCTTCAGTCGGTGTAAATTTTCAGGTGCATTCAGATCAAGCGGCGTGCCGCTTTCACGCGCCATGTCGGCCATCCGCTCTTCGATGCGCTGCCTTGCTTCTGGATGCAGTTCGAGCGCTACACCATACGCAGCCGCAGCACATTGGCGGGTGTGATCATCGGGCGTCGCACCAATGCCGCCACAAGAAAAGACGATGTCATTTGTCGCCATTGTGCGTTCAAGCGTGCGCGTGATGCGCTCTCGATCGTCACCGAGATATTCGGCCCAGCTGAGTTGCAAACCGCGCGCAGCAAGCAGTTCGACCACTTTCGGAAAATGCTTGTCGCTGCGTTTTCCAGAAAGGATTTCGTCGCCGATGATGATGAGTCCGATGGTCATGGGGATGTCAAAAGAGAGGTTTGTGCGATGGCGGGATCATGCCACAAAGTGTTTCAGGCAGCCCGATGTGCCTGCAGCGCGGCAAGGCAGTAATGCTGGAACCACAGTCCGGTAAACACGAATACCAGCACGTACAACCAGATCGACAGCGCCGCGAGAAATGGAAACAGAATCACCGACAATGCCCCACCGAGCCACAGCATGGTGGGCGCGGCACCAAGCGCGCCGGTTATTGCACCGATCACCAGCAGCGGCCACTTATGCCGATACAGAATCACGTGTAATTCAGTCTTGTCGGCATGCGCAGCCAGCGCATCGTAGGCCAGTACGCGATAGGTCAGCCATCCCCATAACAGCGGATGAATAATGAAGCCCAGCGGTGGAAGTAACGATAGTGGCAAGCTCAGTAAAGACAATGCGACGAAAACAATAAAGGACGTCAGCGAGATCCACAGCAGCCCCATCATCGAGCCGCCGTGTCGACGTTCGAGTAGCGGGTAATCACGCTTGCTGACATGGTTGACAATCGCCGGCATCGCCAGCGTCGCGATAAAAATAAGTGCCGTGAAGATCATCAAAGGCAGCAGTGCCCACATCGCTATCATCGGCACAATCACGCTCTTGATCGTACCGAGTCCGAACCAGCCGAGTACACCACCGATAATGCGAAAGCCGTCTTTATCGAGGAAGCTGGCTTGAATCCAGTCGATCAATGGCTGCAAGCCCAGCCACAGCGCCGCACCCCAAATTGCAATCGACAAGAAGAACGGCAGCAGCGTCAGCAGCAGCATGCGGATATGCAGTTGCGCCCACAATGCCTTGAAAAAAGAAGAGAAGACCGACGGCATCAGACGAGTGGGCGATCTCGACCGACCAGCCGTTTCAGGCCAAGCCATTGCTGCGACCA
>JAYTZV010000400.1:0-2650 GCA_043741695.1 Burkholderiales bacterium
GAAGACGCTCTGCAGGTATCGGCGATCCATGATGAAAGCGGCTTTCGGTATGTGCGACAGAAGCTCGCCAATCAATACAATTTAGGGGACCGTGAACCAAATATCCAGGTGTGGTCAGTCGACACGCACGGTGACCGCGCACTCACGTTACGACACACACAATTTCAGCGTCGGCCACTGAATCAGCAGGCTGATGAAGTCCTGAAACATGTGACACGGCTATGGGGATTTGACGTCCATCTCGAAACTATCGCGCCGGACGGAAAATTGATCAGCACGTTGAATTGCAGAGCGGATAAGAAGATCATGCGCCGATAAAGTGATATGTCTTCGAATCGGCTATAAAACGGCGGTAGGTCAGGGAGGTGTGCGATCGCAAGTGATTATGCGCATTCGAGACTGTGATCGTGACTGCGACTGTAACTGTAACTGTAACTGCCTAAATTTTAAGTAGCTCCAACACGGCCGCTAACTCGCCCCGGATTTCGTGCAATCGCTGGTCAATATCAACACTATCCGCCGCTTCAACGCCAACGTCCTCGCCCTGCCCCATGCGACTGTCAAGTTTGTTGCGCGCGCCACTGATGGTAAATCCTTGTTCGTATAACAGCTCACGGATCCGCCGAATCAACAGCACCTCGTGATGCTGGTAGTAGCGGCGATTGCCACGTCGCTTGACTGGCTTGAGCTGAGTGAATTCCTGTTCCCAATAACGCAGCACGTGCGGTTTGACACCACACAATTCACTGACCTCGCCGATCGTGAAATAACGCTTCGCGGGAATCAACGGCAGCGTGATGAGTTCAGACTTGCTGGTACGGTCATTCATTGGTGCGGCTTATCGCGGACGGGCAAGTTGAGTCGGTGGCATTTCCACCATTCCCTTCAACTTTTGACTGGCATGGAATGTCACGACTCGACGCGCGGTAATCGGAATTTCCTCGCCGGTTTTCGGATTACGGCCAGGACGTTGTGGCTTGTCGCGTAGCTGAAAATTGCCGAAGCCGGACAACTTGACGGCTTCACCGCGAACGAGCGCATCGCGAATTTCATCGAAAAAAGTCTCGACCATATCCTTGGCTTCACGCTTGTTCAAACCGACCTGCTCAAAGAGAAGTTCGCCGAGTTCAGCTTTGGTCAGCGTCGGAAGATTTTTTTCAGCTTGTGAACGTGCCTGTGCTTCACGCATGGCCCGATTCAGATCGGCACTCAAAACAGATTGCATCTCTGTCGAGATAACGTCGTTCATAGTTGTGTCTCCCGCCCTGCCGTAGGTACGCAATGCATCGAATGCGACTCAAGTAAGCGCTTAAAAAAATGCCTTGAAAGCGCATCAAACAAACGACTCAAGTGCGCAATCTTGCGCCGTGATTATTGTCGACAGCCAGAGCAAGTGCAGCGATAACCGCCTCTACTTTGTCGTCTTGCAGTGTGCCTTGAGTATCTTGCAAGGTGAATCGGAAAGCAAGACTTTTCTCACCTTGACGCAATCCAGTGCCGCGATATTCATCAAATAAAACAATGGCTTGCAACACATTGCAGACTGGGTTAGTTCGTTTCTCATGCTCGAAAGTGTCGATCAACGCCTGCACGGAAATCGCTTGCGCAACGGTCACTGCAAGGTCGCGCGTAACCGCCGGGAATTTCGACGATTCCAGATACCGCGGCAACTGGCGCGATTGCAACGCACTGGTCTCGACCTCGAATACAATCGGCGCCAACGGCAATTCATACTTCTGCTGCAAGCGCGGATGCAATTCACCAATCATGCCGATCACCTGCCCATTGATCAACACGGATGCCGAACGCCCCGGGTGCAATGCCGGATGCTCCAGCGGCATAAAACGCACAGGTTGCGGCGCCATCAAGGCTTCGAGATCGGCTTTGACATCGAAGTAATCGACATTGCGTGCGGCAACGCCCCACTGTTCTTCAGTAACTGCGCCATAGGCCAATGCCATCAGATGCTTTGGTTGCGCGAAGCCCGCTACTGTCAGGCCGCCATCGGCGACCGTGGCGTCGCGCAAGTACACACTGCCGATTTCAAACACGCGAATCCGGCTAGCTTTGCGATTGAGGTTATAGCGGACGTTGGCGATCAAACTACCGATCAGATTCGAGCGCATCACGCTCATTTGGCTCGCAATCGGATTGCGTAATTTGATGGGATCGGTATTACCTGCGAAGTCGCGCTCCCACGCTTCATCAACAAAGCTGAAATTGACGACTTCCTGATAATCCAGATCAGCGACCTGACGACGGATTGTGAATAATGACCGGCGATTCTCCGGGTCGATTCGCATCGCACTCGCTGCTACCGGCGGCAGTGCCGGAATATTTTCAAAACCGAATACGCGCGCGACTTCTTCGATCAAGTCTTCTTCGATTTCCATATCGAAGCGATACGAAGGCGGTGTCACTTCAAAGACACCGGCAGACTGTAAAAATTCCAAGCCCAGACGCGTAAAAATATCGGCGATCTGCACGTCACTGAACGGCACACCGATTACCTTGCTGGCGCGTGCTGTGCGCAGTTGCACAGGATTACGCTGCGGCAAATTGATGACGTGATCATCAATCGGGCCGACTTGCGTGATGCCAGGCTGACCGCAGATATCGATCAACAATGCGGTAATGCGTTCGACATTTT
>JAYTZV010000401.1:0-2646 GCA_043741695.1 Burkholderiales bacterium
CCGAGCGCACCCGAGCCGGCGAACAAATCGAGGCAAGCAATCGAGTCCCACTGCTCGCCAAACAAATGCGTCAACCAGCTGAACACGGTCTCGCGAACCCGGTCAGGCGTGGGCCGTAAGCCGCTCGCGTCCAGCACTGGCAGCGGTGTGCGTTTCCAGTTACCAGCGATGATGCGGACCTGACGCGGCACGCTACACGGTCGGGCAACGGTATCCGGTTTGGCATGCAGTTTTTTTGGCATACGATTCCTGAAGTGGTGTGGCGCAGGCGGCGGATTGATCTTGACAGTTGACTGTGGCGGTAGTCTCGCTCACCAAAAACCAACGCATCCTTTACATACATCCTGCAAATTTTTTTTGGGCAACGCGGGGCAGGCAGATGCGCCCGCAGTGTAGCTTACCCGCACGCTGACACGCTCCGCCGCGACAACTCGCTCTGATAGAATGCACCCTCTGGTTTTGTCTCTGCCGCTGTTGCGACCCAACGCTCTTCCATCCATTTTCATGTTCAGTTTCTTTAAAAAAAAACCACCAGCAGAACCAGTTCCGCTCGCTCCAGTTCTGACTGAACCGGAGCCACAACCGATTACCGTTACCGCCGCCCCGGCAGCGGTTTCAGTAACAGCCGCCGCTTTGGAAATAGAGAGCTCCGCGCCCGCGCCACGCTCGTGGCTGACACGACTGAAAACTGGGCTATCGAAAACATCATCAAGTCTGACCACGTTATTCGTCGGTGCACGCATCGACGACGAACTGTACGAAGAACTTGAATCGGCCTTGCTGATGGCCGATGCCGGCGTGGATGCCACTGGATTTCTGCTGGCGCAGCTCAAGCGCCGGGTCAAAGACGACAAATTAACCGATGCAAGTCAAGTCAAGTCGGCGCTGCAAGAGATCATGACCACGCTGTTAAAGCCGCTCGAAAAACCGCTGATGCTGGGTCGCCATCAACCTTTGGTCATGATGATTGCCGGCGTCAATGGAGCCGGCAAAACTACCACTATCGGCAAGTTGGCAAAGCATTTGCAAGCCCATCATCAATCGGTATTGCTGGCGGCTGGCGATACCTTTCGCGCCGCGGCGCGCGAGCAATTGGCAATCTGGGGCGAGCGCAATAATGTTTCGGTGATCGCGCAAGAATCCGGCGATCCGGCGGCCGTGGCTTTTGATGCGGTGCATTCAGCGATTGCCAAGGGAACCAATGTCGTGATGGTCGATACGGCCGGTAGGCTGCCGACGCAGTTGCACTTGATGGAAGAGCTGAAAAAAATCAAGCGCGTGATCAGCAAAGGGATGGCGTCGGCACCGCATGAAATTTTGCTGGTCATTGATGGCAACACCGGACAAAACGCGCTGACGCAGGTAAAGGCATTTGACGATGCACTCGGACTGACTGGCCTGGTCGTCACCAAGCTTGACGGTACTGCCAAGGGTGGCGTGCTTGCGGCAATTGCCAGATCACGACCGATTCCTGTCTACTTCATCGGCGTTGGCGAACAAATTGAAGATTTGCAGCCGTTTAATGCCGCCGACTTCGTCGAGGCGCTGCTGGGTGATGCCACCCCATGAGCGGCGGCGCGATGATCGAGTTGCAAAACGCATCGAAGCGCTATGTGCGCGGCGTGCCTGCGTTGAACGACGTGTCGCTAACGATCAGCCGCGGTGAAATGGTATTTTTGGCAGGCCCGTCAGGGGCCGGTAAATCGACCTTGCTGAAGTTGATTGCCGCGATCGAACAACCCACCACCGGCGCGGTGCTGGTCAACGGCCAGGATATCGGCCACATCAAACGCAAGAGTCTGCCGTACTTTCGCCGTAACCTGGGCCTGATCCTGCAGGAACAACGTCTGCTGGCCGACCGCTCGGTACTGGCGAACGTGATGCTGCCACTGATGGTGTGCGGTGCCGGGCACAACGAGGCAGAACAGCGTGCCCGCGCAGCGCTGGACCGTGTCGGCTTGCTCGACAAGGTGTCGAATGCGCCGCTGTCGCTGTCGGGGGGCGAGCAGCAACGGGTGGCAATCGCACGCGCTATCGTCAATCGGCCGCAAATTATCCTGGCCGATGAGCCTAGCGCCAACCTCGATCGCGTCAGCGCTGGCAAGGTGTTCGATGCGCTGCGCTCTTTTCATGCGGCGGGGGTTACTTGTGTAATTTCAACGCATGATGAATCGCTGCTGGCGAGTGCCGCACGCATCGTTTATCTGAATGCCGGGCAGGTCGAACGCGACACACCGGCCCATCCAGCAAAGGGCGCGCGATGAAGCGCTGGATTGGACAACACTGGCATGCATTACTGCAGGCATTACGCAATACGGCAAGCGCGCCGATCGGTTTTTTGCTGAATGCGCTGGTCATTTCGGTCGCCTTTGCGCTACCGCTGATGGGGCTGACCGCGCTCGAAAATGTGCGACCGTTTTCCGCCAAGCTGGTGACTGAGCCAGAGATCAGTCTCTTTATGGGGATGAACGTCAGCCGCGATGCCGCCCTGGCGCTGCAAGCCGACATCCAGCGGGTCGTGCAAGGTCTCGTGCAACGCGGGTATCGCAGTGGCCAGCGCGACGGAAAAATTACATTCAAGCCGCGCGAAGCAGCGTTTGCGGAACTCAAGCAGCGCGCAGGCTTATCGGATGCACTATCCGTTCT
>JAYTZV010000402.1:0-7541 GCA_043741695.1 Burkholderiales bacterium
TCGATTTGAATATGCCTAAAAAATGAGCATAATGTGTTACCCATGTCTTGGCACAGGCGTTACCTATGTTGCCGGTCTATACAGCGAAGCAAAAAGAAGACACCGGCTGCCGGGCCGCCCCCGGCGATGAGGAACCACGGAGAATGAACCAATTCAATCAGCGCGCGATAGCGCTACACCACACCACACCACAACACCCCAACCGAACTCGCTACACTACCGACATGCCATCCGCCATGACCTCACGATAATGACCGCCTCATTCCCCAAACTGCTCTCATCCCAAATCGCCTTCGATATCGCCCGCACGATCCTCGACGGCTTCGACAAGCACTACCGCCTGTTCCGCGCTACTAGCCAAGCGGCAAAGCAGCATTTCGAGCGCGGCGACTGGCAACTCCAGCAAACCCGCCTGCGCGAACGCATCGCGTTTTACGACAAGCGCGTCCGCGAATGCGTAACGATTCTGGAAGACGAATACGACGACGACGAAGTCACTGACACGGTCTGGCGCGAGGTCAAGCTGCATTACATCGGACTGCTGACCGATCACAAACAACCCGAACTCGCCGAGACGTTTTTCAATTCGGTCTGCTGCAAAATTCTGCACCGCGCGTACTTCCATAATGACTTCATATTTGTGCGGCCGGTGATTTCCACCGACTACATCGACACCACTGAACTACAGCCGAGCTATCGCGTGTATTACCCGGTCAAGGACGGCTTGCGCTTCAGCTTGAAACGTATGGTCACCAACTTCCAACTTAACGCCACGTTCGCCGATCTGGATCGCGATGTCGAACAAGTTGAAGGGCGTCTACGTACGATGTTTGGTACCACGCCACCGGAACCGAATCATCAACTGCAGGTATTGTCGAGTCTGTTTTATCGCAACAAAGGTGCCTATTTAGTAGGCAGAGCGATCAACGGCAATCGCGAATTTCCATTCGTGATTCCGATTCTGCATAACCGCAAAGGTGAGCTGATTCTCGACACGGTGCTATTTGATACGGCAGTCATCACGGTACTGTTTTCCTTCACCCGCGCTTACTTTATGGTCGATATGGAAGTGCCGTCGGTGTACGTGCAATTCATCCGCTCGCTTCTGCCAAAAAAACCGCGCAGTGAAATTTATACGATGCTCGGTTTGCAAAAGCACGGCAAGTCGCTGTTCTATCGCGACTACCTGCATCACTTGCGGCATTCATCTGACCGCATTGAAATCGCGCCCGGCATCAAAGGTCTGGTGATGGTGGTGTTTGCGCTGCCGTCGTTTCCGTATGTGTTCAAGGTGATCAAGGATACGTTTCCACCGCCGAAGGAAACCACACCGGCGCAAGTGCGCGAAAAATATCTGTTGGTGAAAAATCACGACCGCGTTGGTCGCATGGCCGATACGCTGGAGTATTCCGACGTCGCGTTTCCGCGCAGCCGCTTTGACGATGATCTGCTGGCAGAACTGAAATCATTGGCGCCCTCGCTGGTGCTCGAAGAAGACGGTCAGGTCATCATCCGTCATGTGTATATCGAACGCCGCATGGTGCCGTTGAATATTTACCTGACCAACGCCGAACGTAGCGGCGACGCGGCAGACGTAGAACACGGCATCATCGAATACGGCAATGCCATCAAGGAACTGGTCCGTGCGAATATTTTTCCGGGCGATATGCTGTATAAAAATTTCGGCGTAACCCGGCATGGTCGCGTGGTGTTCTACGATTACGACGAAATCGAATACATCACCGATTGCAATTTCCGTACGATTCCGTTGCCGCGCAATGAAGAAGAAGAAATGGCCGCGGAGCCGTGGTATTCGGTTGCGCGCAATGACGTGTTTCCAGAACAGTTCGGCACCTTTTTGTTAGGCAATCCGACTGTGCGAAAATATTTCATGCAGCATCACGCCGACCTGTTGACCGCATCGTACTGGCAGGCATGCAAGGAGCGCATTCTCGCCGGCGTGGTCGACGACGTGTTCCCGTATCCGCAGGATTGCCGCTTCAGCATCATGGCGCAGCAGATTGGACAAACTGTAATGTCGGGCCAAAGTGCCTGAGCCGATATCGGCTCGAACCCATTAATTTTTCGGAGAACTCACATGCATGATCCTGTTGTCATCGTTGGTGCAGCACGCACGCCGATGGGCGCTTTTCAAGGCGACTTTTCTGCGTTGTCGGCCAATGAACTTGGTGCGATTGCAGTGCGAGCTGCGGTTGAACGCGCGGGTATCGCAGCCGATACTGTCAACGAAGTCATCCTCGGTAATTGTTTGATGGCAGGGCAGGGTCAGGCACCAGCGCGACAGGCTGCGATCAAGGCGGGTATTCCGGTCTCGGCCGGTGCGGTCACGTTATCGAAGATGTGTGGATCGGCGATGCAGGCCGCGATCTACGGTATCGATTCTCTGCTGGCAGGCACTAATGATGTTGTGGTGGCAGGCGGCATGGAATCGATGACCAATGCGCCGTACCTGATTCTGAAAGCGCGTGGCGGTTACCGCATCGGGCACGGCATGATGTACGACCACATGATGATCGATGGTCTTGAAGATGCGTACGCTAGGGACGAAAAGGGCGGTGGTCGTTCGATGGGTACCTTCGCCGAAGACTGCGCCGCAAAGTACAGCTTTACGCGCGTTAAGCAGGATGCGTTTGCGATCGCCTCGGTGCAGCGCGCGCAAGCTGCAGCAGCCGACGGCTCGTTTGCATGGGAAATCGCACCGGTCACGATTGCCGCCCGCAACGGTGATGTCGTCATCGACAAAGATGAAGGTCCTGCCAAAGCCCGGCTCGATAAAATCCCGGCGTTGAAACCCGCCTTCAAAAAAGACGGCACCATCACCGCCGCATCGTCTTCATCGATTAACGATGGCGCTGCTGCGCTGGTATTGATGCGTGAATCAACCGCCAAAAAGTTGGGCTGCACGCCAATCGCCCGCATCGTCGGCCACAGCCGTCATTCGCAAGAACCGGAATGGTTCACCACTGCTCCGGTCGGTGCGATCGGCAAGCTGTTTGACAAAATTGGCTGGACCGTCAACGACGTCGATCTATTTGAAATCAATGAAGCGTTTGCCGCAGTGCCGATGGCTGCGATGCGCGAGCTCGATATCGCGCACAGTAAAGTCAACATTCACGGTGGTGCCTGCGCGCTCGGTCATCCGATTGGTGCGTCCGGTGCGCGCATCGTCGTCACGCTGTTAGGCGCGTTGAAAAAAACCGGCGGCAAACGTGGTGTGGCCGCCTTGTGCATCGGTGGCGGTGAAGGTACCGCGCTCGCTATCGAGATGGTCTGATCATGCCGACCGCATTGATTGTCGGCGCATCACGCGGTATTGGTGCGGAACTCGCACGGCAGTATCGCGGCGATGGCTGGCGCGTGATTGCCACCGTGCGCAAAGAAGCTGATGGTGACGATTTTCGCGAGCTCGGTTGCGAGGTACTGCTGGTCGATATCGATAATGTCGAGCACTGCGCTGCGCTTGGCTGGCAGCTTGACGATGAGCGTCTCGACGTGGCGATTTTATGCGCAGGTATTTATGGTCCGCAGTCCGCAGGTCTTGATGCACCGAGTGCGGCCGACTTCGATGCGGTGATGCATGCCAACGTGCTTGGCGCAATGCGCTTGCTGCCGCTGCTCGGGCCATTAGTGGTCAACGCGAAAGGCCGGCTCGCGGTGCTTTCATCGATGATGGGTTCGATCGGTCTGCGCAGCAATAGCGGCGGATGGTTGTATCGCGCCAGCAAAGCGGCATTGAATTCAGTGTTGGCCGATGCCGCACTGACCTACGGGCCAGCCGGTGCGATCTGCGTTGCGCTGCATCCGGGTTGGGTACGTACCGACATGGGTGGTAGCGAAGCCGACCTCGCGGTGGCCGACAGCGCCGCCGGACTGCGCATCACGCTGAAAAAAATTGGACGTGAAGACAACGGCAAATTTTTGAATTACGACGGTAAAGCGCTGCCTTGGTGATGCGTCCCACGTTCGCACTGAGCTGTTCATGAAACCGTGTCCGTGCGGGGGTGCTGACTATGCGCTCTGCTGCGGCCGCTTCATCGACGACGGCTTGCTGCCGACCACAGCCGAACAGCTGATGCGCTCGCGTTACTGCGCCTTTACGCGCAACGACGAAACCTATCTCAGTGCGACGTGGTCGGCTGCAACCCGACCTTCGCCACCGCTGACTTCACCCGACGATAACGCGCAATGGCTCGGTCTTGAAGTGCGTCATCATCAGACCAGCGGTGACAACGCCACCGTTGAATTCGTCGCCCGCTACCGCATCAACGGCCGCGCACATCGGCTGCATGAAGTCAGCCGCTTCAAGCGAGTAGAGGGGCGCTGGTACTATCTCGATGGGACATTTCCGGCGGGCAGACAAACACCATGATTTTGGATTCAACGCTCGATGCGCGCGCATCCGACGTGCAGGCCAACACCGCAGCGATGCAATTGCTGGTTGATGATCTGAGCGCGGCCATTGAAAAAATTCTGCTCGGCGGCGGCGACGACGCCCGCAAAAAACATCTTGCTCGTGGCAAGTTGCTGCCGCGTGAACGGGTACAAATGCTGCTCGATCCCGGCACACCATTTTTGGAATTATCGCAACTCGCTGCATACAATTTATATGACAACGTCGCCCCCGCTGCCGGCATCATCACCGGCATAGGTCGCGTCGCCGGGCACGAATGCGTCATCGTTTGCAACGACGCCACGGTCAAGGGCGGCACCTACTATCCGATGACCGTTAAAAAGCATTTGCGCGCGCAAGAAATCGCTGATCAAAACAATTTGCCGTGCATTTATCTGGTTGACAGCGGCGGTGCCAATTTGCCAAATCAGGATGAAGTTTTTGCCGACCGCGATCACTTTGGCCGCATCTTTTTTAATCAAGCCAATCTGTCCGCTAAAGGCATTGCGCAAATTGCGGTGGTGATGGGTTCATGCACCGCAGGCGGCGCGTATGTGCCAGCGATGAGCGATGAATCGATCATCGTTAAAGACCAGGGCACTATATTTTTGGGTGGTCCGCCGCTGGTGAAAGCGGCCACTGGCGAAGTCGTCAGTGCCGAAGATTTAGGTGGTGGCGATGTGCATACGCGGCTTTCCGGCGTGGTCGATCATCTGGCAGAAAATGATCTGCATGCGTTATCACTGGCGCGCACGATCGTCGGTAATCTGAATCGCAAAAAACCGTCGCCACTGGTATTGCGCGAGCCGGTCGAGCCAAACTATCCGGCGCATGAGTTGTATGGTGTGATTCCCGTCGATACCCGCAAGCCGTTCGATATTCATGAAGTGATCACGCGCATTGTCGACGGCAGTGAATTCGATCCATTCAAGGCGCGCTACGGTACCACGCTGGTGTGCGGCTTTGCACATATCCACGGCATGCCGGTCGGGATCATTGCCAACAACGGCATTTTGTTTTCAGAATCAGCCTTAAAAGGCACGCACTTTATCGAGCTGTGCTGCCAGCGCAAAATCCCGCTAGTATTTTTGCAAAATATCACCGGCTTCATGGTCGGTCGGAAATATGAAAACGAAGGAATTGCACGTAACGGCGCGAAGATGGTGACTGCGGTTGCCACCGCTGCGGTACCCAAGTTCACGGTCATCATCGGCGGCAGTTTTGGTGCTGGCAATTACGGCATGTGCGGTCGCGCTTTTGCGCCGAGGTTTTTATGGATGTGGCCGAACGCGCGGATTTCGGTAATGGGTGGTGAACAAGCTGCGAGTGTATTGGCAACCGTCAAGCGCGATGGTATCGAAGCCAAAGGTGGCACTTGGACAGCAGATGAGGAAGCCGCGTTCAAGCAGCCGCTGCGCGATCAATACGATGTGCAGGGCCATCCGTACTATGCGTCGGCGCGCTTGTGGGACGACGGCGTGATCGACCCGGCCGATACACGTCGCGTGCTGGGGCTCGGCTTGAGTGCCTCGTTAAATGCACCGATTGCCGATACGCGCTTCGGTCTGTTTAGAATGTGACCATGCTTACTTGTTCGACCTTGCTCATTTTGCGTAATGCCCACACGGTGACCGTGACGCTGAACCTTCCCGATGTGCATAATGCCTTTAACGCAGCCTGTATCGCTGAACTAACCGGGGTATTTGATACGCTCGGCGCGGATGACTCAGTGCGAGCGATCGTCTTGCGTGCCAACGGCAGTGCCTTTTGCGCCGGTGCCGATCTGCATTGGATGCGGCAAATGGCCGGTTTCAGCGAGGCTGAAAATCTGGACGATGCCGCGCTGCTGGCACGGATGTTTTATGCGATATATCGCTGCCCGAAACCGGTGGTGGCCTGCGTGCAGGGCGATTGCTACGCCGGTGGCATGGGGCTGGTCGCTGCCTGCGATATTGCCATCGCAGTCGATCAGGTGCAGTTCTGTTTGTCCGAAGTGCGGCTCGGCTTGATCCCGGCGACGATTTCTCCGTATGTAATTCGCGCAATGGGGGAGAATGCGGCACGGCGTTATTTTTTGACTGCTGAACGCTTCGATGCTAGCGAAGCATTGCGACTCGGCTTTGTGCACAAGGTGGTGGCTGCTGCTGAACTCGATGGTGCAGTCGATGATGTCGTCGATGCCTTGTGCAAGGCCAGCCCGCATGCGGTGCGCGAGGCCAAGCGGCTGGTGCGCGAGATCGCGGGTGCGGTGCCGGATGCATCGGTAATTGCCGATACCGCGCAGCGCATTGCCACCATTCGCGCCAGTGATGAAGGGCGTGAAGGTGTGCAGGCGTTTTTGGAAAAACGCAAACCCAACTGGCTGAGTTAGCGCGTGCTGTAAATCATTTAGACGAATAGCAGTTCAGATTGAAGTACAGATCAACGTTAAAACCGAACAAAAATTTTTCAGGATCGCCCGCCATGTCATCACAACCCGTTGCCTTCATCCCGCCCGTCACACCAATCGTTGCCGATGCCTGGCCGGTTGCTGCGGTGGTTGAATTGTTCAACCTGCCGTTCAACGAGTTGCTATTCCGCGCGCAGCAAATCCATCGTGAACATTTCGATCCGACCGAAGTCGAACTCGCCACGCTGCTGTCAATCAAGACCGGCGGCTGTCCGGAAGATTGCGGTTACTGTCCGCAAGCCGCACGCTACGACACTGGCGTAACCGCGCAAAAAATTCTGCCGCTCGACACTGTGCTGGCAGCTGCGCGTGAAGCCAAGGCGCATGGCGCAACGCGTTTCTGCATGGGGGCCGCATGGCGGGAACCAAAAGATCGTGACCTTGAGCAGGTTGAAGAAATGGTCCGTGAAGTCAAGGCACTCGGCTTGGAAACCTGTGCGACGCTCGGCATGCTCGGCGTTGGCCAGGCAGAAAAACTCAAAGACGCCGGCCTCGATTACTACAACCACAATCTCGATACTGCGCCCGAGTTTTACGGTAACGTAATTTCCACACGCGACTATCAACATCGGCTCGATACACTCGGTCGTGTGCGCGGTGCCGGCATCAAGGTCTGCTGCGGCGGTATCGTCGGAATGGGCGAATCGCGGCTGCAGCGCGCGGGCCTGATTGCGCAACTTG
>JAYTZV010000403.1:0-2644 GCA_043741695.1 Burkholderiales bacterium
GGCAGTCGCTGAAGCGGCACGTGAAGCTGGTCTGAAGTTCTAAGGAAAAATCATCATGGCAAAAATGCAATCCAAGATGCAAAGCGAAAAGCCAGATGACGGCATGCGCGAAAAAATGATCGCTGTGAATCGCGTGACCAAAGTGGTCAAGGGCGGCCGGATCATGGGCTTCGCTGCACTTGCAGTCGTCGGTGATGGCGATGGCCGTATCGGCATGGGCAAAGGCAAATCGAAAGAAGTGCCGGTCGCTGTGCAAAAGGCGATGGAAGAAGCGCGCCGCAAGATGATCAAGGTCACGCTGAAAAACGGTACC
The DNA here is from genome assembly GCA_043741695.1 of Burkholderiales bacterium. GTDB lineage: Bacteria > Pseudomonadota > Gammaproteobacteria > Burkholderiales > Burkholderiaceae_D > Actimicrobium. The sequence continues at coordinate 314 of JAYTZV010000403.1, forward strand.
CTGCAGCACACAGTAACCGGCAAACATGGCGCGTCGTCAGTCTTGATGGCGCCGGCGAAAGACGGTACGGGTGTGATCGCCGGTGGTCCGATGCGTGCGATTTTCGAGGTGATGGGCGTGACCAACGTGGTTGCCAAGTCGAACGGTTCTACCAATCCGTACAACATGGTTCGGGCTACGCTAAATGGTCTGGCTAAAATGAATACCCCATCTGAAATCGCGGCAAAACGCGGCAAGTCAGTTGAAGATATCCTGAGCTAAGGTGAGCGCAATGGCAAAAACAGTCAAAGTAACATTGGTCAAGGGCCTGATCGGTACCCGCGAGACACATCGCGCGACGGTACGCGGCCTCGGACTTCGCGGGATTAATTCGGTTTCGGAACTTGAAGATACGCCGGCAGTTCGCGGCATGATCAACAAGGTGTCCTACCTCGTCAAAGTCATTTCGTAAGCTTCGGCGAGCGAAAAGGGAAAATCATGGAATTGAATACACTTCAACCGGCCGAAGGTGCGAAGCACTACAAGCGCCGTGTCGGTCGCGGTATCGGCTCAGGTATCGGTAAAACTGCAGGTCGCGGTCACAAGGGACAAAAGTCCCGCGCCGGTGGCTTCCACAAGGTAGGTTTTGAAGGCGGTCAGATGCCATTGCAGCGGCGTTTGCCGAAGCGCGGTTTCAAATCGCGTGCGACGCCTTACAAAGCGGAAGTTCGCTTGTCCGATCTAGAAAAACTTCCAGTTGGCGAAGTCGATATCTTGGCATTGAAGCAGGCTGGTGTGATTTCGGATCTGGCTCGCGTTGTCCGCGTGATCTTGTCCGGTAATCTGACCAAAAAAGTTACATTGTCTGGCTTACTGGTCACCAAGGGTGCCAAAGCAGCAATTGAAGCGGCCGGTGGATCGGTTGCGTAATTTCGCAATCTGATTGGAGCGAAAATTGGCGACTAGTCCTCAGCTTTCGAAGAATGCTTCAAGCGGATTCCCTTGGAATCGCTTGTGGTTTCTTCTCGGCGCGCTGGTAGTGTATCGCGTCGGTGCACATATTCCTGTGCCGGGCATTGATCCATCCCAGTTGTCGCAGTTGTTCAAGCAGAACCAAGGCGGCATTCTGGGCATGTTCAACATGTTTTCCGGCGGCGCGCTATCGCGTTTCACGGTGTTCGCGCTTGGTATCATGCCTTACATTTCTGCATCGATCATCATGCAATTGATGTCGATCGTGTCCCCGCAATTGGAAGCGTTGAAAAAAGAAGGCGAGTCGGGTCGTCGCAAGATCACGCAGTACACGCGTTACGGCACATTGCTGCTGGCGTTGTTTCAGGCTCTGGGTATCGCGGTGGCGCTGGAGTCGCAAGCCGGATTGGTGTTGGATCCGGGCCTTACATTCCGCTTCACTTGTGTGGTGACGTTGGTTACTGGCACGATGTTTCTGATGTGGCTGGGCGAGCAGATTACTGAACGCGGTTTGGGTAACGGTATTTCGATCATTATTTTTGCAGGTATCGCAGCAGGTTTGCCTACAGCGCTCGGTGGATTGTTTGAACTTGTGCGCACAGGGTCAATGAGCGCTCCGATTGCGATTCTGATCTGTCTGGTGGTGGCGGGCGTCACCTTCTTTGTAGTCTTTGTCGAACGCGGTCAGCGTAAGATTTTGGTGAACTACGCTAAGCGGCAGGTCGGTAACAAGATTTATGGCGGCCAAAGCAGTCATTTGCCGCTGAAGCTGAATATGGCTGGTGTGATTCCACCAATTTTCGCATCGTCAATCATTTTGTTCCCGGCAACGATTACGAGCTGGTTCACTGCTGGCGAGACGACGAATGGTTTCGTTCGATTCTTGAAAGATTTGTCTGCATCAATGGCACCTGGCGAGCCGATTCATGCGTTGTTATATGCGATTGCAATTGTGTTTTTCTGCTTCTTTTACACTGCGCTGGTATTTAATAGCAAAGAGACCGCGGACAACTTGAAGAAAAGCGGTGCATTTGTCCCGGGTATTCGTCCAGGCGATCAGACAGCACGTTATATCGATAAAATTTTGACGCGTTTGACTTTGGCCGGCGCGGTTTACATCACATTGGTATGTTTGCTGCCGGAGTTTCTGGTGGCGCAGTACAAGGTGCCGTTTTATTTCGGCGGTACGTCGCTGTTGATCATTGTCGTGGTGACGATGGACTTCATGGCGCAAGTACAAAATTATGTGATGTCGCAGCAATATGAATCGCTGCTTCGCAAGGCGAATTTCAAGGGCGGCATTCCGACGCGCTAATCGCCCAAGGGACTGAATACAACGCATGGCAAAAGACGACGTAATTCAAATGCAGGGCGAGATTC
>JAYTZV010000404.1:0-2638 GCA_043741695.1 Burkholderiales bacterium
CCGATGTTTTGCGCGCACCAAATGGCAAGATCGGACGCGCTGGAAGCAGGCTCGACGGCGCATCATCAAGGCTACTCGCGCGTAGACAGAACTCGCCGAATTGACGCGCACGTTCGACCCCAGCACGCTCGCCGTAAAAATACAAAGGCGTTGGTCGGTGTGAATGAGATTGAGAGCCGGATATCGACATGTTGCTCCAAGGAGCGCGCCGCTGCGTTGCAGCTTGCACGGTTCATTAAGTGGGACTGCAGCGTGGTCCAATGCGCGCAGCAAATCAACGCATACGGCCGAGCGTTTATCTACTCGTTCATCTGCGGTTGCGCAATGCTGCGAAGTTGAAAACGACCGTCGTTATTGAACAGCCATGTCTCGGAAAGTTCAATCCGACCATTCTGCAGAAGATTAGCGGGTGGCTTGGGAAACGGCGCAGCAACTCGAAGACTTGCCAGCGCAGTTGCCTCGGTCGCGCTATCGCGATTGCTACGCGAAATTTCGCTACGCACCAGCCTGCCGTTGGCATCGATGACAAACTTCAGCACAATCACCGAGCGCAGCAATGCTTGCGGTCGCTGGACGTAGACTTTGGTCGAACTGGTTTCGACGATGCGATGTGCAATATCTTCCTTGTAGCCAGTCGCAGTGCGAGCGGTCGATGTGCCATCACGCGTGGTGTCCACCATCGGCTCGGCTTTGCGTCCAGCCTCGCTGACCGGGCTGTTGGTATTGCAGCCCGCCAGAAGAGTCACCATCAGCACCATCGGTGGCAGCGTTGCGAACGACATCGGAGGCACGGCTGGCAACTGTTTCATGATTAATCCGAAAATGGGGTGGGCGACCGGAAACCGATTTTGCAGCAGCACGCTTCCCTTATTATTACTCCAGTTTGGCGCCGTGCATAGTGACGCCGCGTAGTGCGCGGGTTGATGGGCCGGTTGATGGGCCGGTTGATCGGGCGGGTTGATGCGTGCTACGCGGATTCGATTCTGTTAAGGTGCACACTGCTGCGCAAGCGAACCGCTTGCTGCTCGCGACTTCAAGGATTAACCAGACAAAGCAGCGCTTGCCCGCCATCGTCAATGGTAGCGCATCAGCTACAGACACAATGATGTCGGCAAATCACGAGCAGCGCCATCCACAGACCACGTGTAGCACCCATAAGCGGAATAAAAATGACAAGGCTCGTGCAAAAGAAAATTGGCTTTGTCCGCACACTGCTCGTTCTCTTTGTGATGGCAACGATCACAACCAACCGGGCGCTGGCAGATACTCCCGCCATCAACGTCGCGGTGAGCAAACACGGCGACCATATCGGCATCGATGTCGATTTTTATGTCGAAGTACCGGTGCAACAAGCGTGGCAAGTACTGACTGACTTCGATCGCATGAGCGAATTCATTTCTGGTCTGCAGTCGAGTCGCATCATGCAACGCAATGGCACGCGCTGGCAGGTGGCGCAGGCGGGAGCCGCAAGACGTGGGCCTTTGTCCTTTAAATTTGATTCGATACGCGAGATCGCGCTGGTACCGTTGGAGCGTATTACGTCACGTCAGGTTTCAGGCAGCATGAAAGAGTTCGAAGCGATTACTCGTTTATCGGCTGAGGGTGACGGCACACACATTCGATACCATGCCGACTCGGTGCCGAACACGTTCGTTCCACCCATCATCGGCCCGGCTTTCATTGAAACCGAGACGCGCCATCAATTCGACGAAATGCGCGCAGAAATGCTCAGACGTCATGCATCTGGCAGCAGGTGACGCGATGTCCTACATAGGTGTCAGTCAAACACTGATTGCCGGGAACCATCGTTCTACGTATCCTCAGTTAGTAGTCTCGGCCAAAATCGTTGCCTGCGCGGTAAATGCGACAGCCATCTGCATCGAGCGACGACCAGCCAGAACCATCCGACACGATAGCGCACGAAACGTCTCGCCGACTCCACCGACAGCCAAGCCCACTCATGTTAAAAGCAGCAAAAATTGCAGCAGTAGTCGCTCTCGCTATCAGCATCCTGGTGGCAATCGCGGTAGTCGTATTCGTGAAATGGGACTGGGACAGCAGTCGCCCGTGGCTGAACAATAAGGTCTCGCTCGCGATCGGGCGCGACTTTGCCATTCGCGGTCATGTCGCAGTGAGCTGGCATCGCCCGGATACCCAGCGCGGCTGGCGTCACTATGTGCCGTGGCCGCGCCTGGTCGCCAATGATGTCGTAATCGCCAATCCATCGTGGGCGGCACAACCGGCCTTTGCGACCATCGAACAAATCCAGTTCGACATGGGTCTGCTGCCGCTAATCCATCGCCAGATTGACATCCCCTCCATCGCGTTAGTCAATCCGGCGATCGACCTCGAACGGCTGGCCGACGGTCAGGTCAACTGGACATTCAAGACACGTCCTAACTCGGGATCCGAATGGGCACTCAACCTCGACGAAATCCATTTTTCGGCCGGCCAGTTAAGCTTTTCCGATCAAATCAATAAACTGGTGGCGCATGCTGAAATTCGTCCACTGAATGAATCGGTTGCGTTGGGTAATCTGTTCGACAAGTCAGTGGCGTCGACACCAGCTGCTGCCCCGACTGCTGCAAGTAGCGTACCGCCATTCGGATTTGCATTTACCGTCACCGGGTCGCATGAC
>JAYTZV010000405.1:0-2625 GCA_043741695.1 Burkholderiales bacterium
CAAGCGCATGCTCCATGCGCGTGATCCACTGCTTGCGTGCAGCATGCAGCGCAATGTAATCCGCAGCGCTCATGCCAGCGCCAAGCTGAATGCGCTTACCAACGCGCGGATCGTACTCACGAGCATGCGTGGCTAAAATAGGTCGATGCCACGCGAATGCTTCAGCACTGGAAAACTGACTGAGTGCAGGAAATTCCTCCAGCTCGGACAGCGGTAATTCGACGATAACAGCACCTGCTGCCGAGAGGCGCGATAGCGCAACAGCGAAGCTGCGCGCCACGTGGTCATCGAGATCATCGAGCACTAGCGACTGCGGTACCGCCAGCCGCTTACCGGCCAACGTTGTTGGTCGCACCAGCAGCGCGTGGTCGGCGATCACGTTGTCGAGCAGGAGGCAGTCGGCTACTGATTGCGTCATCGCGCAAATCGTATCGAGCGTGGTCGACAGCGGCAAGGCGCCGGTGGTTGGAACGCGTCGCGCAGTCGGCTTGAAGCCGACCACGCCACAAAATGCCGCTGGAATCCGGATCGAGCCGCCGGTATCGGACCCGATCGCTGCTACGCAGGTGCCGTTGGCGACCGACACCGCCGTACCCGACGATGAGCCACCAGGAATGCGCGCAACTGTTGAATCAGCCGGGTTGCGCGGCGTGCCGTAATGCGGATTTAAACCCAAGCCGGAAAATGCAAACTCGGTCATGTTGGTTTTGCCGATGATCGCTGCCCCCGATTTGCGCAAGCGTTGCAGGATCGCTGCATCGTGCATCGCCGGTGCTGCATTTTTCAGCACCACCGACCCTGCCAGCGTTGGCTCGCCGGCTACATCAATTAAGTCTTTGATCGATATCGGCAGGCCAGCAAGTGGCGATAAGGGGGCAACACCGGCAGCGCGCATTGCATCGGCGTGGTGCGCAGAAGCGCGTGCAGAATCGGGATACAGGCGCGTGAAAACTGACGCTTGCGAACTAGCCAGGTCAAGACTGGCTTCGATTAGTGGCTGGCGTGGCATATCGAGGAAAGCGGCGATGGGCTTGCGCATAGGTGACGATCCTGTCGAAAAAAGTACGATAACGAGAGCATAGCGTATCGCTAAATCCGCACACTAGCGGATCCGGTTGGCGGATGCAGCACGGTATAATCGCGCTTTCCCGATTTAACCCGCGATGTCGTTCTCGACATTGCCCAACCTTCCTCACGCCATGTTGATTTTGCCGGGCTCTAACGCGCTTTCCGCTTTTCGTTCTCAACGGTTGTTGGCCAGTCTGCAGTCGATCGATCACACGATCATTGCGGTGGCTGCGCATTACCTGCATTTTGTCGATGCAGCACAGCCGTTGACCGTTTCCGACACGGATCGTTTGAAGGGATTACTGGCCTATGGCGAGCCGGTTTCCGGCAGCGCCGAAGGCGATGAATTCATCGTCATTCCGCGCTTCGGCACGATCTCGCCGTGGGCCAGCAAGGCGACCGACATTGCGCACAACTGCGGCATGACGCAGATTCATCGCATCGAACGCGGCATTGCTTATCGCGTGCGTGTACGCAGTGGTTTGCTGGGTGGCGCAAAGCATCTGCAAGACGGCAGCATCACCAAGGTCGCCGAGGCGCTGCATGACCGTATGATCGAAACCGTCTTACGCCATGCCGAGGAGGCTACTGGTTTGTTTCAGGAATTGCCGGGCAAGGCTTTGACGTCAATTGATCTGCTCGGTGGTGGCAAAGCCGCGCTGGTCAATGCCAACAGCGAACTTGGTCTGGCCTTGTCGGATGACGAAATCGATTATCTCGTTGCGGCCTTTACGCGCGCTGGACGCAATCCTACGGACGTCGAATTGATGATGTTTGCGCAGGCGAATTCCGAGCATTGTCGTCACAAGATTTTCAACGCTGACTGGACCATCGACGGTGCGGTGCAAGATAAATCGCTGTTCGGCATGATTCGCAATACGCATGAATTGCATCCGCACGGAACGGTGGTGGCCTACAGCGATAATTCGTCGGTGATTGAAGGCGCGAACGTGACGCGCTTTTATCCGCGGGGCGCGGCCGGTGGTAATGTGTACGCATCGTCTGAAGAATTGACGCACATTTTGATGAAGGTAGAAACGCATAATCACCCGACGGCGATTTCACCTTTTCCCGGTGCCTCCACAGGTGCTGGCGGCGAGATTCGCGACGAAGGCGCGACTGGCCGCGGTGCGAAACCGAAAGCAGGTTTGACCGGCTTTACGGTATCGAATTTATCGCTGCCTGACGCTATTCATAATTGGGAAAACGCGCACGACGTTACGCAGCCAGCGTCAGTGCACCCATCCCCTACAGCCTTGCAATACGGCAAGCCCGACCGCATTGCCTCGGCATTGCAGATCATGATCGACGGCCCGCTCGGTGGTGCCGCATTCAATAATGAATTCGGCCGTCCGAATCTGGCAGGATACTTTCGTACCTACGAACAAAATGTCGCGGGCAACGTGATCGGGTATCACAAGCCGATCATGATCGCTGGTGGTATCGGCAGCATTTCGGCGCTGCACACCAAAAAGAATGATCTGCCGGTTGGCAGCCTGCTGATTCAACTCGGCGGCCCCGGCATGCGCATTGGCATGGGCGGCAGTGCGGCGTCAT
>JAYTZV010000406.1:0-7432 GCA_043741695.1 Burkholderiales bacterium
CCGCGCGCGATATTGGCCTTGTCTTGCTGCTGCAATTCACCGGCGTGATTTTTGACCACCGTCAGCACCGCAGTTTTCAAACCAGAAAAGCTGAAATTAAAATCTTTCGAATGCAGCATCGGACGCGGCAATTTGTAGGTCGATGGATCGCCACTTTCCGCCAGCCGCGAAATCGCCGGCCCACCCGGATAACCGAGACCGAGTAACTTGGCAGACTTGTCAAAGGCTTCACCGGCCGCATCGTCCAGCGTCTCGCCCATTAGCGTGTAACGTCCTACGCCATCGACTCGCATCAGCTGCGTATGTCCGCCTGATACCAGCAATGCAATGAACGGAAACTCTGGTGGATTGCTGGCCAGCAAGGGCGACAGCAAATGGCCTTCAAGGTGATGAATACCCAACACTGGCTTGTCGAGCGCCAGTCCGAGCGCGCATGCAATTGATGCGCCGACCAGAAGCGCACCGGCAAGTCCCGGCCCCTGTGTGTACGCAATCGCATCGATCTGCAAACGCGTGATCGCCGCCTCGTGTAGTACTTGTTCCAACAACGGAATCGCCCGCCGGATATGGTCACGCGACGCCAATTCAGGCACTACGCCGCCGTACTGTTCATGCATCGCCACTTGCGAATACAGCGCATGCGACAAGAGACCCCGTTCGGTGTCGTACAGCGCGAGGCCGGTTTCGTCGCAGGAGGATTCGACGCCTAGAACAATCATGATGGGCTTTGCTTGATGCGGTGGTTTGGTGACGCGTCATTGTAGAGGAAAGCGGGAGGCGTTCGTGATGGCAATGTCTTGGCTCACTTGACAAATCTGGTGCGGAAATGAACGACCAACTTAATGCATTGGAGTACGAATGCGCATTTTTTGCTGGGGTCCAATCTGCGAAGAAATTGCGATGGCGCAGGCCGCAATCGGTGCGATCAGACATCTAATTTCTGCTTTGAAATTGAAACTCGAATCATGTGGCCGATGGCTTGGCGGCATCAAAGCAAACGTAATTACCAATGCCAGTGCGATTCGCCGCTGAACGAGAAATTTTAATTCAAATCTTTTATGGAACCGATTGAGCTCAGTCGACATTCAAGAGATGCTCGATGCATCTCAACGCCATACGACACCGGTATTGAACAGTTTATTTTCAGATTTCTGAGCCAAAAATTAGCCGTTTTTAAGTTGAAAGAATAGTTCGCGTGATTTTTTTTGGTGGGGGGATTACCGTAAGACGCCAATTGAGTGATTCACTGAACTGGCGGATAAAACAATATTATGGGAAGAAGTCAGCGAGAAGTTTGACCCGATAAAAGAGCGTCTTCAGGAACAAAGCTATCGCGCTGAACTGGCCCTGCGAAAATTGAAATGATGTCCGCGAATCGCACATTTTATATAGTAGTTTCAGCTTGATCTAAAGGATGTGTCAGATTATGAATGTCGCAGTTCGACCAAAAACTGCCTTTTTACTTCCTCAGAAAACCCCGTTAGGATGATTGCGATGTCAGTCGGGGATCAATCGCTTCCCCAAGCTTACTACTTCATCAATTTGGTAGCCAAGCTGTTTGTAGAATGAAATTGCGTCTACGTTTGATGAGCGAATCTGAAGGTTAAGTTTTGGGCAGCCGCGTTCAGTGAGAAGCCTTGCAGCCTCATCCATCATTGCCTTTCCGTATGACAGTCTCCGATGCGACGGTAATACACCGAGATAATTTACCCATCCTCTGTGGCCATCGAAGCCAGTCATGGCAGTTGCAACTACAACCGCTTCTCGAACACCGACGAGAAACAGCTCAGGTTGGGTCGTAAGCTTTCGCGAAATATCATATTTTGGATTATTCCACGGACGAGTCAATCCGCATTCTTGCCATAGCGCGATTACAGATACTTCATCAGCTTCTTGATATGGTCGAATTTGCATATGCGAGACGGATTTTTAAGAAAAAAACATTTCAAACTTGGCTATCGTGCCGGCAAAGGGCCGTATAAATAACACAGAATATGCATCAGGAAATATGTTAGTTTTTAGCCGAAACCAACTTTCCATCAAGTCTCGAGTTAAGGTCAAACTGACAATCACGTACAGATCAAGTCTAGATTTCCACACATTTTATGAATTTTGGAATTTTTCGACCTCCAAAGTTTTCCAATTAACGCCGAATTCCATTGCAACACGATCGAGTCTTTGGTCGAATTCATCTTTCAATATTTTTATTTCACGATCGCATCGTGCTGCATGATGCGCTGCGCTGATGCGCTTAAATTGATCTATCGCGTCTGGTCCAAGCCCTGTTGCTGAGGTAAGTAATGGAAACGAGATGGGCCGTATCTTCGAAACGAGTTGAGCCGCAATTAACCTCTCCACTTCGATTCGTTCCTTACCAAGACTTATTTTGACTTTTTCCGCTTTGTCGCTTGTATGCGATTCGATGAGGACTGCAGTCGCTCTCTCGGCTTTTTCAAACGCTGTTTTTTGTTTCGAAGCGCGCAAATCATTTTTAGTCACAATAGCTTCAAAGTGATGCGCGATTTGCAAAATTAAAACTCTTTCGGGGTTGCTTCCAGCGGGTGCTTCTACCAAATTATGCAGACGTTCCACTACGTTGTCATCCGGACCCCGCCGCATATTCAACCAATGCACTTCCAGCTTACGACCGTACAACGCATTAATTATCGACACTAACGATTTGCCAGCGTCTGTATCGTGCATCAGCGAAACGGTGTGCGCGGTTTCATTTTTCGTTGCCCCTTTTAAAAGCACATCGCTATAACGATACACCAGCATTTCGCGCAAAATTCTCGCCATATCGCGATGAAACCGGTTCGCATAATCACCGGTTGCATGCTGCAGTAACGATACGATCAGGCAGTTGTTACCCTCGTCATGCATGGGCTTATTATCTGCGCCACCGTTTTCGACAATGACAAGGTTGTTATTTTGTGTCCAAGCGGATTTATCCCAGTGCTCCTTCGCCCAAACAGTATCGACAACCCTTTCCGTTTTGTTGTGAGGCTGCGATGACGATGTCGCACCTTCATCGCCATAGGGTGTTTTGTTTGCCTTTGCCACCGCACGGTCATCCAAAACCTCTACATCCATATTTTGGTACAGCTTGCCTATCGCATTGTTAATTCGCCGATGATTGACGCGCCTTCGCGCGGGCGGATTTTCCAAAAACTTCTGCAGCACATGTTGAAGCCGCAGACGTTCGCCGATATCGAATTTTATCTCAGCAATTTTTGCGTTTTGCTCTTCAGTCCGGTTATCCGGATCAATTTTTTCCTGTTCGATTAGCTCCTGCATTTTGTTCGTAACAAAGTCGCCTAATATCCCCATCAAGTCCTCGCCCGCCTGCGATCTAGTCGGTAAATCAGTGACCAGATTGGTGGCAGGTACCACTAATCGCATTGGCGCAATATCGTTAGTTTTTGACGTAGGTGGTGCCGGTTCGTTTAAAGAATCAACCGGGGAACCGCTGGCGTTATTGCCTGGATGCACCGGTTTAGCAGCCGATCGTACGGCGTTGACGAGATTCGTCCTCGTGGCGTTTTGCGGCTCGATTGCACCGGGCGTTTCAGCAGTGCTGCCGCTCGCCCCGGTCGTAACTTGAATATTGGAAACGGCGGGATAATGTCCTGCAGATGACGCTAAAACTTGGGTGACTGCAACTGGTACCGCAGCAAATGGCCCGACTCCCAATGCGCTTTGCTGTGGCTGTGGCTGTGACGGTGACGGTAAAGCTGACGGTGGCGGAGACGCTGGCGCTGGCTGTACCGGACTCGCTCTAGCCGGCTCCCCTCTCTCAGCTTGCTCTGGTTGCCGCTCCTTCCCCGCATCCAATTTCGCCACCAACGCCCGCCGCAACATCTTCACCTGCTCATCAGAATGCACGAAACGATACCCCCGCGCTGCACGACCCGCCATGATTGCCGCATGCAACGCAGCGTCTATTTCGGGCACCGTGCCGATTTCGTTGTTGTCGATGCGCTGGCTCAGATCGTGATACGTCATCAGCGTGGCATTGCGCCCGAAGCCAGCTGTGCTGACGAACATTTGTGCGTGATCTGCATCGTTTGACGTTTGCGTATTTGACCGCGATGCGCGATGACGATCGAAGAGTTTGGCTGCGCGCTGAATCTGCGTCATATCCAGCACACGCTTGGTGAAGGGCAGGCCTGCCTGGGTGATGGGGATCGATATTTCTTGTTTCTTCGGATCTCTTGTATCAATAACGGTCAGTGTGATGTGCGTATGGTCTGGCGAATTGCCATCGCCACTGCCTGGATGCTCGCCCATTGCAGCAATCTGATAGCGCCCACCAATAAGCGACTCGTGGCCGGGTTGGCCTACTTTATCGCGCAACTGCTTCAAAATTGGCCAGGCATGGCCTTCCCGATTTTTGTCGGCTTGCTGCTGTGCGGAGACAAATTGAAAAAGACCTTGTCCGGATTCGATTCCCCGAACCAGAAAGTTCTGACAGGTTTCCCACTCACTCGGCGATTGTCCTGCGAGATATATCCGCGCGCCTGCAACTGATTTGGTATTGGGTAGCTCGACTTGATTGGCGTGCAGGTACGCGCGCACAGTGTGAGCCTTTCCGGGGACTGTTCTTTCGACCGCCACGGCGTTTCCAGTAAGACATAACACGCCAGTAGCGTTGGTTTTTATCGAGTCTGAAGGTGATTTTTTTTGCTTTGACTTAAGTGTTTCGGTTTCGGTGTGAAGTAGGTTGCATAAAGTTTCTTCTGCATTCAGATCGGCTTCGGGACGAGATTCAGTACCGACTGCAGACATCGAAACGGCCGCAAGCGCAGGCGTAGCCGCCGCAGGCGCAGGCGAAGGCCCTGCCGCCGCACGTGTAGGCGCCGAAGACCGCGAACCTCCTCTTTTTAAAGGCCGCATGATTCTTTGACGAATGGAAGAGTTCTCCACTTTTGGGGGTGAGGTCCGTTGTGGCGTCTCGCCGCTTGGCGGTGCGGCGGGAGCCGGCGTTGACGTATTATTTTTATCCGACGCAGGTGCACTGTGGCCCGCCAAGGACCATTTTAAGGAAGGCCAATGCATAGTAGATTCTCGTATTTGGGTAACATAAATATTTAATAAATACTGCTAACAAAACAAAAATGCCGCGCAATCGCAGTAAAGGTGCCGCCTCATTTCACAGGCAAATCAATCCAACTTAAATGCGCTGCCGCCCGAATCGGCAAGGGCTCCGCGCGGTTTAGATCGAATCCGCAATCAGATCATGATGACAATGGCGAAATTGCCGATAGGAATTTCCGCACAAAAATTCAATCACACCGAAGTGCGTGCATTAAAACAAGTGAATCGTGCGATGAGTTGCATCGCTCTAGATCGAGTTCCATTTATTTCGGAAGATTGTGTAGCCACGACCGGCCCTGCCGACGTGATCAAAAGATCACGTGACTGGCTTCATGAAACCAACTGCAACTGAATCGCTCGTGAATTTGCGCAGGGACTCACGTATGCACTCCCACACCCAAGCGCACCAAACAAACCCCAAGCCGCTCCATTCCAGTGCGCTCAGCACAAACGCGCCACACAACACCCCCGCACCCGTTGGCACCCCTCTTGCTTAGTTAAAAAAAGAAATTCTCGCGAGGACGCACAATGAAAAAGCTCAAACTGGTAATGGTCGGCAATGGCATGGCTGGCGTACGTACGCTCGAAGAGCTGCTGAAAATTGCACCAGACATTTACGACATCACCGTCTTCGGTGCAGAGCCCTACGCCAATTACAACCGCATCTTGTTGTCACCAGTGCTGGCCGGTGAGCAGACGATCAAAGACATCATGTTGAATGATGAAGACTGGTACGTCGACAACGGCATCACGCTGCATCTGGGCAAAAAAATTGTCACCATCGATCGTGTCAAGCGCGTCGTGATTGCGGAAGACGGCACCACTGCCGAATACGACCGCCTGTTGATGGCAACCGGCTCGAACCCGTTCATGTTGCCAGTGCCAGGCAAGGACTTGAACGGTGTAATTTCATATCGCGACATTAAAGATACCAACGACATGATCGCCGCAGCCGCGACGCACACCGATGCCATCGTGATTGGTGGTGGCTTGCTCGGGCTGGAAGCAGCCAATGGCTTGAAGCTGCGCGGCATGAATGTGACTGTCGTGCATTTGCCGGAATGGCTGATGGAGCGTCAGCTCGATCCGGTGGCAGGCAAGATGCTGCAAAAATCGCTGGAAGACCGCGGCCTGAATTTTTTGCTAGGTAAAAACACCAAGGAGCTTGTCGGTGTTGATGGCCATGTCAGCGCGATTCGTTTTAGTGATGGCAGCGAAGTGCCGGCGCAGCTGGTAGTGATGGCAGTCGGTATTCGTCCCAACACGGCGCTGGCCGAAGCAACGGGGCTGTATTGCAATCGCGGCATTGTTGTCAACGATACGATGCAGACCTATGACCCGCGCGTGTATGCGGTGGGTGAGTGCGTGAATCATCGTGGCACTGCATATGGTCTGGTAGCACCCCTATTTGAGATGGCGAAGGTCTGCGCTAACCATCTCGCCAATTTCGGTATCGGCCGTTATCAGGGTTCGGTCACGTCGACCAAGCTTAAGGTCACCGGCATTGATTTGTTTTCTGCCGGTGAATTCATGGGCGGCGAAGGTACTGAAGAAATTGTTTTGTCGGACCCGATAGGCGGCGTCTACAAAAAGCTGGTGGTTAAGGGCGACAAGCTGGTCGGTGCTTGCCTGTATGGCGATACGGTCGACGGTAGCTGGTATTTTTCGCTGGTACGGGACGGCAAGGATATCGGTGAAATCCGCGACACACTGATGTTTGGCGAATCCAATATGGGCCGACCGGGCGATCTCGGTCATGAGGGGTTCACAAAAGCGGCGGCCATGCCTGACAGTGCCGAAGTCTGCGGCTGCAATGGCGTATGCAAAGGCACGATCGTCAAAGCGATCAAAGAGAAGGGGTTGTTCACGCTGGAAGACGTGCGCAAAAATACCAAAGCTTCTGCGTCATGCGGATCATGCACTGGCCTTGTCGAACAAATCCTGATGGCGACTGCTGGCGGCGATTATTCGCAAGCGACCAAAACCAAGCCGATGTGCAATTGCACCGATCACACGCATCAGGAAGTACGCGATGCGATCCGTAAAGAAAAAATACTGACGATCGCAGACACGATGGCGATGATGAGCTGGAAGACACCGAACGGTTGTTCAAGCTGCCGCCCGGCACTGAACTACTACCTGATTTCGACCTGGCCGCACGAAGCGACCGATGATCCGCAATCACGCTACATCAACGAACGTTCGCATGCGAACATTCAAAAAGATGGCACGTATTCGGTGATTCCGCGCATGTGGGGTGGTGAAACAACCGCTGCCGATTTACGCCGCATCGCCGATGTGGTCGACAAATTCAAGATCCCAACCGTGAAGGTCA
>JAYTZV010000407.1:0-2596 GCA_043741695.1 Burkholderiales bacterium
GAGAAACTGGTTTGCTTTATCAACATTTGACTATTCCGAAATATTTGAGCAGGCACCGCACCGTGTGACCGCGCCGTTGTCGAATAATTCAGCGTCTCCCTAATTAATCGTCACTAATTAAATCGATTAAATCAACGGCGCAAGCGTATCGACTCATCAAAATTGTTGAGCGCTTGTTTCTTGTTTTTGGCACTACATCAGATCAGTCCAAAGACCACGCACGAAAGAGACTGAATGACTGAGAATGGCATGCGTCGCCACAATTTTTTTGGAGCGGAAAATGGGATCACACCATGCAAAATTACGCCATAGTTCATCGATGGATCATGGGGAAAATAATTTGCCTGGATCGAGACAATGCGACGAAATCCCTTTTTGTAGTAATACCCAAGTTGGGCGTCGCATGGTTCTTTGCCGCAGGTTTTCTTTTTTCTGTGAACGTACTCCCATGCGGTAAGTTCCGAATTTTTTTGCCAGGCGTTTTGGAAGCCGGGGATGGGCGATCCAAGATAAATGTCGCGCCACCCTGCCTTCAGTGCGCGCGGATAAAAAAAGCGAAAAATTTCATTGACCGCCTCTGCGTTATTACTGCTGAGGCTGATGCCAAACAATGAACGACTCTGCTCAAGGCTGCCGGTTTTGTGTGGCAAGTTTGCAGTGATATCCCAGCGAGTCGGTGCAATAAAAACAGCGGGATTGATAGGTCGCATGAATAGCGATGCGACTGCTTTTCCGGTGCGCTCACAAAAAGTACCTATGCATAATTCAGGGAATACGTTAATACGGTGACGCAGCGTCGTTGCGTCCGCGGCCTGATGGGCATCCCACTTAGATTGTTCGAGATCGAGCAAGGCAGGAATATCTTTCGTGTCGAGATAGCGGGTCGTGAATTTTTGCATGAGAGAGTGAGTACGAAAATAGCGGCGTGTGTTCAGAGAGGCGGTCAGGGCTTACGGATCATTGATGATGATGAAAAGTCTTAGTGACTAATGGCGCGCTCATCGCAGCCGCGTACCCCATTGAAAGTTCGGCAAGCAATCCGGTCAGGTAGCCGTTAGTGACAACTGCTTCACTTCGATACGCCGGGTCTTGCATCAAGATTCGATGCAATCGATGTAGCCGAAAAAACGGAACCGAAGGAAATCGATGATGTTCGGTATGAAAATTCACGCCATTTTGTGCAATCAAAAGTCGTTCGAACCAGTTGGGTAACACGGTGCGTGAACTATCGAAGCCGGGCTTTGGCAAACCAACATGTTCACCCAGATCGCGCACGTACAAAATCGCCATTAAAAAAGTTGCCATCGGCATGATCCAGTACAACAGCACTGCCATCCACCATCCCTGAACAGTCACAACGGCGCACAGCACAACCGTGAATATGGCACGGTGAATATGCGTCGAGCGAGGCAGTGCGATCGACATGCCTGCACTCACCGTGTAACGCTTTAACTCAGCAAAAGTGTAGAAGCCAATGCTGTGCTTAAAAATTTCGGCCAGAACCTGCGAATACAGCTTCGGAAATTGGTAGCGTTGCTTCGCCGCAGCAGCCACATGATTGGGATCGTTCGCCGTCCACGTGAAGCGGTGGTGCAGATGATGGTTTCGACGAAAACCATAGATGGTGATGAAAAACGGAAATGCAGTGAACACATCACCCAGCAGGTCATTCCACCATTTTTTTTGACGGCTAAATTGATAGTGCGAATAGTCGTGCATCAAGGTGAGCAGCGCGTGCTGTCGTGTCGCTATCAGCAGCATGCACGCGAGGCTGACGGCAACACTGGCAAACCGCTCAGCGATGATTGCAAGGCAGACGATGCAACCCCACTCGACCAGGGTTTGTAGAAGCAATCGTATTGGTGCCGGTTGCGCAAGTGTTTTAAGGAGATCGCGTTCAATGCGGATCGTGCAGGAATTCGATGACATAAAAAAACCGGAAAAAATTAAACGAAAAATCAATACCTACTTTTTGTAACTCGATGGTAAGGAAAGTTTGTTACGCCAGCATGACGCGATTAAAAATTTTGTTCTGCGCGAAATGAAACTAATTGGCTGTTTTCGTTACTCAAGGGGCACTGATGCCACGCCGGTGTTAGTTCCTGACGATAACAATATTTCGATGAATTCGACCGCACCCTTGCCGCCAGTACGCCTCGTTCATCCGATGGTCTTTGCCGATCGGGCGGATACAGCCGAACACGTGGCGACGCGGTCTTCGGAGCAGCAAGAGGATGCCGGTCTCCATCATGCAGCTGCACCAGCCTCCTCTTCTGGCAACGCATTGCGGGCACGCTGGGCGCGTATGGTCAATACGAAAAAAGTGATCCATCCGCCGGCGTTGCGCTTTAACGAAACATGGGCCGAAGCGGCAGAGCCAATTTGCCGCAGCTGGGTTGATAACCAGTCGCTGCACGATCAACCAAAAGTATCGCTGGTTGCGTTATCGAGAATGAAGGCACTGGAATACGAGCGCAAACATCACGAACACATCGCACCGGAGCGACGACTTCTGCCAACGGCAGGCAGTAAAAAAGCGTATTACGACGCCCAGGTCGATGCGTTTCTGGAAGCGATCGGTGAAGTCGATGCGCGG
>JAYTZV010000408.1:0-46625 GCA_043741695.1 Burkholderiales bacterium
ACACCGCGAGCGCATCAATCGTTTCAGCAACGTCATGCACGCGAATAATCGCTGCGCCATTGATTGCTGCCGCCATCGCCGCACCCAGACTTCCGGCCAGCCTATGCTCGACCGATTTGCCCGTCAAGGTACCAATCATCGATTTGCGCGACAAGCCCGCTAACACTGGCAATCCTAGCGACGCGTGCAGGCGGGGTAACGCCTTCATCAAGTCGAGATTATTCTCCAGAGTTTTACCGAAACCAAAGCCTGGATCGATACACAAACGTTCATTCGCTATGCGGGCATCAGCGCATGCATCAATCCGGTTTTTAAGAAAGGTAATTACCTCGTCAACGACATTTTCATACAGCGGATTCTGCTGCATCGATTGCGGATCTTGACGCATGTGCATAATACATAAACCACACTCGGCATTTTTGACTGCCGTCAACGCATCAGGATGCCGAAACCCGCTGACATCGTTGATCATGTCAGCACCCGCGGCGAGCACTTCGGCCATTACAGCAGGTTTGTAGGTGTCAATCGATAGCGGTTTGCCGCAATCGCGCAACGCAAAAACCACTGGCATGATGCGACGCAGTTCCTCGTCGAGCGGTAGCGCAAGTGCGCCGGGGCGGGTTGATTCTGCACCGATATCGATGATATCCACACCGGCTTCGATCATTTGCTCGGCGTGCGATAGCGCGAATTCCAGCGACTGGAAGCGGCCCCCGTCAGAAAACGAATCCGGCGTCACATTCAGAATCCCCATAATCAAGGGATTGTCGACACGGTCGATCGGCAGGCGATAGCGGCCACATTGAAAAAAACGGTTAGTCATAAAAATCGAATCAAATAAAAAGGGTGAGGATCGCTCCTCACCCTTTGGGTACTGCAAATTTCAAGTCAGGCTGGTGCAGTAGCGTTGGGAGATACGCCACCTGACGGCGTGTCATGTGTCGCCCGACGCGGTGGGATACCTGCTTTTGGTAGCCGCGGCTCGCGACCTTCCATGATGTCGTTAATTTGATCGGAATCGATTGTCTCCCATTCGAGCAACGTCTTCGCCATCAATTCAACCTTCTCGCGATTTTCTTCCAGCAGTCGGCGCGATAGTGCGTATTGCGCATCGAGAATACTGCGAATCTCGGTATCGACTTTTTGCTGAGTGGCCTCCGACACAGTTTTCGCTGACATCCTGCCGAAATAGGCATCCTGCTCCGAATCTTCATACACCATCGTACCAAGACTTTCCGACATACCGTACCGGGTCACCATCGCACGCGCTAGCTTGGTCGCACGTTCGAAGTCGTTGGAAGCACCAGTCGACATTTGATGCATGAATATCTCTTCGGCAATCCGGCCGCCGAAAAGAATCGCGATTTCTTCCAGCATCTTGTCTTTGTACATGTTAACGCGATCGTGCTCAGGCAACTGCCATGTCAGCCCCAAGGCAAAACCGCGCGGCATAATCGTAACCTTGTGCACCGGATCCGCTTTCGGAAGCAACTTCGCAACTACAGCGTGACCTGATTCGTGGAACGCTGTATTGCGGCGCTCCTCTTCGCGCATTACCGCAGACTTGCGCTCTGGTCCCATGACGATCTTATCTTTAGCGTCTTCGAAGTCCTGCATTTCCACTAGGCGCTTGTTGCGACGCGCAGCGAAAAGTGCTGCCTCATTGACCAGATTGGCCAGGTCGGCGCCAGAAAATCCCGGCGTACCACGTGCGAGAATGTCGGCCTTGACGTCGGGCGCGATAGGTACTTTACGCATGTGCACATACAGGATTTGTTCGCGCCCACGTATATCCGGCAAGCCAACAATGACCTGCCGATCAAAACGGCCTGGACGGAGCAGCGCTTTGTCCAGCACGTCAGCGCGGTTAGTCGCTGCAATGACGATGACGCCCGCATTGGCTTCGAAGCCGTCCATCTCCACCAGCAGCTGGTTCAACGTCTGCTCGCGTTCGTCGTTGCCGCCACCCATACCGGCGCCGCGATGGCGTCCAACTGCATCAATTTCATCGATAAAGATGATGCAAGGAGAATGTTTTTTGGCATTTTCGAACATGTCACGCACGCGCGATGCGCCGACACCAACAAACATTTCAACGAAGTCTGACCCGGAGATGGTAAAAAACGGTACCTTCGCTTCACCGGCAATAGCACGGGCAAGGAGGGTTTTACCAGTGCCCGGAGGACCAACCATCAGCACCCCGCGGGGAATTCGGCCGCCAAGTTTTTGAAATTTGGTTGGGTCGCGCAAGAAATCAACCAATTCCTGCACTTCTTCTTTCGCCTCGTCGCAACCAGCCACATCTGCAAAGGTCACGGCATTCGTTGTTTCATCCAACATCCGCGCTTTCGACTTGCCGAACGAAAATGCACCGCCTTTGCCGCCACCTTGCATTTGTCGCATGAAGAACACCCAGACACCGATCAGCAACAACATCGGGAACCATGAGATGAAAATCTGTGACAGGAAGCTTTGCTCTTCAGGTTGCTTGACGTCAAATTTAATACCGTTACTGACCAGATCGCCAATCAGACCGCGGTCAAGGTACGTAATCGCCGCCTTGATCTTTTTTCCATCCGTGGTGGTCGCGACAATCACGCGATCTTCGATTGTCGCATCCTTGATATGCTTGGCTTTTACCTCATCGAGAAAGTCGGAATACGGCACCGACGTAGCGCCACCCGACAGGCTTTTGCTATCGAACTGTTTGAACACCATGAACAGCACCATGGCAACCACCACCCAAATGGCGGCCTTCGAAAACATATTATTCACAAACGCTCCTTGGACGCATCGTGCGCCATGTTTCAACTACGTTTTCAGATTTTACGCCCAATTGATACCACGTGCTCAGATGAGGTTGGGCACTTCAGCCAATAAATCAAGGGGCAACTGTCGCTTTTTGCGCCACCAGTGCGTTCTTGACACCTTTGCCGAGCAAAAATATCTCGGATGATTTATCGCGACTTGCTTTCGGCTTTTTGGGAGAAACCGTTTTAAACTCCGCGCGAAATTTCTCAACAATCTGACTATACCCGGATCCGTTAAAACATTTGACGAGCAAAGCACCAGAAGGTTTCAGGTGGAGTTGCGAAAACTCGATGGCGAGGTCGAAGATGTGCTCCATTCGCGCTGCGTCTGCGCTCGCAATACCCGACAGATTAGGTGCCATGTCTGACAACACCACGTCCACTTTTCGTCCTGCCAGAATCACTTCAAGCTGACGCAGGATTTTATGATCGCGAAAGTCACCCAGAATAAAATGCACATCGGCGATCGGCTCCATCGGCAGCATGTCGAGTCCGATAATCGTGCCGTCAATTCCACCACCGATTTTGCCAGACAATTTGTTGCGCGCATATTGCGACCAACTGCCGGGTGTGGAGCCGAGATCGACAATCACATGACCCGGCTTGATCAGCTTTTCACTTTCGTCGATTTCCTTGAGCTTGTAGACGGCCCGGGCCCGATAGCCCTCCTTCTGCGCCAGCTTCACATAGGGATCATTGATGTGATCGTGCAGCCAGTTTTTGTTTAATTTGTTCTTTGCCATTCGCGTAGAATACTGCCTTTAAGGGATATTTATGTTGAAACTCACACCAACTGAACGAAGTGCATTGCGCGCAGATGCACATGTTTTGAACCCCATCGTCATCATTGGTGAAGCTGGGCTTACCGAAGCGGTGATGAAAGAAATCGACAGCGGGCTTGATGCGCACGGTTTAATCAAGGTGCGCGTATTCGGCGATGATCGCGAAGCACGTATCGGCATATACGAGACTATCTGCGAGCGTCTGCGCGCTGCACCGATTCAGCATATCGGCAAACTGCTGGTGGTATATCGCCCGAAAAAAGAAGCTATCAAAGAACGCAGCGAGAAAAAAGGGCGCGGCATGCGCGAAGTAACGATCGTCAAACCAAGTCCGAGCGGAACAAAGCGTCCGTCGGTCACCAAGGTTATGGTCAAGGGCAACGAGCGTGTTACACAAGGCGGCTCTATTAAACGCGCCAAACCGCGACAAACCAGCGCTAAAAAATCCTCATTGGGTAACCAGTAAATCGTAGCGGTAAACTGTGCGGCACTGCCGCACTATCCGGCCGGGCCGCCGAATCACGCAGATGTCGCGGCCGCATCTGCTGCCACGTTACTCAATACCACGTTATTCAATGCCACATTTTTCATCACCAGCATGATTCCAAGCACACTTTGAATCAGGTAAATGGCGCTGGCAACAGCATGCAGCACGCCGAACTGGGTGCGTGCTGTACCCTCAAGAACACCACTCACTGCGGCCTCGCGTAGCGCAGCCATCGATGGCTGCAAGGCGAAGTAACCGATCAAGGTACACGCCACCATTGCAGCAACCAGCTTGAACATGACTACACGCGTTGGACTGCGCGACTGCCCTAGACGCAGCATCCACAGTAGAGCGCATCCGATCACTAGCGAGACCCAGGCCTCGACACGAAACAGCTTTCCGGCGATCGTGCCTGCCAGTACCCGGTCTGCCAGTGATAAAAACAAGGTTGGCGCAACCAGGTACCCAACAGTCCACAAACTGCCAACCCATGCCGTAATCAGCAGCAGCCGGCTAGCAGGCACGAGACGCATCGTCAGATGTAGCGCACATCCAGCACTTCGTATTCACGAATACCGGAGGGTGCTTGGACACCGACTACATCGCCGGCAAATTTACCGATCAGTGCGCGCGCAATCGGCGAAGTGATCGACACTTTCGATTCTTTTAGATCAGCTTCGTCCAGGCCGACAATCTGGTACGTAACCTTCTCGCCGGATTCAAGGTCTTCCAGATGTACCGTCGAGGCAAACACGATGCGTCCGTCCGCTTCCAGCGTCAGCGGATCGATGATCTGTGCGGAACCCAACTTACCCTCGAGATCGGCAATACGACCTTCGATAAAACTCTGGCGTTCTTTGGCAGCGTCGTATTCCGCGTTTTCAGACAGGTCGCCGTGCGATCGCGCTTCGGCAATCGCATTGATCACCGCCGGACGCTCTTTGGTTTTGAGAAGGTGCAGTTCTTTTTTCAACAATTCTGCACCGTGCATAGTGATTGGTACGCTACTCATCAGTATTTGATCCAGTTAAAAATAGGGGAGGCCGCGAAAGGTAGCTAAATATTCGGGCACCTTCTGTGACCTCCGTAATGCTGTCGTTACGCTTCGATTGTCACGCTTCGATTGTTACGCCTCGATTGTTACGCTTAGATCGGTACGCTTAGATTATTGATTGTTGCGTGTCACTCGCATAAATCGATGCAGAACTTCGTGAACCTCTACAAATCAGTGTATGGATTTATGCAAGCCTTGTAAATCATAGACATGCAACTGATCAAGATGCGCCATGCCTTCCACGGCCGCTTCGGCACCCGCAATGGTGGTGTAAGTTGTGACGCGCGCTGCCAGTGCCGAGGTGCGAATCGCGCGCGAATCGGTGATCGCATTGCGCTTTTCTTCAACGGTATTGATGACCAAAGCAATTTCATTGTTCTTGATCATATCGACGATATGCGGACGCCCTTCCACCACTTTATTGACCGTTGTCACGGCGATGCCCGCATCGCGGATGGCAGCAGCGGTGCCCTTGGTCGCCACCACCGAAAATCCGATACCGACCAGGTCACGCGCTACCTGCACTGCACGCGGCTTGTCGCTACCCTTGACACTCAAAAACACCTTGCCGGAAGTAGGTAATTTAACTCCTGCACCCAATTGCGATTTGACGAATGCCTCGCCGAAGGTTTTACCGACACCCATTACTTCACCAGTCGATTTCATTTCAGGTCCGAGAATGGTATCGACACCAGGGAATTTCACAAATGGGAAAACCGCTTCTTTTACACTGAAATAGCCCGGAACCACTTCCTCGCCGATCCCTTGACTGTCGAGCGACTGACCGACCATGCAGCGCGCCGCAATTTTTGCCAGTTGTAATCCAGTTGCCTTCGAGACGAACGGTACCGTGCGCGACGCCCGTGGGTTGACTTCAAGGACGTACACAATATCCTGCTGCATGCCATTAATGTCTTGCTGCTGAATCGCAAACTGCACGTTCATCAATCCGACCACGTTCAACCCCTTGGCCATCAATGATGTCTGCCGTTTGATTTCAGCAATCGTCGATGCCGACAGCGAATACGGTGGCAGCGAACATGCCGAGTCGCCCGAGTGCACGCCTGCCTGTTCGATATGCTCCATCACACCGCCGATGAACGTGCGTGTCCCATCGGATAAACAATCCACGTCAACCTCGATCGCATCATTCAAAAAACGATCGAGCAATACGGGCGAATCATGCGAGACCTTCACCGCTTCTCGCATGTAGCGCTCAAGATCACGCTGCTCATGCACGATTTCCATCGCGCGGCCACCAAGCACATAGGAAGGACGCACCACCAGCGGGTAACCAATTTCCTGCGCCAGTTGCAAAGCATCGGCTTCAGTACGCGCGGTGCGATTCGGCGGCTGACGCAAATCCAGGTCTTTCAGCAATTGCGAGAATCGCTCTCGGTCTTCAGCGGCGTCGATCATATCTGGCGAAGTGCCGACGATCGGCACGCCATTGGCTTCCAGATCGAGGGCAAGCTTCAACGGTGTTTGTCCGCCGTACTGCACGATGACGCCGTATGGCTTTTCCTTGTCGACAATTTCAAGCACATCTTCCAGCGTCAATGGCTCGAAGTACAAACGGTCTGACGTATCGTAATCAGTCGACACAGTTTCAGGATTACAGTTGACCATGATGGTCTCGTAGCCGTCTTCGCGCATCGCCAGCGCAGCATGCACGCAGCAATAGTCAAACTCAATACCCTGGCCGATACGGTTTGGTCCACCGCCCAGCACCATGATTTTTTTCTTGTCGGTGGGTGCCGATTCGCACTCTTCCTCGTAGGTCGAATACATGTAGGCGGTATCGGTGGCGAATTCGCCTGCGCACGTATCGACACGTTTATACACCGGACGAATACCCAGTGCGTGACGCTTTTCACGCACGACCTTGTCAGTAGTTTTCAGCAGCTTGGCCAGACGCCGGTCGGCAAATCCTTTTTGCTTTAACTTGAACAGCGTCGCCTTGTCGAGTACATCAAGTGTTTGCGTTTCCATCCACAACTCAAGATCAACAATCTCTTTGATCTGAATCAGGAACCACGGATCGATGTGCGTCAGCTGATGCACTTCATCGAGCGTAAATCCTTGTGCGAAGGCGTCGCCCACGTACCAGATGCGATCCGGCCCTGGCTCACCAAGTTCTTCTTCAATCGTTTCGCGATCAATGGTTTTTTGATTCATGCCATCGACGCCAACTTCCAGACCGCGCAGCGCCTTTTGAAAAGACTCTTGAAACGTACGACCGATCGCCATCACTTCACCGACCGATTTCATTTGCGTGGTCAGGTGATTGTCAGCCTGCGGAAATTTTTCAAATGCGAAACGCGGAATCTTAGTGACTACATAATCGATACTCGGCTCGAAAGACGCCGGCGTCGCACCGCCCGTAATTTCATTGCGCAGCTCATCGAGCGTGAAACCAACTGCGAGCTTTGCCGCAATTTTCGCAATCGGAAAACCGGTTGCCTTCGACGCCAATGCCGATGAACGCGATACACGCGGATTCATCTCAATGACGATCATGCGACCATCAACCGGGTTGATCGAAAACTGCACATTCGAGCCACCGGTATCAACACCAATTTCACGCAGCACCGCGATCGATGCATTACGCATGATTTGGTATTCCTTGTCGGTCAAGGTCTGTGCCGGTGCCACCGTGATTGAATCGCCGGTGTGTACGCCCATCGGATCAAGATTTTCGATCGAGCACACAATAATGCAGTTGTCTGCCTTGTCGCGCACGACTTCCATCTCAAACTCTTTCCAGCCAAGCAGCGATTCTTCAATCAGCAACTCGCTGGTTGGCGACGCCTCCAGACCGCGCTTGCAAATGGTTTCGAATTCTTCCGAGTTGTACGCAATACCGCCACCGCTACCACCCATCGTAAATGACGGGCGAATAATAGTTGGAAAGCCGAGCCCTTTTTGCACGGCCCACGCTTCATCGAGCGAATGCGCAATGCCCGAACGCGCTGAACCGAGACCAATACGCGTCATGGCCTCCTTGAATTTGGAGCGGTCTTCGGCCATGTCGATTGCTTCGGGCGACGCGCCAATCAGTTCACAACCATACTTCACCAGTACGCCGTTGTGATGCAAATCAAGCGCGCAATTCAGCGCTGTTTGTCCACCCATGGTCGGCAAAATCGCATCCGGTTTTTCTTTCGCGATGATGCGTTCAACAACTTGCCAGGTGATCGGCTCGATATAGGTCACATCCGCCATTTCCGGGTCGGTCATGATGGTCGCTGGATTGCTGTTGACCAAGATGACGCGGTAGCCTTCTTCGCGCAACGCCTTACAGGCTTGCGCGCCGGAATAGTCGAACTCGCAGGCCTGACCGATGATGATCGGACCCGCGCCGATAATTAAAATGCTCTTGATGTCGGTACGCTTAGCCATTGTATTTTTTCTCCATCATTGCGGCGTCTTTGGCGCTGGTCATCAAACTGATGAAGCGATCGAACAACGGTGCAATGTCATGCGGACCGGGTGAGGCTTCAGGATGTCCCTGAAAACAGAATGCCGGCTTGTCGGTACGTGCGAAGCCTTGTAGCGAGCCGTCAAAGAGCGACACATGCGTGATGCGGCAGTTGGCAGGCAGCGAAGCTGGGTCAACGGCAAAGCCGTGGTTTTGCGACGTAATCATCACCTGTTTGGTGTCGACATCCTGCACCGGATGATTTGCACCGTGATGGCCGAATTTCATTTTGATCGTGCGCGCACCAGACGCCAGCGCCATGATTTGATGGCCGAGACAAATGCCGAACGTCGGAATGCCGCGATCGATCAATTCACGCGTTGCAGCGATTGCGTAATCGCACGGCTCAGGGTCACCCGGGCCATTCGACAAAAATAGTCCGTCGGGATTAAGGGCCAGTGCATCGGCCGCAGAGGACTGTGCAGGCAACACGGTAATGCGGCAACCGCGTTGCGCCAACATGCGCAGAATATTGAATTTGACGCCGTAGTCAAATGCCACAACGTGAAATTTCGCTGTGATCTGTTTGCTATAGCCAACGCCCAGTTGCCATTCCGATTCCGACCATTCATACGGCGCGGTGGTCGAGACCACTTTGGCGAGATCCATGCCGGCGAGTCCGGGAAAAGTCTGTGCCAGCGCCAGCGCTTTTTCAACCGTGGCATCGGGTCCGGCAAGAATAGCACCGGACTGCGCGCCTTTTTCACGCAGGATACGCGTCAGTCTGCGGGTATCGATACCTGCAATTGCGACGACATTTTCAGCTTGTAAATAATCGGAAAGCGAACGGGTAGAACGAAAATTCGATGTCGTCAGCGGCAAGTCACGAATGATCAGTCCAGCTGTATGTACATGAGCCGACTCTACGTCTTCGTCGTTGATGCCGGTATTGCCGATATGCGGATAGGTGAGCGTGACAATCTGGCGGCTATAGCTGGGATCGGTGAGTATTTCCTGGTAGCCGGTCATCGAAGTGTTGAAAACGACCTCGCCAATGGTCTGACCCTCTGCACCGATTGATACCCCGATAAAGTGTGACCCATCTGCCAGCGCCAGAATGGCAGGCACTGTGGGGCCAGAGAAGAATGGCGGCAAAGGTAACTCCTGAGATGGTTACCGCCGCGCTGCATTAGGTTGACCCCGGATATCCGTGCTCAGCGCTGCGGCAGCAAGTGCTGGCAGCAATGGGCGAAGTCGATTCGGGATGAAAAAGAGGTAGGCGCTACGGCGGAATTAATTAAGCTTAACCACCGAATTATAGCTTACAGCTACGCGTTCGAGCAAATCGAAAGCGCCCGGCAGCGGCGCTGCCGGGCGCATAACGCGTGATATTTATGCAGTGAGCGCGGACAGACCAGCGCGTGCGATTTGCGCGTCTTCAGACGATTTCACGCCCGATACACCAATGGCACCAACGTATTGACCATCAACTACAATCGGAATACCGCCTTCAAGCATGCCCGCCAGCGTTGGCGCAGTAATAAAGCTGAAGCGACCATTATTGATCATGTCTTCATACACCTTGGACTCGCGGCGACCGAGCGACGCGGTACGTGCTTTTGCCGGTGCGATATCGGAAGAGATCGGTGCGGTACCGTCTAGCCGCTGGAACCACAGCAGGTGTCCGCCGTCGTCGACGATGGCGATCGCGACCGCCCACTTATTAGCGAGCGCTTCGGCTTCAGCCGCTGCAGCAATTTTTTTCACATCATCGAGAGTGAGTATCGGTTTTACTTGCATCATGCCTCCGGAAGAAAGATCGCCGATTGTACGATAGTCCAGCCCTACCTATCGAACGAAAATACAAAATACGGCAAATACAAAACACGGCGTTTAATGCTGCGCTGCTGAGCACTTCAATCAACAGCCCGTCGGCGTAGGACGCGAAGCCGGCTTGATACGCCATGCGCCGCACGCGCTTTAAAATTTCTATGCGGAAAAAATCCTGACCTCCGCAAGTTTTGACAGTCGGTATCGATTCGGTTATCTTGACCCCACTCTTTTCTACAGCGATAGTCCATTTTGCCTACTGAAAAACTTTCTTCCGTTCGAGCACAGCGATCTCGTTGGCAGCGCGCCGTCATCAGCATGGCGCTCGGCTTGACGCTGGTCACAAGCGCTCGCGCGGGAGATATTTCTGAACAGCCCACCAGTTCGGCGATGTCTACGATCCAGAATTTTAGTTCACGCGCATCCGAACTCGCGCTAAATGCGCTTGGCCTGATCGGCATTCGCTACAAGTTTGGTGGCAACACACCCGAAAACGGGCTCGACTGCAGCGGAATGGTGCGGTATGTGTTCATGCAGGCATGGGGCACCATCCTGCCGCGTACTGCAGAAGAAATAAGTCGGGTCGGCGAAACAGTCGATCGCACGAATCTGCAACCGGGCGATCTGGTCTTTTACAACACCTTGCGACGCGGTTTTTCGCACGTCGGCATCTATCTTGGCGATAATAAGTTTATCCACTCGCCCTCATCGGGTGGGCAGGTTCGGATCGAAAGCATGGAACTTAGTTACTGGAAAAACCGCTTCAGTGGTGCACGCCGTATTTCGGATCCTCAGCAAAGATAGTCCTCCTCCTCCAGCGCGGACAGCGTCCGACGGTCGTGCATGATATCGATCGATATGCACCGCGACCGACAGGAGTAAGAGTTGTCCCCATTAAGGCCTGTGCACATACCGACACTCGGCGTTGTTAACTCGGCGCCGAGGCTACTTTTCCCAAGCTATACCGATTGCTTTACAGGTTTATACAGGACCAGTCCCGCGCAAAATTTTGACGTGCTAATACGCTCGTCCCTCAAACCTTGCGACTTTCTTCGGCGTAGTCTGACTCTTGCTTATCTTTGCTAGTGCAATAGGTCACATCGAAGTTAAGTAGTCGCGGCTCGCTCCACGCAGCAATGTCGTAACGCTGACGCAACGCAATTTCTTCCTGATTGATCGCATCGAGTCGCGCTTTCAGCAACGTATCGATCTCACGTGCCACGACTTGTGCCACGGCAGATATCAGGTCGGCGCATCGCTGCTGCTTGTACGCTTTCTTGGCCACTTCCGCCGCAACGCGCCAGTTCCCGGACGGGTCATCGATTTCGGGAAGGGTCTGGCCAGTTAGATGTTCAATCGTCAGCCGAATGCTTTCTTGATGCAGGTAACGCCATCGTCGCTGGGGTGCGCCAGGGTGCGCTGCCATCCATTTTGCGCTGCCTTGCAAATCGATCTGCGGATGCGCCTGCAGTGTGTGACCAACAATGGCAGCAGTTTCGCGAAGGCTGGTCTTGGCCCACGTGGTGTGATCAATTAGGTGCGAAAGTGGCTGGCCCGGGAAAATTCGTTGCAGCCAGTCGAGATGGGCCAAAGTCGGCAAGTGCTGCAGGCGATTGACCTTCACATGCGTCAGGTTGTCGTCCGTTACGCCAAGAATAGCCATGGCGCGCGCAGTCAAAAAATTGATTGTCGATATCGGACGAGTGAAGTCGGGAACGCCATTGATTCGACTCGGCAACGTACTTTTGTAAGCTCTCTCAAGCGTGAGCATACTGCCATCGAAGCTGCGCTCGATCATGCCCGATTCACCCTTCGGCCCGGTGAGCACGGTACGCAGCCGTCGCGCACCATTTAGCTCGACCGTCAACTCATCTTCGGTTGTCCAACCGTCGGGCACGCCGAAGCGCCCTTTTGCAGTCATCGAACGGCACTGCCCGCCACCGGCCGTTGTGCTGCAAATCACACCGACGATGCGACCTCCTTCACTGACCTGCTTGACGTCGGAACGGTCAATGTGCAGCAAGGCATCGGTGCCGTGATTTTGTATCCTGCCATGTTCGATTTGCCCCGGCCGCAGAGCGAACGGCGCGATTAACCGATATTCGGCCAAGGTAATTCCGGTTTTGGTTTCATACGCAAGTTGTCTTCGCAATGCGACGACATCGGTGAAAACATCATGCCGCAAACGGGTACTTACCAAATCTGCCCCGTACTCTCGATCAAGTTGCTCACGCTCTTCATGGCGCAGCACCAGCTTGCTTTGCCGGGGTAGCAACCCAGACGCTGCGCGCGCCGAGGTACTAGTGGGAACAGATGAAAAATTTCGTGCACTACGCAACGTCGTCGTGGCGCGCTCGGCAATTTTTTTGCTGATTTCGGCACTCGCAACGCCAGTCGGTGCAACGGCCGATTTCGCAACTGTATTGCACCTCGGAGTGTGGTTCAGCGCAAGATAATGATTGGGTTGATTGACCACCGGTGTACTCAATACCGACAACGCTTTGGTAGACAGGCTTCTAGCAACGGGTAACACGAAAAATGCTCCTTAGCTTTATTGGACCTGCATAGATTATCGACACCACGCTTGTTTACGTTGCGCGCGATCAAATTAGCGGTCGTCCCGCTATCGACAAATAGGCAAAAGCACTCGATCGAATTAGGCGCACGACAGCACGCATGCAAATGCGCCTCGACCGTCGTTGGATGCAATCGATATTGTCAGTTCAACGCGGCCCGCCGCGCCGCCAACTTTTGCCGCAGCTCCGGCAGGATCGCAGTCGCTGCCTGTTCGCCTGCCAGGATCGCCGCATTACGGCCGGCAAAATCGTTGCCACTCATCGTGCCCAGTTCCGGATGAATCACTACATCGGCTTCTTTTAATTCAAAGCGATTAATACTTTGTCCCATGATGGCGAATGTCTGCAGCAAGACATCGAGCGAGCTGCTCGCAGGCTGTGCATTCGGCTGGGTTGAAATATTCACAGCGATCACAAAATCCGCGCCCATCTCGCGGGCAAAGCGAACAGGCACTGGTGCGACCAGGCCACCATCCACATACGTATGGGAGCCGATACGCACCGGCTGAAATAGACCAGGTACCGACGACGATGCGCGCACTGCAATGCCCGCATTACCACGCCGAAAAAGAATCGGCAGCCCGCTATTAAGATCGGTGGCAACTGCGCCAAAAGGAGTCTTGAATTTTTCCAACGGCTGCGAAGCGACGACCTTGTTCACGTAATTTTGCAGGCCCTCCCCTTTGAACACGCCACTGGTTTTGGCAAACAACGGCACACTCCAATCCGAGATCGCAGCTTCGTCCATGTCCAGAGCGAGCTTGTTCAGTGCATAGCCATTGTTGCCCGCCGCGTAGAGCGCACCGACCAGACTACCGGCACTGGTACCGACCACGATATCGGGCGCGATACCTTGCGCTTCGAGAACCTTGATGACACCGATGTGTGCGAAGCCGCGCGCCGCGCCGCCACCCAGGGCGAGACCGATTTTTAACGGTCTCGCCGATTTTGAAATGACGATCGGCGTGGTGTCGACACGGCGCTCAGGTGCCATCGCACAGGCGCCAAGTAAGGCCATGGTGATCATGCAGCAGGTCGTACGCATCAGGTTTGGCATGGTTAAGAAACTATTCTATAAGACATAAAAAATAAAGAAGCAGCAGATTGTACCGAGACCTCTTGCCTGCGACGAGCAAGCAACCAGGCAAAGCAGAGCGTCGCTGCATCGCGCAAGTCGTCGGCCTTCCTGATGACTTGGGAAAATGCAGATCGACAAAGGTGCGTCAGCGCATCGATTGATGGCACAATCGAGCCCCGACGTAGCTACTAATTCGACCCCTCATCTAACCAATCATCGAGCACACCGAACATGGCCAGACTTCCTTACGCAGACCCGACCGACCCCGCCATTGCACAGCAAGCGGCACAAATTACTGCTGAGCGCGGCGGCAAATTATTAAATCTCTACAAGATGCTGTTGCAAAGCCCGCCAGTTGCTGATGGCTGGCGACAGCTTCTGACCGCGATCAGGCAGCAATGCATGGTTTCAGCACGCTACCGCGAACTCGCCATCATGCGGATTGCTGTATTGAACGAGGCTGATTACGAATTTGCGCAGCATGTGCCGTTTGCGTTGAAAGAAGGCTATACCGAACATCAGCTAGCGATGTTGAAGACCGCTGACTATCCCGCCCATTTCGCGCCGCTCGACTTGCAGGTAATCGATTACACCGACGCAATGACCACGACAATTCGCGTCCCGCAAGCGGTTTTCGATGCGCTCAAGGCGTCCTTCAACGATCGTGAAATGGTGGAGTTGACCGCGACCATCGCCGCCTACAATATGGTGTCGCGATTCTTGGAAGCACTGCAGCTCGATCACGACTAATCGATTCAAGCTGGATCAATTCGCGTGTAATCGCTCCGAAATGGAGTGATTCACGCTGCGCGCAAGGCGCCAGAATTCGCGGGAGCCTTCAAGCCTGCTGCAATGAAGCGGGAAGCTGCACGTAAATGGCGGTCGCCGGAAATTTGATCTTGAAGGTAGTTCCTTCACCAAGTGTGGAGTTAATCACCAGGTTGGCATGATGCCGCAGCAGCACGTGCTTCACAATCGCCAAACCAAGTCCGGTGCCTTTGGTCTCGCGAGAGCGCCCTTTGTCGACCCGATAGAACCGTTCTGTAAGCCGCGGTATGTGTTCGGGACGGATGCCGATGCCGCTGTCCTGCACGATTAACTGTGGGCAGGTACTGACTAGCATCCAGCAGATATTGATGCGCCCTCCCGACGGCGTATAGCGCACTGCATTCGAGACGAGGTTGCCAAAGGCGCTGCGCAATTCGTCGGTACTGCCGTAAATATCCGGCGCGTCGATCTCCATCACGATCGCATGCTGACCAGCCGACAGGGCTTCGGCTTCGTGCAGAATCGATTCCAGCAATGCCCGGATCGCCACCCGTTCCGGGCGCATCGGGTAGTCGATCGACTCCAGCCGCGTCAACGTCAGCATGTCTTCCACCAAATTTTGCATGCGGTGGCCCTGCTCGCTCATTAACTTTAAATGTGACTGCCGATTTTGCGGATCGAGGTTTGGTTGCGCCAGTGCGATTTCCAGAAAACCATTGATGACGGTCAGCGGAGTGCGCAATTCATGCGATGCGTTGGCGATAAAATCTCGCCGCATCATTTCGATGCGATCAGCCTCAGTCGCATCGTGCGTCACAAGAATTTGCCGACGATTTTCAAACGGAATAATTTGCACGACCAGTTTGCGATCCTTGAGCGCCAGCGTCATCGGTTGCTCGTAGCGCCCCAGTGAGATGTAATCCATGAAGTCGGGATTACGAATCAGATTGGTGACACGCATGCCCTGGTCGCGGTCGTTTTGCAGGCCGAGATGGCGTTCTGCTGCCGGATTACACCATTCAAGAAACAGCAGATCGTCCATCAGCACGACACCATCTGGCAACAAACTCATCGCCTGGCGAAATCGTGCCAGCCATTCCGACAGCTCAGCCTGATGTTTTTCATCGTCGCGACGCAAGCGGTACAGCCGCGAGAATACGTCCGTCCATGCGCCCCACCCGTCCGGTAAACGCGCGCTATCGGGATTATCGAGCCAGATATTGAGTCGGTGCAGATACGATAACTGCGTCAGAACCAGCGCAGATAGTGCCAGAACGCCGACAGAAAGGCCTACCACTGCGCCCAAAAACAACCACAGCAATCCGGCACCGAGGGCAATCACCAGCAGGCGCGATATCGAGGGGATCCAAAAAGCCATACGTGAATTCATCGACGACTCATTTTTCGGAAAGCATGTAGCCGACGCTGCGCACCGTACGTATCAGATGCTCGGCTTCTTTCAGTGCCTTGCGTAGACGCAGCACGTGTACATCGACCGTCCGCTCTTCAATCACGACATGGTCACCCCAGACTTTGTCGAGCAACTGCGTGCGGCTGAAGACCCGATCAGGATGCGCAAGAAAAAATTTGAGCAGTTTGAATTCTGCGTGACCGATATCGATTTTTTGATCAGATAAGGTGACGCTGCAACTCACTGGGTCGAGCGTGACGGTACCGGCCTTCATCATTGTCTGCGCATGCTCCGGCGTTTTTCGGCGCAGTAGTGCTTTGATGCGTGCGGTCAGTTCACGCGGTGAAAATGGCTTGGTAATGTAGTCATCGGCACCATGGTCGAGACCGGCGATCTTGTCTTCCTCCATGGTTTTTGCGGTCAACATAATCACGGGAATATCGTTCAATTGCCGATCGCTGCGAATGCGTGACAGCAGGCGCAATCCGGTTTGATCGGGCAACATCCAGTCGAGCAAAATCAGATGTGGCAGGCGTTGCTGAATGGCCTCCCAAGCTTCTGCTGCGGTATTGACTGCGACTGTTTCCCAGCCTGCTTCGCGCAACGTAAAACTGACCAGCTCGACAATCGAGGGCTCGTCTTCCACAATCAGAATAGGCGGTTTGTCACTGGCCATGATGCTGCATTACTCCGGCAGATTGGCTGAAGATGCGTAATCCGTGTGACGAATGTCCTTACCCTCGACAATAAAAATCACATATTCCGCAATATTTTTGGCGTGATCACCAATGCGCTCGATCGCCTTGGCAACCCATAGCGTATCGAGTGCTGCAGAAATCGTGCGCGGATCTTCCATCATGAAGGTGATCAGACTGCGCATGATCGAACGAAATTCGTGATCGATCAACGCGTCTTGTGCAATCAGGCGCGTTGCATGTGCCGCATCGAGTCGTGCAAAGGCGTCGAGCGCGTCGTGCAGCATGTCGGCAGCGCCGGTGGCGATCACGCGCACGGTCTCGAAGTGATTGATGATGCCGGTGCCGCGTTCGTGCATACCTGCCGAGGTTCGTGCAATTTTGGTCGCTTCATCGCCAATGCGCTCAAGGTCGGTAATGACTTTGATGGTCGCCATCACCGTGCGTAAATCATTTGCGGTGGGTTGGCGACGCACGATCAAATGGCTGCAGCTGTCGTCGAGTTGCACTTCGAGGCGATTGACGTTCTCATCGCCCTTCATGACTGCACTTGCCAGTTCAAGATCGCCGGTACGAAACGACACCATGGCATCGCGCAACTGGCTCTCGACCAATCCGCCCATCAGCAACACCCGCGAGCGGATTGTCTCAAGATCGGTGTCATATTGTTTGGAAGAGTGTTCGCCGCTCATAAATTCTCCTGATGGATTTTTCTGCTTGGAAGCCGGAAGGTCATCAATGGCATCAGCCGAAGCGGCCGGTGATGTAATCCTGGGTTTCGCGGCGTGTCGGGTTCATGAAAATCTGGTCGGTTTCGCCGAACTCGACGAGTTCGCCCAGATACATGTAGGCCGTGTAATCGGAGCAGCGCGCTGCTTGCTGCATGTTGTGCGTGACGATGGTGATCGTGTAATCGCCTTTGAGCTCGCTGATTAATTCTTCGATTTTTGCGGTCGATATTGGGTCCAGCGCCGAGGTCGGCTCATCCAGCAACAATACATCTGGCTTGACTGCAACACCGCGTGCAATACACAAACGCTGCTGCTGGCCACCCGACAAACTCAGACCACTTTTGTGCAGCTTGTCCTTGACCTCGCCCCACAACGCCGCCTTATTCAGGGCCCATTCGACGCGCTCGTCCATCTCGCCTTTCGGCAAGTTTTCATACAGGCGCACGCCGAAAGCGATGTTGTCGTACACCGACATCGGAAAAGGCGTCGGCTTCTGAAATACCATGCCGATCTTCGCACGCAGCATGTTGACGTCTTGACCGGGTTCGAGAATATTGCGGTCGTTGTACATGATTGTGCCTTCCGCGCGCTGCCCCGGATACAAGTCGTACATGCGATTCAAGGTGCGCAGCAAGGTCGACTTTCCACAGCCCGATGGGCCGATAAACGCGGTCACTTTTTTTTCGTGAATATTGAGATTGATGTTTTTTAGGCCTTGAAAACTGCCGTAGAAAAAATTCAGCTCGGAAATCGCGATCGTCGGTTTTGCAACAACAGTTGAAGTGTTATTCATGAACAGTCAATTATTTATCTTTTGATTGAATACAGTTCGCGACAAGATGTTCAGTGCCAGCACACTGAAGGTCACCAGAAGCGCGCCACCCCAAGCAAGGGCACGCCAATTGTCGTACGGACTCATTGCGAACTGGTAAATCACCACCGGCAGATTGGCCATGGGTGCGTTCATGTTGGCGCTGAAAAACTGGTTATTCAGCGCGGTAAAAAGTAACGGTGCAGTCTCGCCGGAAATCCGCGCCAGAGCCAACAGCGCGCCAGTCATCACTCCCGCCTTCACCGCACGCAGCCGCACCATCGTAGCAACCTTCCACCGCGGCGCGCCGAGCGCGAATGCGGCTTCCAGCAAACTATTGGGAACCAGCCGGAGCATGTTGTCGGTGGTGCGTACCACTACCGGAATAGCGATAAGCGAAATCGCCATCGAGC
This sequence comes from Burkholderiales bacterium, assembly GCA_043741695.1. Classification (GTDB taxonomy): domain Bacteria; phylum Pseudomonadota; class Gammaproteobacteria; order Burkholderiales; family Burkholderiaceae_D; genus Actimicrobium. The sequence goes on from JAYTZV010000408.1 coordinate 18,868, forward strand.
CCGCCCAACCTGAAAAATGCTTGGCATTCGCAACGTACAGCGCGTAAATAAACAAGCCAATTACGATTGATGGTGCCGACAGCATGATATCGGTGACGAACCGCGTCACCTGCGCAAACCAGCTGCGTTCGCCGTATTCCGCCAGATACATGCCTGCCAGAATTCCGACCGGCGTGCTAATAAGGGTCGCGATACCGACCAGCATCAGGCTGCCGACGATCGGATTGAGCAAGCCGCCGCCTTCACTACCCGGTGCGGGGGTGGTCTCGGTGAACATCGACAGGCTGAGTGCCCCAAAGCCCTTGATGAGAAGCGTCGCCAATATCCATGCAAGAAAAAATAGCCCGACCATCATTGCCAGAAACGACAAAGTGATGCCAATCCGATGCACCCACAAGCGCTTCCGGTAAACGGGATTGATTGCGCTACCCGCCATTATTTTGACCCCTCTCTTCTTTCCAGGCCGTGCAACATGAACTTAGCAGCAGCCAGCACGGTGAAGGTAATCATGAACAGAATTAGTCCGAGTGCGAACAGGGACGACACGTGCAACGGCGACTCGGCTTCGGCAAATTCATTGGCCAGCGTAGAGGCAATGCTGTTGCCAGCCGCGAATAGCGACCACGAAAGATGCTGCGAATTCCCAATCACAAAAGTTACTGCGAGTGTCTCACCAAGCGCACGGCCGAGGCCGAGCATCACCCCACCAACAACACCATTTTTTGTGTAAGGCAAGACGACCTTGCGTACGACTTCCCATTTTGTGCAGCCCAAGGCGTACGCTGACTCCTTCAACACCGCAGGCACGACTTCGAACACATCGCGCATCACGGAGGCAATAAATGGAACAATCATGATGGCGAGAATGAGGCCGGCGCAAAGAATGCCAATGCCCATCATTGGACCGCGAAACATGACGCCGATCACCGGCATGCGGCCTAATGTTGCAGCGAGCGCCGGTTCGATGTAGTCGGCAAACAGCGGCGCGAAAACAAACAACCCCCACATTCCGTAGATGATGCTCGGTACACCGGCAAGCAGTTCGACTGCAGAACCGAGCGGGCGGCGCAGCCACGACGGACAGATTTCGGTGAGAAAGAGCGCAATGCCGAAGCTGAGCGGAAACGCTATCAGCAATGCAATAAACGACGTTGAAAGCGTGCCCGCAATCGCAATCAATGCACCGTACTTGTCATTGACCGGATCCCATTCGGCCGTGGTGATGAAAGCGGGGCCAAACTCGTGAAAAGCCGGCCAGGCGCCGATCACCAGTGAGACGATAATGCCGACCAGTACTAGCAATACGCTGAGCGCAAAGCTGAACGTAATTTTATGAAACAAGAAATCCTGCCAGCGCTGACGGCGCATGGTTAATGCCATTTCGACGTCGGCCCGGAGCACCTCTGCGTGCTGCTCGTCCGAGGTACTGGATGATGCTGATGAAATAGAAAGATTGGCGCTCATTGGAACCGCGTTAACATGGACTGAAGCCCGGTTGCTATATCAATCAGCAAACCGGGCGTACCGAGATGATCAGAAATCTGGGCAGAGATTACCAGATTGACTTGCCCGAAGCATCCTTGACTTGTGCTTTCCAGCTGTCTTCGATCAGTTTGACCACCGTTGCTGGCATTGCAACGTAGTCCAGTTCAGCAGCCATCGCACCACCGTTCTTGTATGACCAGTCAAAGAACTTCAACACTTCTTTGCCTTTAGCGCCATCAGCTTGCGACTTGTGCAACAGAACAAACGTCGCGCCGGTAATTGGCCAGCTCGCTTTTCCTGGCTGGTTCGTCAGAACGACACCGAAGCCGGGGGTTTTGGCCCAATCAGCATTCGATGCAGCAGCCTTGAACGACTCTTCGCTCGGCTCGACAAACTGGCCGTCCTTGTTTTTCAACTGGGTGTATTGCATTTTATTCTTCTTGGCGTACGCAAATTCGACATAGCCAATCGAATTCTTGATCCGCTGAACGTTAGCCGCAACGCCTTCGTTACCCTTGCCACCCACGCCGACAGGCCACTTCACCGCAGTACCAGCACCAACAACGGTTTTGAATTCCGCATTATTCTTCGACAAAAAGTCGGTGAACAAAAACGAGGTACCCGATCCGTCGGCGCGGTGTACCACGGTGATATCTTCAGCTGGGAGTTTCAGGCCGGGGTTAAGCAGCGCGATTTCTGGTGCGACCCACTTGGTGATTTTGCCCAAATAAATTGCGGCGATAACGTCGCCTGTCAATTTAAGCTTGCCAGGCGCGACACCATCAAGGTTGACTACTGGGACCACACCACCCATGATTGCGGGGAACTGTTCGAGACCTTCAGCCTGCAACTCTTCCGCTTTCAGCGGCATGTCCGATGCGCCAAAATCGACGGTCTTGGCCTTGATTTGTTTGATACCACCGCCGGAGCCGATTGATTGATAATTCAGTCCGTTGCCGCTGATTTTCTTGTAGGCTTCTGCCCACTTCGAAGCAATCGGGTACATGAAGGTTGATCCGGCACCGGTCATGTCGGCAGCGCTGGCGACCGTCAATACGGAGGCGGAAATTGCGAAGGCAATGGTCGTTTTCAGAATTTTTTTCAGTTGCATGGATGACTCCTTGGAGTGAAAAGTGTGATTTGCACAGACTCTAACGGACATTTATGACCGGTTTATGACAAGGCTGAAAATGTTGTCATTTACTTGCAATTAACTGTTTTCCTGTCATCAAGTTGTCATTTTCGGTCGGTAACCTACTTCCGTTAACACTCTTACAATGCATTTAACAACTAGAAAATGAGTGCGCAATCAGCTTCTCCAAGCGGCAGTGACATGACGGTATCGCCATCTGAGTCCGACATTTTTCTCAACCGCGAGTTATCGCAATTGGCTTTTAACCGGCGGGTACTTGCGCAGGCAGAAGATGCGCGCATACCGGTATTGGAGCGGCTACGCTACTTATGTATCGCCAGCAGCAATCTCGACGAATTTTTCGAGGTGCGTATTGCCAGTTTGCTTGCCAAGAGTCGTCTCGACGGTAACGTAAAGGAACCTGCGGCACTTACTGCGATGCTGGCCAGAACGAGTGTCGAGTGCCACCATATCGTCGAGCGCCAATACAGCATCCTGAACAATGATGTTTTACCGTTGCTATCGCAACATGGCGTGCACTTGTTGCGCGACCAGGATCGCAACCCGGCGCAGCGGGCGTGGGTCAAGGCGTATTTCGACCGTGAAGTGCGGCCACTATTAACGCCAATTGGACTTGATCCGGCGCATCCCTTTCCGCAAGTCGTCAACAAGAGCCTGAATTTTATTATCGAACTTTCCGGCAAGGATGCATTCGGACGTGGCACCGCGATCGCGATCCTGCGTGCGCCACGGGTCTTGCCACGCATTATTGGCCTCCCCGCGGACTTATCGCCAGATGGAGCCACTGCATTTTGCCTGCTCTCGTCGATAATTCATGCCCATATTTCGGACTTGTTCACTGGCCGCGATATTCTCGGTTATTCGCAGTTTCGCGTGACGCGCAACAGTGATTTATGGGTTGACGAGGAAGAAGTGAAAAACCTGCGTCAGGCCTTGCAGGGAGAACTGCAAACCCGTCAGTTTGGTGTTGCAGTGCGCCTTGAGGTTGCAAAAAACTGCCCGGAACATTTGTCGCAGCTGCTGCTGGAGCAGTTTTCCATCAGCGCGAACCGCCTGTATCAAGTCGATGGCCCGGTAAATATGGTGCGGCTGTCTGAACTAATTCATCTAGTCGATCGACCGACGCTTGAATTTACCCCCTACGCGCCGCGCTTTCCCGCCATTCTCGCCAGTGGCAATTTTTTCGACTATCTAAAAAAACAAGACGTACTGTTGCACCATCCGTTCCAGTCATTTCAACCGGTCGTCGAATTCATTCGCGGCGCGGCGCTGGACCCGGAGGTCGTCGCCATCAAGCAAACCATCTATCGCACCGGCATGAATTCGGACTTGATGGAGTCGCTGATCATCGCCGCGCAGCGCGGCAAAGAAGTGACTGTGATTGTCGAGTTGATGGCACGTTTTGACGAGGAGGCCAATATCAACTGGGCCGACCGGCTTGAACGGGCGGGCGCGCAGGTGGTCTACGGTGTCGTAGGTCTGAAAATCCACGCCAAACTCGCCCTCGTCATCCGCCGCGAAAACGGTAATCTCCACTATTACGCGCATCTTGGCACTGGCAACTATCATCCCACCACCACCAAAATTTATACGGACTTCGGCTTGCTGACGGCAAACGCAGTGCTAGCTACCGAGGTGAATGAAATTTTTATTCATTTGACCAGCCTGACCAAGTCAAAAAAACTCAGCTATCTCTGGCAAGCACCGTTCACCTTACAAAAAGAATTCATCAAGGCGATTCGCAACGAGGCTGCGATTGCGCGTGCCGGGCGACCAGGCAAGATCATCGCCAAGATGAACGCACTGCTGGATGAATCGGTTATCCGTGCGCTCTATGCCGCCTCAGCAGACGGCGTCAAAATTGACCTGATCGTACGTGGTGCCTGCGCGCTGCGACCGGGCGTGCCGGGGCTCTCGGAAAACATCCGGGTGCGCTCAATCATCGGCCGCTTCCTGGAACATAGCCGCATCTATTATTTTCGTAACGATCTTGCGCACGATGTGATGCTCTCCAGCGCCGACTGGATGAACCGCAATTTATTTCGCCGGATTGAAGTAGCGTTTCCGGTACTGAACAAGGCACTGAAAAAACGCGTGATCACCGAGGGGCTCGATCCGTATTTGAAGGACAACACCAATTCCTGGGAACTCGACAGCAACGGCCAGTACCACCGTCGCAAGCCACATGGCCGGCAAAAACCGTTTAGTGCACAGCACTATTTGATGACGACGCTGGGTGCCCACCCGTTCGACGGTTAAAGGAAGCGTCATGGACCTGATTTTGTGGCGGCATGCAGAGGCAGAAATCGGCGAACCAGACGACGGGAGATTATTGACGCCCAAAGGCATCAAGCAAGCCAATCGTATGGCAGAGTGGCTTGACCGCCATTTGCCGAACGGCTGCAAAATTCTCGTCAGCCCGGCCAGTCGCACGCTGCTTACTGCCCAAGCGTTGAATCGCAAATTCAAAATTCATCCAGGGTTGGCGCAGGACGCGACCGCCAGCGACTTGCTTAACGCCGCTAATTGGCCCAACGGCCGCGAGCCAGTGGTGCTGGTCGGGCATCAGCCTGCGTTGGGGCAAGTGGCGGCGTTGTTAATTGCCGGTGTCGAGCAAAATTGGACGATTCGAAAAGGGAATGTGTGGTGGATTGCCCGCAGGGAGCGCGATGGAGGCACTGAGACTTTTTTGCGGGCAATTGCTGCGCCGGATTTGATTACGCGGTAAAAACTACTATCCTCGCGGGCTCTCTAAAAGGGGGGGAATGGGTCCGGAGACCCTTGGTCGCATGTATGGTTCCTCTCACATTTAATCCGTGTCCAAATTACCATCGTAGCGATTACGATAAAAACAGCTACAAACCACGCACATATAAGATAGCCTTCATTATCACGAATTCCCTGGCGGAGCGCATGTAGGGGTCGATATTCTCGGACAGCTGAAAAAGGTCGCCAACCAACCCGCCTGCTTTCTCCTGCTCTGGCTGTTTCAAACTCAACCCGGGCAACGCTGAGGTCAATAAACGATCTTGTCGGCGGCGCGCTACGTTGCAGGTTTTGTAGGGCAGCGCGACCTGCATTAGCCCTATGCAAAGGAGATGATGTTTGTGAGAACACAGTTGATGAGGATGCAACTATTTCTGTGCGCGATGAGTTCCCGACCGACCCGGCCTCAAGCCGTCGTGGACTCGGCATGCGTTCTAAATGAATCGACGAACTGTCATTACGGCTTGGTGCGGTAACCATTGGATATCCTAAAAATTTTTTGAATTGGCCGAGCAGCTGACTAAACTCGATTCACGACTCTATGAGTTTCTTTAATTTTGCAAACAAACATCTTGCGATGCCTCAAAAAATCAGCTGTAAATTAGTGAGAAGTATCATGTATCTCAAAACTAACGCGTAATTCGGCGTCACTTGCACCGCAGACCGAAGCATCTTCCTAAATAATCATCGTCACAATATGTAGCACCAAGCCAACCAGTCCACCAACCACGGTGCCGTTGATGCGGATGTACTGCAGATCACTACCAATATAGTGTTCAAATTTTTGTGACACAGTCTCGGCATCCCACTGCCGAATCACGCGCTCGACCAGCGCGACAATCGCGCCGCGCTGCTGCACCACCGCGTTGGTCGCCCATTCACGCAACCATTCATTGAGTCGTTCACGGACCTGCACATCGCCCTCGAGAGCCGCACCAAATGCGGTAATGGCACGCGTCATTTGCGCTGCTACACGCGATTGCGGTGCTGCGATATCTTCAAGCAAACGTCGGCGTAAATCCTGCCATAGCCGATCGATCAATGCATGAAAATCGGGATGCGCTAACGCGGCCTCAATCAGCGTAGAAATGCGCGCTTGATACTCAGGCGACGTACGCAGTTTTTCCACCAACTCTTCCACCGCGTCCTGAAATCGCGCGCGCCATTCGCTGTCCGGTTCGCGCATGTCATCGATGACGCTTTCCAGCCCTTCAAGCAGGCGAATGAAAAACTGATCGTCGACTGTGCGCGGCATCCAGCGTGGGCTGTGCTCGTGAATTTTCTGGCGGATGAATCCATGATTTTTTTGCAGCGCAGAAGCAACCAGCGTCAGCAACTGATCGAATAATTCCTGATGCTGACGATCAGCCAGCAGTATCGACAGCACATCTGCCAGCACCGATGCCACGCGAATCTGACGCAAGCCACTATCGATGCGAGCGCGGATGAAACCGCCCACCAGATCATCATCCACCAGCCGCAGCGCCGCTGGAATGCCAGCAACAATTTGCCGCGCTACCGCTGCACTATTTTTTCCATCTGCCAACCAATGCGACACAGCACCGACAAAATCCAGCCGACGAAGTTCAGTGCTAATTACCGTGTGCGTCATGAAATTTTGTTCAAGAAATGTAGCGACGCTCGCGCCTATTCGATCCTTGTTTTTTTGAATGATTGCCGTGTGGGGAATCGGCAAACCCAGCGGATGCCTGAACAGCGCCGTCACCGCAAACCAGTCGGCCAGCGCACCGACCAGCGCTGCCTCAGCGAACGCGCGTACGAATCCGATGGCTACGTAATCGGCTTCGAATTTGCGAGCAACAATAAACACGCACGCCATCACAACAAGCAAGCCAGTTGCGATGCAGCGCATCTTTTTTATCGGCGACCAGTGAGCAATTATTCGCATAGGCATCATCGAAAATTACGGACAACAACAATAGCGGAAATAATGAAAAATTTGTGCTCGAAATTGGAACCGCTTCAAATCGCTCGATACTCACTACCGTTGGGCGCAAAACAAGACGCATTGAAGTAATGCATTTGTCGGGATTCCCGACCTGGTAGTTCCACTTCTGTTTCGTTCAGGGCATGCACAATGGGACTTCTTTCTCCGACACGTGGAACACCGTCAACAAGCGGGGGGGGCATTGCTCAAGTGGACAATTCCGCTGCCGGCAACGGAACGCAGCAAGAAGCGGAAGGACCCGTAATTGGCTCGCCACAGCCAGGTCACGTTCCCGATCCCGCTTCGACCCAAGATGAAGGCTGGCGCAAGAAAGCGGTCAAGCACGGCATCGCCCGCAGAACCTACACCTACACCCTGCCGCTGTTCGGCACCAGTAAAACATATCAGCCAGGACGTGGACGCCATTGTCCGAAACCGGGCGTCGACGACCTGTCCAAAGAACGAGACGATGGTCCTGAGTATGTCGAGGCTTACTTTTCCCCACCACCAGTGATTGTCGATTCACGCTTGACGCTTCCGCTAAATGAGTGTCGCAGCGAAAAATTTCTGTGTGAAGTACTTGTGAAATCGTCGATAGCGTTGAGCGGTGAAAACAAGCCTGGCCGTGCGCTGATGACCGAACTTGATGCATGCGGAGCGCTCCTTCAGACCACCACGACCCGCATGGAAACCGCACGGATTCCCCTGCTGCTCGGCTTGCAACGCGCATGCACGGATGCGGCCAAGGTGCATAACGTGCAGCATATCGAAGAAGCTACTGTCACCAGGGCGTTGGCCTTTCTGCGCGAACAGGATCTGTACGAGAGCGTTTTGAATCCCTCGATGGCACCGCCAACTCCGCCGCCCGACGAGGCCGAGCGCCGCGCTCAGGATCTTGCATGGCGACTGGTGTACAAACTCGCCATTACCGAACGTGGCATGGACCTGCTTTACCGGTTAACGCGTAAGCCGAACAAGACGGCACTTGACGATGCCGAAAAAAATCCCAACAAGACGCCACTTGACGAAGCCGAAAAAAATCGCCAGCGTCGCCAGCATCTGCGTCTCAAACATTTTTTCACAGTGGCGGACACCTTGCTGAAAGAGCATGCCGGCGTCGACACCAATCCAAAGCCGCGGCCACTGCGCGCGGATCCGACTACCCTGTTGCGATACTGCTGTCGGCAATGCGAAAAAGAGGTGCCACCCCCGAATACCCTGTTGATTCACGGACTGCCGGGGATTCAACACGCAATGTGCGAAGAAGAAAAAAAACCGGACGGCACACTGCCGAAATCGTTCTGGCAAAAACGCATTGATCGCACCGATCGTCTTATCAACAATAACAAGGTGAACCAACGGCAGATCACTACCATCCGCAGCTACGGCGATTTGTTCGACGAGGACTTCACCGACAAACTTGACAAGGAAGTCACCGCAAAGCGCAGGAAACTGGATGCGCTGCGCGCCCGTCACATGGCAGCAATGGAGGATCGTTTTGCCACCAAATGGGTAATGGACGGACACGTCAGCAACGCAGAAGGGTCGATGCTGCACGACGTTGAAAATCGCTGCCACAAAGTTGAAAAGTATAAGGAGCGCAGCGAAAAACGCGACGCCACTACCGTTGTGGCAAAGCTTAAACGCCTACCGCAAGTAATAAAGGCCAGCAAGAAGACCCCCTTCCCGCCCCCCAAGAAAGAAGGCGATGAGCAACACAACCCGCAATCGATTCTGTTGCATCGGGAGAAGATGAAAAGCGCAGTGGGAATTTTCGAACAACTCCTCACGTACGATATTGGCGAGATTCGCCACGATACGGATATCCGGCAACAACACATGCTGGTAAATATGGCACGCCTCGCCCTGACGCGTCGCTGGAAAGATCAATTAATGCGCCATATGTCGAGCGGTATCGCACCGACCAAGTTTGACATCGAGATGCTGACGACGCCGGCCAATTTGCTCAGCCTGTACGGTAATCATCCGGTGTTGGAAAAAGACGGGCCGGAGCGAGACGCCTTCATTGCTGACTTTAAAGAAGCCATTCCGAGCACGGCATTGATGCCCGAGACGCTGCTTCAATGGGCAATGTCGTTTGAGCGACAACCACCTGAGATACCGCGCAGCAGCTCGGATGAATACGGCCCGAAGCCACAAAGCCCCCACGAGAAGCTAATCGAGGATTTAAGGCAACAAATCTATTTTTTGCAGCACGGCTTGAAAACGTCGCGAACGCCAACCGACAATCCAGTCCAGGATTTCATCGACCAAACCAAAGAAGAAATTCTCAACATGCGGCTGGGAAATCAGCGCACCATTTCTGACGGTTCCGTTCTCGGAGCCAATCTCCAATCGCTCTTTGAAGTCGGCACGGCGGCGAAGACATTTGGTATGGCACACCTCATGGTTGGTGCTGGGGCTAGTCGTCGCACGATGGTCAACCTTGAATATGGTATTGCCAGCTGGGGCGGCTATATTCGCATTACCAGCTCAGGCAGATGGGAGGGCAACGCCAGCCTCGGTGCAAGGGCTGGGCCCCATTTGACGGCCTTAGGCGCGCGAGCAGGACTTCAGTTTCAAGGTAGTCTCGAAGCCGCCCGCAGTTCGCAAAGCGGCGAAGGGTTTTGCTTCTGTATTCCCCGTGTTGGTCCTGAAAAGACCGGGCAACAACGCGAACATGGCATCGAGGGCGATGCAGCCGTTGCAATTGAATTGGAGAAAATCTGGACAATCTTGACCGATTCTGCCGCTGCGCCAGAGAATGAGACCGGTAAGGGTTCGGCAATGCCAATTCTAAAAAGAATTTGCAATGAGGTACCAGACGTTTCCGTCTCGATGATCGGACGGTCAGATAACCGCACTACAGGCAAGTCGATCGGTCCGCGTGTTAGCGTGTTCGCTGGCGCGACAGATGCGAGCCAAGATTATGGCGCTAATGTGGATGTCTCGGCAAATGCCACCCATGCACGTAACAAGGCCGTCTATCGGCAACCAAAAGGTGCCTTGCAATTTCATTCAACCAACACTTCCAAACGCAATACAGCTGGCGCACGCATCGCCGCTACTGCGTCCTTGGGGGTTGGTCAAAAAAATGGCAATTTCTTTTCATCTGGCAACCCCGCCGGAGGTCTGCAAGGAGGGCAGGCGAGTGGCAATAGCGCAGCCTGGGAACTCGGAAGGTCCGGCGACAGCACACAAATAAACCGGACTATTTACGAGGGGGAAATCTTGCGATATTCCTACAAGCAGACTGCTTGGCCAAGGGCCTTGGATTTTCTTGCTTACATCCAGAATAACATGACCAAATTTGCCAATTATCTTGCCTCGCATGATCCCGAGTGCCCAGAAATGCCGACGGAAGCCAACGACCCCAATTACAAAAAAGCCTGCATCAAAGTGATTTGGTTAAGGCACTTACTGGTCGATAAACATGAGCAGTTAATACGCGCCTATATCGAGCGAACCAAAAAAGAGGTTCATTCCAGCGACTCATTCGCTGATTTTTTTGAATTGACGCCTCAAGCAACCGAACTTTTGAATCGATATTATCAAAGCGAAATTGAATTTCGTGCTGCAGGCTTTGGCGACAAGGCGGATGCATGCGAGAAGGCTGTCGACAACCTCTGGAAAAACGACGCTTCATGGGCCCCCTATTATTTCGTCACCCGAAATCACCAGCAAAGCGATGTGTTACGACGATTTAACCTCCTTATGCTACTGGGAAGCGAGCATTTGAATAACACGACGACGCTGCCCAATTATGTTTGACCAAGCGTCTGATCGCGTCGGCATCGGTGCGATGCACAATTCGCGGCTCACGGCAGAAACAAGACTTGTTTAGCCACTCCATCTGCACTGCGAGCCTAAGTTACGCTAGGCATCTGCGCGACAGAATACTTTGAGTTTTCTTTTTATTGCAAATGTGGCATTTCCAAACGTCCCTAATACTTTCAATTATCGCGGGAAAAAGTGGTCAAAATACCAATCCTCAGCATGATTTTGCGCAAAGCAAAAACTTTTCATAAGCCGATACTGATGACTCTTTATTCATTGTTGCTAGAACGACGTTGAGCGGTGAAATCCTCGCCGGATGAATTAACGACTATTAACTTATCGGAGTACCACATGCAAGTCAATCAAAACAGATCAATATCAAATTTTCATTCCGCAGCTGCAGCGGATTCACCCGTTAGTTGTGCCCACGACGACCGCCGCGCCGTCAAAGAAATCGCCCGCAATATTGATTCAGACTTGAAAAAACTTGGTCGCGAAGGCGATAGCAGTATCGATGTTGAGAAGCTCGAGCGCATTCGGAATCGTGCTTATGTGAACCGGGAGAAACTCGCTGCGCTATGCGAGAAAGACCTGGATCGCAGTGCCCCAGCGCAAAATGTACTCAGCAAGGCACGCAGTGCGGTCGTGTTGGGTGGCGGCGTAGCGGGTCGTACTTGTGCACTTGCCGGAGCCAGCGTGGCCGGTATTGCCGAGTTGGGATTTGTGGCAGTAGCAGCACCGGTGATAGGTGCGTTACAAGGCGCCAGTATAGGTGCGATTGATGGGTCGTACGTTTTTGGCGGCTACGCCTCGCCGATTACCGTGCCAGTTGGCGCAGCCCTTGGTGCCGCCGCCGGTGCTGTCAACTGGGTAGCAGCCGCGGTTATCGCTACACCCGAGAGACTCGCGTCTAAAGGATCTTTCACGCGCAACACATTCAGTGTTTTAGACCAGTATTCAAAAGCGAAGGCGCATGTAGCGAGGAAAAACATGAGTACGCGCGACATCGCCGACACAGCCGCGTTAAAAGCAAATAAAGCGTTGTCGAAAGCACAGGATCAGTGTGCAGAAGCTGCATCGCTTCGCCGTGGGCCTGAACAAGTTATTGGTAGAGGACGGAATTTTTCAGTAGTAACCACGAACTCAATCGGTTAAGCCCGGCAACGGACTTTGTGCAATCTTTATGCCGTAGTGGTTCCACACTTGCTTTAGCTCGCTTGCGGCACCTGTTTAATGCCGCAACGCCTAACAAAAGCATCTGAAGAGCAAAGAACCGAGTGCAATACGGCTAATGGGCGGAGTCAAGCACCACGTTCAACACGGTTAATGTATCGACGCTGATTTAGCCAGCTCGATGTTATGCATGATTTCTGCATAGACTTCGAATGGGCTACGAAATCCAAGGACTTTGCGCGTTTTGTTGCTCATACAAAAGGCAATAGCATCGGTATCGATTCCGCAATGCCGGTGGAAAGGGTAGGCGTAATCTCGAGCAAATCATCGCTCTTTCAGGGCTCTCCCGGAGTATTACGCTATAACCGCCTTGAAATACATTCGTCTGGCGCTGAAAAGGTGGGCTGCGCGGCGGATGGAATTGGAATATGCGTGAAATTTTTTCGCTTATTAAAACACGCCACACCGTAATTTTCTCGACCGTCCCTGTTAATGGTGAATTGGACCCCAAAGATGCCGCATAAACGGCGTCGATACTTCTGCCGCGCAGACTCGTAGGCGACTTGAACCAGTACCCCCCCGAATTACTCTACTGCAGCACGTGCAAACTGATTGCGCCTAATTCCCGTTCGGCACGCATGGCGTGCCATCGGTATTCACTTCTAAATTTTTAATACTGAACAAATAATTTTTTAAAGCGTACCCAGCACATCGCTTACAGTCGACATAAAACAAAAATATGTCACCATTAACTTCGCGTTTTCATAGCATTAAACGGAAATGGCATTGATCGATTAGCGCTAAAAATGCGCACTTTTTTTGGGAAGCTTAAACCAGAGAAACTTAGTAGCGTAAGAGCAGCGGTATTTTTCGGTGCGCTCAATTAGCATTTGGAACCACCCCGCCCTCCTGAACACTCACTTCAGCTGGAGACAAGAAGCGCACAACAACAGTGCACTGCAACCGCTGGTCCTGAGACGGCATCGGATGCACTGCCACTACGCTGAGGGTGGATACGATGGCAGGTTTTTCAATCCCAAGCTGGTCGAATATTAAAAACGGTGTAATTGACCTCGCTGTCGGGAGAGATATGATGCAGGCCATCAGAGCGCTGCCAAAATCATCTCCCGCAAGCGCCCCTCTGCCGACAGGCACTTACGCAAAAATGCAGGGCTTCGGACCTACGAAATACTCCGTTATCACACCATTTGGTCGTGTTACCAAAACTACTTTTCATGCCATGAAGCGTTTTTGGCCAGCCCCTGAAGACAATGCCACGAACGAGAACGCCGTCGAGCACGTGGCACCCCCCTATGATCACACCTGCTTTGAACCGGTTGAGGTAATCATCGCACCCCCTCTAATGGCACCAATCGATGCCATGGGCAGCGCATCCTTTCCTACGGAATTGCTGCGAAAGTGCAAAGTCGCGTTTTCCGACAACACGGAAATCAATGCAGCGCTGTTGCACGAGCTTCATCAATTCGATCAAAAATTGCCCCCTGCGCGGCCTGATGAACAATCACCGCGGATACCACTCTTACTTGGCTTGCAACGTGCATGCGATGATGTGGCGAAAATCGTTGGCAACTTTAAGCCTGTTTCCGAAGCCAACGTTGCCCGAGCGCTCGCTTACCTGCGCGAACAAGATTTGTTTGCAAGCGTCACCAACCCGCCGATGGATTACGCGTCGCGGCAGGTCGATGCAAACGAACGTATTGCGCGCGATCTTGCGTGGCGACTGGCCTACAAACTGGCAATCACCGAAGGTGGTATGGAACTCCTTTACCAACTTACGGAGACGCCACAAATACCCGTTACCAGCGACGCCGAAAAAAATCGGCGGCGCCGTCAGCATTTGCATCTTAAGCATTTTTTCAAAGCGGCAGACAACCTGCTTCAACAGCATGACATCGATGCCGATCCAAGGCCACGACCGTTGCAAGCCGACCCTACCACCCTGCTCCGATATTGTTGCCGGCAATGCGAAAAAGAGGTTCCACCACCCAACACCTTGCTGATCCACGGAATACCAGGCATTCAGCAGGCGATGTGCGAAGGAGAAAAAGAACCGGGAGAAGACGCGCCAAAATCGTTTTGGCAAAAGCGCATCGACCGCACTAATCGCCTTCTCAGCAACAATGCGGTGAATCAACGGCAGATCGATACTATCCGAAGCTACGGCGATTTGTTCGACAAAAAATTTACCGACAAACTGGCGAAAGAAGTCACTGAAAAGCGCTTGAAGCTGGAAGCGCTGCGCACACGTCAGACGGCAGCAATGGAGGATTGCCTGGCCTACAAGTGCGTGTCGGACGGCCACTACAGCAATGCACCGGGATCTTTCATACATTACGTCAACAACCGGCTTCAAAAAATTGAAGTCAATCTGGCGCGTCGCGAGATGCGTAATGAACGGGCGCCCTTAGAATCATTTGTCAAACGCGGTGGCGAAATCGCGGCCGCCAAGAACAGGTCATTTGTGCCGCCTTCAGGTGTACTTTCGGCGCAGCATAATCCGGATTCAATACTGCTGCACCGCGAAGTAATGCGGTCGACCTTGTATGTGGTGGAAGAAATGCTGTTGCGCGATCCGCGACTTGTCGAAAATTCACAACCAGGGCCCGGCGCATCCGGCTATGTGCTGGAGGCCGAGCCGCAACGACCGGTGCTGAATAACATCGCGCGTCTTGCGCTGATTCGGCAATGGCAGGCGCAGCCGCCGCAGTATTTGTCCAATGATCTTGCGCCAACTGTATTCGAGATCGACAAACTGATTGAGCCAGAAAGTTTGAAGCAACTGTTCGGCAACAATCCAGCGCTCAACGATCCTGAGCCCAATGCGTTGATCGAAGCCTTCAAGAAAGCGGTACCGTTGAAAGCATTAACGCCAGAGCTGCTGGTCGAATGGGTCAAAGATATTGAGGCCGAAGCCGAGCAACTGAATGCGCCGGGACGCGAAGCGACTGTCGCACGTGAGCCTGCGGCCATGAGCCACGAGCAACTACAGGAAAAATTTAATGAGTCGATCAGGCATTTGCAAGAAGGCTTGACTTCGTCCGTTGTGCTGACGGGCGACCCGGTACAAGACTTTAAAAATGTGATGGTCGATGAGATCGAACAGATGCGACTTGGCAATGTGCGTACGTTTTCCGGCGGCACCACGCACGGTTTCAATCTTCCCAATATTACTGAATTCCTCTCTGCGGTAAAAACCTTCAACATGGCGCGCCTTCTTGTCACCGGCAGCTACGGCCATCGTAGTGTGGCCAACTTCGAAGTCGGCATACCGAGTTCGGGTGGCTACATCCGATTCACTGGTTCGCATGAAGACGAAGGCAACGCAAGTGTCGGCGTCATCGTGGGACCGAAAGTCGCCGCAGGCGATCACGAAGTCGGCGCTTACGCAACTGCCGCCGTGGAAGGTGGTGCCAACTTGATCCGCGCCAAGGGCATATCGCTTTCACTACCCCGTGGCGGGCCAGCAATGACCGGGCTCGATGGCATCAAGCCAGGCGTGAACGGTGAGGCAAAAGTAGCAAAAAAATTGGCCGAGATAGCGCGCATCATCACTGACACCGAGGAAGGCAAGTTGTTGCCAAACGATCCGTTCCCAACGATGAGCAAGCTGCGCAAAATTTTCGAGGTCGCCCCCGATATTTCACTATCGAGGATTCTGCCGGACGACAGCCGCACTACTGAAAAAAATTTAGGCGTGCGCGCTGGCGGCTTGGTGGGCCTACGTGACGACTCCCAGGATTACGGATTGAATATAAGCGCGACGGTCAGCGCCAACACCGCGCATCGCACTACACGCTTTCGGCAACGCGACGGCGTGCATGAGGTCAAAGTTGCCTATCGCGGAAATCGTAAGTCTGCCGGCTTCCAGGCACGGATGCCGACTTTGATAGGTGTTGGTCAACATGGCGGCAATTTCAATGACACCAAGCATGCCGACAAGCACACGCCGGTAGCCGGTGGCTCCATGCTCGGCACGTTCGGTATCAACGCCGATTTATGGAAATCCGGGTTAGCGACACAAACTACGCGCATCATTCATGAAGGCACGATCTCCAAGAATTCATACGGGAATATTTTTTATTTGAATGCCAAACAGTTCATCGATGCGGCTGAAAAAAACTTCGCCAGGTGGACCAACTATGCGGCAGCGCATGATCCCGATTGTCCACCTATGCCGGCGTCACTGGACACTGAAGAAAATCGTGCTGAAGCAATTCGCGTGCAGACAATCCGCCAGGGCTTGATTGCAAAGCACGCCGAAGGACTCCGTAAATATCTGGCGAATGTCAAAAACACAGTACACCAAAGCAAGGTGTATTTCGACTTTCTTGAATTGACGCCTGAAGCGACCAAGAAGCTTAATTATTATTACCAACGAAAAATCGAATTACGTGCTGCCGGGTGCGATGCTGAGGCAGATGCTTGCAAAAAAGTGTTCGACGCGCTGTGGAATGACGAGAGGGCATGGGTACCTCACTTCATCGTCGACAGCCTTCCGCAGAGCAGCAACAGAGGCGTCAGTATCAGTCTCGGGCTGACGGTGGCAGGCGAACAGCTATGCAACACCACCGTGTTTACCAACTACTATGGATGACGCTACGCGCCGATACGCGCTGCATCAGAATTACGGGCAAAAAACTTTTCTCAGGGTGCCAATCTACATCGGTGCCTTGGCAGCAGTCGAGTCATCCAAAAACTCCTTTGACATGTCAATACTTTCGGTTAGCATTTGATAACCATAAGTATTAACGCATGAGGACGCAGCGTGCCGCGGGTTGATCAATCCGAACCACTTGCGACGGCTGCGTCAGCTTTATCGGGTATAACGGTTTTTTCGACCAGACTGGTTAAGCCACCCGTATAGACGTCGCCTTGACACATGCGCTTTCGAAAGTAGCGCAATGGCTTTTTCCGACTATTCGCTGGTACTGTGCATTAGCGATGCGCCGTTGCAAGAACGGCTGCGCGCAGCATGCAAGGCACTCAACGCGCAATTGCCTCACATCGGGGTGGACGACGTGGCGCGCACGCTGGTGCTCCATCCGGACTACCGCATTCTTCTGTTCCAGAACGATACCGGTTTCGACAATATTGTCGCGCAATGCGAGCGCTGCCGCGCCTCGACGCAGCAGCGTCTGGTCCGGCTAGTCGATGGCAGCGATTATGCAAGTTGCGTTGCCACGGCAACTGTTTGTCAGGCCCTGAACATTCCGTCCAGCGACGCGCGCCTGATCGAGATTTTGCGTCAATTGCTTGGCCCACCCTTGCCCAACGGCGTTGCGGCGACGATCGGTGAATTCGATCGTCGCGCAATCCCTGCAAAAGAAATCAGCGCACCACGCGACATCCCGATCGAATTATCAACACCACCCGCGCCGCCATCGATACCCGCCATTGCCGATGTCAACCACGAGGTCTATGCCACCGCACGCCGCATTGCTACCGCCGAGGTCGACATCGTACTCGTTGGTGAAACCGGAACCGGCAAGGATTGGCTGGCGCATTACCTTCATGATCACTCGGGTGCCCGTGGCCCGTTCGTAGCAGTCAACTGCCCGGCCATTCCCGAAACCCTTGCAGAAGCGGAATTGTTCGGTGTTGATGCCGGTGCTTATACCGGCGCCACAAAAAGCCGCGCGGGCCGGATCGAATCTGCCAATGGCGGTACGCTGTATCTGGATGAAATCGACAGCATGCCGCTGACCTTGCAGGCCAAATTACTCCGCGTATTGCAAGATCGTGGCGTGGAACGGGTCGGCTCGACGGTATTTCGGCAACTCACGTTTCGCGTCATCGTATCAACCAAAATACCGCTGGCAAAACTCGTTGAAGAAGGCAAATTCCGCAGCGATTTATATTACCGGCTCTCGGTTGTTGAACTTACTTTACCGGTATTGCGTGCGCAACCGGGGCGGGCCCTTGAATTATTCTGGCGCTATGCCAATCAGGCATCGACGCAGTTCAAGATGCCAGCGAACCGACACGCCAATCCTGGCATCGAGGCACAAATCCTGGCGCACGGGTGGAGCGGAAATATTCGTGAATTGCGAGCGGCAGCACAACGCTACGCGTTGGGTTTTCCGGCTATTCGCAGCGCAGAATCAGAATCGCGAACTGGTACACTCAAAGAGATGTTGAATCAGTATGAACGGGCACTGCTGGTTGCGACGATGGAGCGCTGTAACCGTAACGTGTCACGTGCAGCAAAAGAACTCGGCGTCGAATCTCACGTGTTGTACTACAAACTTAAAACCCTGTGCATTCACATTGCAGGACGCGACACCGAGCTTGCCGGTTCCCAGGCAAACAGCCAGACCCTATCAGCCATTCGCTCGGACGACCGCAAGGCGAAATCCCGCTCCGTAGGTTGATCCGCAGATGAATGCAGGTGCGGGCCGCCAGGTGCCGCTCGCAGCGTCGTTGCTGCAGGCACTCATCCGTCCACTGACACGGTGCCATATCTTCCGCCAAAATTAAAGAGGCAGTGGTAATCGAACTGCGCGACATCTCCCACACGCGACATCGCTATGCGCGCCAGATGATTGACGGCAGTCAACTTCCCGGTATACATTGCCGTGCGACCAAATTAATGCCGCCATCCACTGCATGCTCTGGTCGATGCAACAGTACCAACCTCGCTTTGCACGACGCACCTACCTCGATCCATGTCCGACCCAATGCCAATGCAGTCGCGTTCCCTCATTGCCTGTCGCGAATGTGATTTGCTGCAACGAGAGATCGCGCTACCGGCGTACGGCACAGCGGTCTGCCTGCGCTGTGAAGCGCCTCTTTTCCGCGTAACGCCCTATGGACTTGACTACACACTGGTGAGCTTGCTAACCGGCATGTTGTTTTTCATCTTGGCGAATGCTTACCCACTGGTACAACTAGAAGTAAAAGGCAATGCGGCGTCTGCCACCTTGTTCGGTGCCGTTCGGGCATTGGCTTCACAAGATTTATTGTCGGTGGCCACGTTGGTACTGGTCACCACGATCCTTGCACCGGCCTGTGAAATTGCGGCGATGCTGTATTTGCTCATACCGCTGAGATTCGGCAAGGTCGTACCGGCTCTACCTTTGCTATTTCGCTTTGTCGAGCAAGTCAGGCCGTGGGGAATGATTGAAGTATTCATACTCGGCATGTTGGTAGCGATCGTCAAACTATCAACATTTGCGACAGTCATCCCTGGTGTCGCACTGTGGTCATGTGCTGCCTTGATGGTGTCGTTTTCAGCGGCTGCTTATTTTTATAATCCGCGTGACATCTGGAACGCGGTAATTGCCCATGAAAAATGACGTCAAGATGCGTCCGGTGACAGCCGCACAACGCGGGTTGCTGTCGTGTCGCGCATGCGGCTTGCTGTCACGTCCGGCATCAGCTGGCTTACGCAGCGATTGCCCGCGTTGCCATGCCACACTTCACTCGCGACTTCCACATAGCCTGACGCGCACCCGGGCACTTTTGATCGCGGCATTTATCTTGTATGTGCCAGCAAATTTGATGCCGATTATGGAAACGAAATCATTTTTTGGTGTGCAGCAAGACACCATCATGAGCGGCGTCGTGTTTTTGTGGGTATCAGGATCGCGCATATTGGCACTGCTGGTCTTTGTTGCCAGCATCGTCATTCCTCTTTTTAAGTTGATGTCGCTGACCTATCTGGTCTTGTCCGTGCAATTAAAGTCGACTTGGCAGTTGCACGAGCGCAGCCGTCTGTACCGTCTGGTGGACGCCATTGGCCGCTGGTCGATGCTCGATGTCTATGTAGTGACATTACTGGTGGCATTGGTACAAATCAATGCGCTGGCTCACATCCGTGCAGGTCTCGGCGCTGCTGCATTTGGTGCCGTGGTCGTATTGACCATTCTTGCGGCGAACAGTTTCGATCCGCGCCTCCTATGGGATTTTAGCCAAACCAACCATGACCGACACTGAACACGACTACCCCACAGAAGAATTACCCCAAGCAATCCAGGCAAAACGCTGGCGCTGGGCCCCGTGGGTGATCTGGCTGATTCCCGTGATCGCAGCATTGATCGGCGGATCGATACTTGTCCAGTCACTGCGCGCTCGCGGTCCTTCGGTGACGATTTTGTTCAAGAATGCCGAGGGACTTGAGGCTGGAAAAACTCGCATCAAATACAAGGATGTCGATATTGGTACGGTGCGCAAAATTTCACTCAGCGACGATCGCAAGCAGGTGGTGGTCACGGCGCAACTAGTCAAGAGTGCCGAGGGTTTTCTGCGTGAAGACAGCCGCTTTTGGGTCGTGCGTCCGCGCATCGGCGCGGGTGGTATTTCGGGACTGGGCACATTACTGTCCGGCTCTTACATCGGCGTTGACGCCGGCAAGTCAGACAAGGAACGCGATGAATTCACCGGACTTGATCTGCCGCCCTTTGTGCTGACCGGGCTGGCAGGGAAGCTATTTACATTGCACGCCGACCAGATCGGCTCACTGGATATTGGTGCGCCGATTTTTTATCGCCACATTCAGGTCGGACAAGTCGCGGCGTATGAACTCAATGCCGATGGCACGGGCGTGATTTTGCACGTGTTCGTTAACGCACCGTACGATAAATTCGTCACCACTTCTGCACGCTTTTGGCAGGCCAGCGGGATCGAACTCAGCGTTGACGCCAATGGTGCCAAACTCAACACCGAATCTCTTTCTGCGATCGTTTCCGGCGGCGTCAGTTTTGCCATCCCCGACGACTTGCCGCCCTCGCCTGCAGCTGCCAACAACGCCAACTTTGCGCTATACGCCAATCGCGATATCGCACTTAAACATGCAGATACTGTTATCAAAAAAGCGGTCGTGTATTTTAACGAATCGGTACGCGACCTGATGATTGGCGCACCGGTTGATTTTCGAGGCATCGTGATCGGCGAAGTCACCGGCATCAGACTCGACTACGATAAAAAAGCCGGCAACTACACGATTCCTGTGGAGCTCAATCTCTATCCCGAACGGCTCGATGCACAGCACCAAAAATCCGCCCCGCCAGCAACCACAGCCGATATCGTCAACATGCTCGATACGCAGGTACGTAAAGGTCTTCGGGCGCAATTGAAAACTGGAAATCTTCTGACCGGCAAATTATTCGTGGCACTCGATTTCTTTCCTGAGGCCCCGCCGTTCAAGATTGATTGGCGTGCCGATCGCATTGTGCTGGCGACAGTACCAAGCAAGTTGGAAGAACTACAGACCATTCTGACCCGTATCGCACGCCGCGCCGACAAGGTACCGCTGGACAAAATTAGTGCTGATGCACGCAAGCTATTGGCATCGCTCGACACCTCGGTCAAACACGCCGACAAGATGATCGAACAGCTCGATACCAAGGTAGCCCCGGCGGCGCGCGCAACGCTGGAGCAGGCACGCAAAACGTTGCAGAGTGCCGAAGGCGTACTAGCCAGCGATGCACCGCTGCAGCAGGATTTGCGCGATACCCTGCGCGATCTGAGCCGAACGGCACAATCCGTGCACGACCTGACCGATTATCTGGAGCGCCATCCGGAATCGCTGCTGCGCGGTAAAAAGGAAAATCAATGATCGCATCACACCTCACGCGCTTGCTCAGCGCACTGTGCGCGCTGTTACTGACCGCGTGCGCCAGCGCCCTGCCCGAGCATTTTTATTCGCTCGATACCGACAGCACAACCAGTTCCACGGCCAGCAACAGTGCTGAATTCAGTCTCACAGTCGATCGTATTACATTGCCCGAAGTGGTCGATCGACCTCAAATTGTGCTCAATGGCCCCGACCATTTAGTACGACTAATGGAAGGGCAACGCTGGGCGGAGTCGTTGCGTCAAGCGATTCCTCGGGTGGTAATCGGCCATTTGCGCCGACAATTTCCGCGCGCCAGCATCGCCGCTGCCAGCGCCAGCACCGCATCGGCCCGGCCAACCTACCAGCTCGCGATGGATATCGACCGCTTCGATTCACGGCTGGGAGAGCGGGTAGAAATCGTGGTGCACTGGCGTTTGCGTAATGCCACTGGTGTGCTGCGCGATACTGTCAGCAACCTTCACGAAAACACGGAAGGCAACACCTACGACGCATTGGTCGCTGCGCATGACAAAGCGCTGATGCGATTGAGTAACGAGATTGCTGATGCGATCGCCACTCTGAATAGTCGCCGGTAAGGTAAATCGCCTCGCATGTTCAAGTGACTGTTGCGACGCGCCTCACACTGCCCACCCAGTTGTTACATCGTAATTGCTTGTTGAAAATCAGGGAGATTTCTGGTGGGTGCGCTATATTGAATGTGTACAGTCGTCACTTGCTGGCAAGATTTGCAGAGCAGTCAGACGAATGTGCGAAACACAATAAGGGCGCAAGTACCATGCCCCTATGCTGAATAATTTTTAATGACAAGGAGTGTCTTGACACCACGCGATGATGACCCGAGTCTGGCAGCCGACCCGCTGAACCATCCCGACAATACGCTGCGAACTGGCCTTGATGCGATCACTGAAAGACGCTATCGGCGTGTAGCTGGTGCGATTGGTTTGTCAGTGTTTGGAATTGGCGCGATCATCACGGCCCTGTCGATGAACCGTAGCACGGCTTCGATCAGTCTCGAAACTACGTGCGGCTTTGGTCTTGCCGGCCTTACGCTCGCGCTGCAATGTTTGCCAGTGCACTCCCATCGCGGCTTGCGCGGCATAACCGCGAGCACAGCCGCAATTATCGCACTATTAGTGACGCTGCTCGGCGCGATCGCCCTTGCCGACTCCGTGTACTTGCTCCCGGCATGGCTAAAACCAATGCGGTTGGCCGAACTGAATGTGCTGACGGGCAGACATGACACTGCAATGCATCCATTTTGCGCAGCGAGTTTCTTTCTGACCGGGTTGGCGCTACTTTTGCAGGATGTGCGGTTGCGGCACGGCTCGGCACCAACGGAATATCTGGCGCCGGTCCTAATCGCCATGAGCCTGATACCGCTCGCGGGTCATCTGTATGGCGTCAATGCACTGACTCTAGTCGCGCGTATCGGGCCGATGCCTTGGAGCGCGGCGCTGGCGTTTCTGGCACTCGGCTGCGGCATGCTGCTGTCGCGTCCGCGTCGCCGGCTGATGTCCATCATCACCGAAAACGTGCCTGGCGGACAGATGCTGCGCAGGTCGCTGCCGCAAACGCTGATGTTGCTGGTGGTATTGAACTGGCTTGCTTATCGCGGCACGCAGGGAGGTTTTTACGCAACCGACCTGATCGCACCGCTGTTGACACTGCTGAACAGCGCAGTGATCCTGATGATCTTCTGGCGCACCGCCAACTCCGTTAACAACGAATACCGAAGTCGACTGCAAAGCGCCAGTGATCTTGCTGAAGCCACTGCGTTACTGATCGCCGTCAGCGATCATACGGAGGATGCAATTTTCGTCAAGGATTGCGATGGGCGCCTGGTGTTCGCCAATCCCGCCATGCTGCGCCGTCTTGGCAAAACCCGCGACGAAGCGCTTTTTAGCACCAACCGCGCACTGCTGAGCGATCCTGCCGAAGCCGATCGGGTTACTGACGACGACCTGCGCATTATGCAAACCGGCTGCTCGGAAGTCATTGAGCAAACGCTACACTATGCCGACAGGCAGCACACCACGATCACCACGAAGACACCGTGGTTCGATAACAGAGGCGTCTTGCGCGGTATCACTGCCATCAGCACGGATATCAGTCAACGCAAAGCAATGGAGCAGCAACTTAAGCAACGCGAAGCCGAACTCGAATCCACGGTCAACCAGCGCACTGCGACATTGCGCAAACTAGCGGATCACCTTGAAACGGTGCGTGAAGAAGAAAAGCGCGCCATCGCCCGCGAACTCCATGACGACATGGGCGCATCACTCACTTCCTTGAGCATGTATCTTGACAGTATTTACAAGGGGCTTCCCGCTGAGCCGCAGTGGCTGGAAAAAACACAAAAAATCCAGCAACTAGTGAGTTCGCTGGTCGCAACCACTCGGCGTATCCAGATCGAATTACGTCCCATCATGCTCGATTTGTTCGGACTCAAGGCAGGAATTACCGAACAGATGGAAGAATTCGCGCAGCGTACCGGCATCCGCTGCAAAACCAGTTTGCCTGACGAAGACATCGCGCTCGACGGCAAGCTCGACATCACGATTTATCGCATGCTGCAGGAAGCGCTCAACAACGTCGCCAAACACGCCCATGCGACATGTGTGGACGTCATTCTCGATGTCGATGAGGACCGTATTGCATTGACGATACGCGATGATGGCATCGGCATCGCCGATGAGCGCTTGCATAACCCATCTACCTACGGCATTCGTGGTCTCGCGGAACGTGCGTCATTTCTTGGCGGCATAGCAAACATTTTCGCCAGTGCTGGTAATGGAACCACGGTGGCAATCCTGCTGCCGACTTCGCTGCGATAACTCCGCTCTTGGCGTGTGAAATTCGAGCAACATTTCTCCGCATTAAAAACCATAAGTAAAAAATAATTGATACCATTGATCAATAAATAGTGTAATTTACGTTGGCAACAACAGTAAAAATCACCGCGCTTTTTCAGTCATCCCATTTCGCAAAGTCGTCTACAAACAGGTCATTTCCAGGACATACGTCGTATTCCATGCGGCCACACACGATGAGCTTCTTTCAATGATGTATTGGATCCCGCAACCGCCCCAATCAAATCCGCTCACGTTGTCACGCAGGGTAGCGCTGTGCTAATCACCCTGCTGGCTAGCATCATCATCCTTTTGTTGATGCGACTTCTGTGGCGCTACCGCCAATCCGGGCAAGAAATTTCCAATTATCAAATCGCGCTCGACGCCGGCCAGGAAAGTTTTTATCTCGCCTGCGCGATTTTCGGTGCGAACGGTACGTTGGTCGACTATCAGATCAGCGACTGCAACGCGCGCGGTGCAGCCTTGCTCGGACTCGGACGCGACGAGCTCATTGGAAAAAAACTCTCGACGATTTACGCGTCCGAGCCCTCGCGTCACTTACTCGGGATCTTTACTGACCTGCTTGACAATGGTATCCATCAAGATCAGTTTTGCGTACCCGCCAATTGCAAACATGCCGGTGGCTGGATGCAGCGACGCCTGGTAAAACACGGCGATATGTTGGCATTGACGTTGCACGACATATCCGAAAATAAAGTGCATCAAGCCGAGCTCGCTCAAATAGCAAATTCTGATGCGTTGACCCACCTCGCAAATCGGCACTGGTTGAAGGAATTTTTGCCACACGCGATCACTCGCGCAAAAGTCAATCGACAACTGCTTGCAGTGCTCGTGATCGATATTGACGACTTCAAAAACATCAATGACCTACTCGGCCATGAAACCGGCGATGATCTGCTGCAATCCGTCGCGCAACGGCTGGAATCGTTGTGCGGCGAACACGATAGTCTTGCTCGCCTTGGCGGCGACGAATTTACCCTGATTCTTGAGCAGCTGAATTCACCCGAAGTGGCCGAGCACACCGCGCAACGCATCGTCCGCGTTTTCGAGCAGCCCTTCAATGTGCGCGGTGACACCAGCGCGGTACGCGTTTCTATCGGTATTAGCGTGTATCCGGCGCATGGTGATGACGCGCAGACGCTGATGAAATTCGCCGATATCGCAATGTACGCGGCGAAGATCAACGGCAAAGCGCGCTACTGCCTGTATGAGCGACATCTTTCTGACACATTGAACAGCAGACTCAGTGCACGCAAAGCGCTTGAACATGCGGTGGAGCACAGAGAATTCGTCTTGTATTACCAGCCGCGTATGAACGCGCAGACGGGAAAATTTTGCAGCATGGAAGCGTTGATTCGCTGGGTGCATCCGACCCGCGGCCTTGTCCTACCCAACGACTTCATCCCGTTAGCGGAGGAATGCGGATTGATTACAAAAATCGGTTTGATGGTCATCGAACAAACCTGCGCCCAATTGGCGCAATGGCAAGCGCAACAATTACCTTGTCTGCCAGTCTCGATCAATGTCTCGTTGAAGCAATTTGATCAGGGTGATCTGACCGCTCAACTCACCAGTGCCATGAAAAAATACAAAATTGCGCCGGAGTTGATCGAAGTCGAATTGACCGAATCGTGCATGATGCGTACCGAACACACCATCGCGGATGATCTTGCGGAGCTGCAGGCATTGGGTATCAAGCTGCTGGTCGACGATTTTGGCACCGGGTACTCATCGCTGTCGCAATTGCAGCAACTCGATTTCGATGTGTTGAAAGTGGACCGCGCGTTTGCGAATGAGCTGGACCGTACCGTGGAAGGTGCAATTTTTTTCAAGGCGATTATCTCGATGGCGCATGCGTTGAACATGACTGTGGTTGCAGAAGGAATCGAAACCCGTAGTCAGCTTCTTCTGTTGCAGGAACTTGGATGCAACGAAATTCAGGGCTACCTGATCGCGCCGCCGTTGCCTGCGTTCGAGATTCCCGCCTTGCTTATTGAAAAAAGCTGGCTGCCTTTTTTTCAATATGCCGACAGTGTTGACGCATGATGGTGTGAACCTTTTTTACTGCCAACGCAGTGGCCGACATCTTCTACAAAACCGCATCCACGCCGGCGAGCAAGGCATCAAGCCACACATTTTCCCAACCATTGTGATGCACGATGATTCTCGAATAACGCGGTACCATGGTGCCTCACAATTCAAACAACAGGCTGACGCGATGCATGACCAAAATGTTTTTGGGGAACCACTGGTGCCATGCTCGTTCGATCCGCTGACCGGCTGGATGCGCGATGGATGCTGCAAGGCGGATGCACAAGATGTTGGAAGCCACCTTGTTTGTGCTGTTGTTACCGAAGAATTCTTAGCATTCAGTAAGAATCGCGGAAACGATCTCACGACACCGCAACCGTTACACGGCTTTCCAGGCTTGGTACCAAACGATCAATGGTGTCTGTGCGCGAAAAGATGGCAGGAAGCCTATCTTGCCAACGTTGCCCCTCCGCTTGTTTTGGAAAGCACAAATCGGTTGGTCCTAAAAATGCTTCCGCTCGAGACGCTGAAGCAGTTCGATCGCCGCCATGGAGGCGGTGGTTAGTCGACCACCTGAGTGGCCGAGGCAGAGCCAGGCTGCGATTCTGCTGAAGTTACTTCTTGATTTCGTGGCCAATCACGCCACCAACTGCTGCACCGCCTACCGTGCCGGCAGTACTGCCACCGGTCAATACCGCACCAGCAACTGCGCCTACGCCAGCACCAACTGCCGTGTTGGTGTCACGTGTTGACATGCCGCTGCATCCGCCTAAGGCAAAAAGAACTGCTGCTGCGAAGCTAGATGCGACGATTTTTTGAGTTGTAGTTGTCATGATAATCCCTCTTTGTTGTGAAATTAAATGTCGACTTGTCGTTACCGACAGTCCAACTCTTGAATATTGCTACTTTGACCGTGCTTCTTGAAAATCGGAAACCCACCACCTGTAACCAACACCA
>JAYTZV010000409.1:0-19201 GCA_043741695.1 Burkholderiales bacterium
ATACTTTGAAATACGGCATCAAGGCCGTGCATTCGACCCAATGACATGGGTAACTACCAGGTGAATCATGCGTATCAAGTTCAAGAATATCGGTTTGGTGGGATTGGGTGTTGTCGCCGGCATCGCGGGCTCGATGCAATTCGACGCCATGGCGCAAAAAAATGTGGGGGCGCCGCTACCGACTGAGGAATTGCGCCAGCTGGCTGATGTGTTCGGACTGATCAAATCCGATTACGTTGAAAATGTCGAAGACAAAAAGCTGTTGACCGAAGCGATCTCCGGTATGGTCGCATCGCTCGACCCGCACTCGGCGTATCTCGATAAAAAAGCCTTCAAGGAACTACGCGAAGGCACACAAGGCAAGTTCGTTGGATTGGGCATCGAAGTCGGCATGGAAGACGGCTTTGTCAAAGTCATTTCCCCAATTGAAGATTCACCCGCGTATCGTGCCGGATTAAAAGCGGGCGACCTGATTACGCGGCTAGACAACACGCCGACCAAAGGCTTGACGCTTGATGAAGCCGTCAAAAAAATGCGTGGCGAACCCAACAGCAAAATCACGCTGACCATCGCGCGTAAAGACGAAGACAAGCCGATCATCGTCACCATCATCCGTCAGGAAATTCGCGTGCAAAGCGTGAAATCCAAAATCGTCGAACCGGGTTATGCCTGGCTGCGTATTTCGCAGTTCCAGGAACCGACGGTCGACGACATGGCGAAAAAAATCACTGCGCTGTACGCACAAGACCCAAACATCAAAGGCATGGTCCTCGATCTGCGCAACGATCCAGGTGGGGTCTTGCCGGGCGCGATTGGTGTGTCAGCTGCGTTCTTGCCGAAGGAGTCCGTGGTCGTGTCGACCAACGGTCAGCTAGCTGATTCCAAGCAGACGTTTTATGCGCGCCGCGAATTTTATGGCTCGCGCAATTTTGGTGATCCGCTCGATAAACTGCCCGCCGCCATCAAGAAAGTCCCGATGGTGGTGTTGATCAATGCGGGCTCGGCATCGGCATCGGAAATCGTCGCCGGTGCGCTGCAGGATTACAAGCGCGCCACCATCATGGGCACGCAGAGTTTTGGCAAAGGTTCGGTACAGACAATTCGCCAACTGTCCGCCGATACCGCAGTCAAGCTGACTACCGCGCGCTACTACACCCCGAACGGTCGCTCAATTCAGGCGAAAGGCATCGTGCCGGACGTGATGGTCGATGAATACGCTGATGGCGATGGCTTGAATAGTTTTCGCCTGCATGAGGCAGATTTGCAAAAACACCTAACCAACGATAAAGAAAAATCAGTTGTCGAAGCTGCCAAGCCAGCGTTTGACGAAGTCGATGAAGCACGCCGTCTTGCGGCTGCAGAAAAAAAACGCAAACCGCTCGAATACGGCAGCAAGGATGATTTCCAGCTGGCGCAAGCACTGAATCAATTGAAGGGTTTGCCGGTACAAGTGTCGAAAGCCAAAGTCGAGATTCGCAAGGAATCAGGCAAAGATGAAGACAAAAAAGGCAGCGATAAAAAATAAATGCGCGGTGTCAGCATGGCCGCAATCAAGGCCGCAGCGATGCGGCCTTTTCTTTTGGACAAGCAGAACCGATAGGAATTTTTTGAGAGACGATTTTCGGATGACGTTTTTTAGATGAACATGTTTCCATGAACGATAGTCAGCTGTTGCGCTACTCGCGTCATATCCTGCTTGACGACATCGGCATCG
This sequence comes from Burkholderiales bacterium, assembly GCA_043741695.1. GTDB lineage: Bacteria > Pseudomonadota > Gammaproteobacteria > Burkholderiales > Burkholderiaceae_D > Actimicrobium. The sequence continues at coordinate 1,715 of JAYTZV010000409.1, forward strand.
AGGGCCAAAACCGCATCAATGCAGCACACGCACTGATCATCGGTGCGGGCGGTCTTGGCTCGCCAGCGGCACTGTATCTGGCCTCGGCTGGTGTCGGTACGATCACGCTGGCCGATAACGATACGGTTGACCTGACTAATTTGCAGCGGCAGATTTTGCACGCCACCGAGCGCGTCGGCCAGGCGAAAGTCGTCTCTGGCAAGCGCGCGCTGCAGGAAATAAATCCCGAGATCAACGTCGTCGCCTTAAACGAACGTTTGTCGATAGATCGCTTGAACGAACTCGTTGCCACGGCCACCGTGGTACTCGATTGCACTGACAATTTCGCCACTCGCCATGCGATCAATCGCGCATGCATTGCGCACAAGGTGCCGCTGGTGTCCGGTGCCGCCATCAGCTTCGATGGCCAGATCAGCGTGTTCGATGCACGCGATGCGCAGTCACCGTGCTATGCCTGTCTGTTTCCACCTGATCAAACTGTCGATGACATCGACTGCGCAACGATGGGCGTGTTTGCACCGCTGGTCGGCATCATCGGTGCAATGCAGGCAGCAGAAGCATTAAAGTTAATTATGGCGCTTGGCACCTCGCTGGCAGGTCGACTTCAGATGCTCGATGCGCGGCGCATGGAATGGACCAGTATTCGCATTCAACGCGACGCTAACTGTCGCCTCTGCAATCCTCATTAATTCAACGATTCATCACATCGAGGCAATTATCATGCTGCAACGCTGGCTCCGACTTTTTGGCACTGTACTCTTACTGGCATTGTTCATGCCGCTGTCGCCCACTTTTGCGCAGACGCTTCCTGCCGGCATCAGCAAAATCACCAGCGTCGAAGGTATCACCGAATATCGCCTTGCCAACGGCTTGAAGGTGCTGCTGTTTCCGGATGATTCCAAGCCTACTGTGACGGTGAACGTCACCTACCTGGTCGGATCACGTCATGAAAATTATGGCGAGACCGGCATGGCGCACCTGCTCGAACACATGATGTTTAAAGGCGCGCCGAAGAACCCGAGTGTGGTCAAGGAATTCAATCAGCGTGGCATGCAGATGAATGGCACCACGTCGCTGGATCGCACCAACTACTACGAGATTTTTCAGGCCAGCGAAAGTAATCTGAATTGGGCGTTGGAGATGGAAGCCGATCGCATGGTGCATTCCTTTATCGCTCGCAAAGATCTCGATTCCGAAATGACGGTGGTGCGCAATGAATTCGAGAGCGGTGAAAATTCGCCGTTCAGTGTTCTCTTGAAACGCATGCAAAGCATCGCCTACGATTGGCACAATTATGGCAACTCGACGATCGGCAACCGCAGTGATATCGAGAACGTTGGCATCACTAACTTGCAGGCGTTTTATCGCACCTACTATCAACCAGATAACGCCGTACTGCTGGTCGCCGGTAAATTCGATGTGACTAAAACCTTGCAGCAGATTGGCAAAGTATTTGGTGTCATCCCCAAGCCAAAGCGCACGCTGCCGGTATTCTGGACGGTCGAGCCGACACAGGATGGCGACCGCAGTTTTACGGTGCGCCGCAAGGGCGATATTCAAATCGTCGCTGTGGCCTATCACATGCCCGGTGCGCTGCACCCCGATAACGATGCGCTGTCATTTGCGGCGGATATCCTGACCGATACGCCGAACGGCCGATTACACAAGTTGCTGGTGGAAACCGGCAAGGCATCTCAAGTGTTTGGTCAGACAGTCAGCGGTGTTGCACCCGGCTTGCAGATCATCGGTGCCGTAGTCAAGAAAGACGCGCCGATCGAGCCGGTACGCGATGCCTTGTTCGCTGCCATTGAAGATTTTCATCATCATCCACCGACGGCTGGCGAACTGGAGCGGGTCAAGCGCGACACCGCCAACCAGATCGAAAAAATGCTAAACGATCCGCAGCGGGTCGGGGTCGGTTTATCCGAAGCAATTGCTCTTGGCGACTGGCGTTTGCTGTTTCAAAGCCGTGACAAGGCAGCCACGATGACGAGCGAAGAGATTGCACAAGCAGCAGGCCGCTACTTCAAACGTGACAACCGCACTACCGGTTTATTCTTGCCGGAAGATGCGCCGCAGCGCGCAACTATTCCGACAGCGCCATCACCTGAAGACGTCCTGAAAAATTACGTCGCTAAAACCGATGGCGGCGCCGGAGAAGCGTTTTCGCCGGATCAAGACACCATCATGAAACGCAGCAGGCTGTCGACCATCGACGGTATCAAGCTGGCGCTGCTACCGAAAAAAAATCGCGGTGAAACTGTATCGGTGGCGTTGAGTCTGCACTGGGGTGATGAAAAAACCTTGTTCGGCCAGCGCACTTTAGCTAGCCTGACCAACAGCATGCTGATGCGCGGCACAACGAAATACACGCGCGAACAGCTGGCTGACGAATTCGATAAACTGAAATTTTCCGGCAACCTGTTTCATTTCCAGACCACACGCGCCAATCTGCCGGCGGCAATACGTCTGGTAGCGCATGTGCTGAAAGAGCCGAGCTTTCCAGCCAACGAATTTGAACAGTTACGCAATCAGAGTCTGGTCGGCATCGATAGTCAGCGCAACGAACCGCAGCTGCTGGCATCGCAGCGGATGTCGCGTCATTTCAATCGATATCCAAAAGGCGATTGGCGCGCATTCGAAAGCATCGATGACGAAGTCGCTGCGCTGAAAGCCGCTACGCTGGATCAAGTGAAGGAACACTACAAAAAATTCTACGGTATCGCGCAAGCTGAGATGTCAGTAGTGGGTGACTTTGATGACGACACCGTGAGCAAGGTCGTTAAAGAGGAGTTCGGCAACTGGGTCAGCCACGCGCCTTATACCCGTTTAACAGAACAAAATTTCGACGTGTCTGCGCTACATGAATCGATCAATGCGCCGGATAAGGAAAATGGTTTTTATACCGCACGCATGAATCTCGATCTGCGTGACGACGATGCAGATTATCCGGCATTAGCTGTGGCCGATTATTTGTTCGGCGGCGGTGCTGGTTTGAACTCACGCTTGATGGAACGGCTGCGTCAAAAAGAGGGTTTGTCGTACGGCGGCGGCTCATCGATCAATCCTGGCTCCATCGACCGCGCCGGCAGCTTCACCATTAGCGCAATCGCCGCACCGCAAAATCTGGCGAAGGTTGATGCATCGGTACGCAGTGAACTCGAACGTGCGGTCAAGGACGGCTTTAGTGATGAGGAAATTGCCCGCGCCAAATCGGGACTGCTGCAAAAACGGGTACAGACCCGCGCACAAGACGGCAATCTGGCCGCCGGTTGGACCACCTACCTGTATTTGGGTCGGACCTATGCATGGAGCAAGGATTTTGAAGCAAAGATCAGCGCGCTGACCACAGCGCAAGTCAATGCGGCGTTTCGCAAGGCAATCGATCCAGCCAAGCTGTCTGTCGTAACGGCAGGGGATGCGGCAAAGATCAAGACGGCGGGTCGGTGACAGACAGCTCCAGCTTCAGGCGCTGAGCTGTTCACTGATTCGCTCAATTAGCGCAAGCCCGCACAAGTTGAGTCCAACTGAAGTAGGTGTTCAAGGCCCAGCAACATTAATACATTGATACATTGATACATTGATGAAGCCGACGTTATTTCTTCCCATTAATGATCGATTTTGATCAAATATGCATGCGTGAAGTTTTGAGAAGATGCAGACCAGGATTTTGCATCAATGTGGTTGCCATGTTACGCTTGATAATGTTGGTGAAAAGACCAAATCTACTTTAAGGTCGCAGGCCAACGCAAGTGCGCTCAACCGTACTTTGACTAATCTGGCGAGATAGCTAACCAACAGAATCCCAAATTTGGCCCACTTTGCCGAAATCAGCGACAGCGATATCTGTTATCGGCACACACCACGTCGATGCAGTGCGAGCATCCAAAAAAATGGCTTTTCTTCAGGACGAGTAGACAGCGATCACGCCACAGAAAATTTTGAATGAGAAGTCTCATGGCTAACAACTACAACCTCCAAAACCCGACCTACGATCCCAACCGCTTGCTTGACACGTTGATAGCAAAAATGAAGCTCAAGAACGATGCGGCACTTTCGAGGGCGTTACAAGTGGCACCACCGGTGCTGAGCAAGATCCGGCATCGACGACTCCCGGTGGGCGCATCCATGCTCATTCGCATGCATGAATTGACTGACATCAGTATCCGCGAATTGCGTGAAATGATGGGTGACCGTCGGGACAAATTCCGTATCAGTCCGGCCCAATTCAAGCCGCTGGGCTGAACGCGCTTTTTGAATAGACTCAAAGGAACGTTACGTCGCATTACGTCAGCTCACGATATTGTTGCCAGCGTTAATTGGACCTATTTTCACGATCTGCTCGCCCGCTTGGGCTGAAAATCGTAACGGGTATGTGGTTGTCATCCAGCTGGAAAGAAATCGAACGACCCTGCCCGGATTCGATCGCATCGTCGCCCACAGATTTGCAAACGTACGCTGCCCTGCCTGACTGTGTAACAGTGCGCGATAACCAAATCGGACGTTGCCATATCAGGATTGCCTGGCCCCGCTCCCTATGCAAACTATCTTACTAACACCCCATGAAATTCAACAACGGGTATGGATTGAATTGGGTCGCGCCACGCAGGACCGACACCATGCTTGGCGCACACCCGTACTTGCTACGATTGGGTCGGACGCAACTCCCGACGCTCGTACGGTTGTTTTGCGTGAAGCGGATTCAAGTTTATTCAACGTGCGCTTTTACGCGGACAGTCGAAGTAAAAAGGTTGCAGACCTAACTATCCAGCCCCGCGCTTTACTTGTTTTTTGGAGTAAGCGTTTAAGTTGGCAGCTCCGCGTGCGAGTCACTTTTACGGTTCACACGACAGGTCAGGTCGTTGATTCCGTGTGGAGTCGGGTCAATCAGTCTGCAAGTGCCGGCGACTATTTGTCAGCTCTCGCACCCGGAGCACCCCTTTCCACATCAACATCCGAAATGCTGCCAAACAAGCATCACTTAGCCGTCATAAGCGGAGTAGTTCATGAAATTGATTGGCTGGAGCTCGCCAAGGGCGGCCATCGCCGGGCAAGATTCAGCAGCAAATCTTGGGAGTGGCTAGTTCCCTAAGTTGATGGTGGTTACAGATAGCAAAAACTTGACCTGGCGGGAGGGCGGATAAAAACCAGTGTTTGTTTATTTTGCAAAGCCAAGGCTCTGACGATATTCGATGGAGCTGCATGCTGATGATCACAGAAAATTGAGCCAATTTTCTCGAAAATTATCATCTGTAATTGATCCAGCATCCCGGCCAAAAAAATAGAACAGCGTTACCGTGAAGTGCGGTGCTCCCGCGGGTCAGCCTGGCGTGAGAACGCTGGGTCGATCCGAATCGTGCGGCAACGTCTATACTTGCGGCCTTTCTGGGCAAGCGACCTTGCGGCGCGCTGGATACCCCCCATACCGACCTGGCGCAGCAGCGCCGACCTGACTTCCGCGATCTTGCCAATGTCTTTGCTTTCCAGATTTCCCGCCAGCCTGACCGTACCGCTGATTGTGGCCTGCGCTCTGTTCATGGAAAACATGGACTCGACCGTCATCGCTACCTCACTGCCAGCGCTGGCCATCGACCTCCATGAAAACCCGATCGCGCTAAAACTCGCGCTGACCTCGTACATCGTCAGCCTCGCCGTGTTCATTCCGATCAGCGGCTGGATGTCAGATCGCTTCGGCTCCCTGACCGTGTTTCGCACCGCGATCGGCGTGTTCATGCTCGGCTCGATTTTCTGCGGCATGTCGAACTCGCTCGGTGGATTCGTGGTCGCCCGCTTTTTTCAGGGCATGGGTGGCGCGATGATGGTGCCAGTCGGACGGCTGGTGATCCTGCGCAGCGTGTCGCGCGCCGAACTCGTCAAGTCGCTCAGTTACCTGACCATTCCGGCGTTGATCGGACCGGTGATCGGGCCGCCGCTGGGCGGATTCATCACGACCTACTTCCACTGGCGCTGGATTTTTTTCATCAACATTCCGATCAGTATCCTTGGTATCTGGCTGGCCACCAAGTACATCGGCAACTTCAAGGACGAGGATGTGCCGCCGCTCGACTTCAAGGGTTTCCTGTACACCGCCGTCGGCTGTTCTTTGCTGATGCTGGGTCTGGCCACCGCCGGCCGGCACCTGGTATCGGATAAAGTGGCGGCGAGCTGTGTTGCGTTCGGATCACTGGCACTGGTGGGTTATACCTTCCATGCACGCCGGCTGGCGCATCCGCTAATCGACTTCCGGCTGCTGCGCACCCAGACCTTTCGTATGAGCGTCTTCGGCGGCGCTTTTTTCCGGATCGGCGTCGGTGCAATTCCCTTCCTGTTACCGCTGATGCTGCAATTAGGATTCGGCCTCAATCCCTTTCAATCTGGATTGCTCACCTGCGCCTCGGCTATCGGTGCACTGACAATGAAGACGCTCACTACCAAAATCCTGCGCCGGGCCGGCTTTCGCAACGTGTTGATCTTCAATGCCGGACTCGGCGCGCTATCGGTAGCTGCATTGGGCTTCTTCACGGCGTCGACGCCGCATCTGCTGCTGATGGCAATCGTACTCATCGGTGGTTGTGTACGCTCGCTACAGTTCACCAGCCTGAACGCAATCGCCTACGCCGACATCGGCAAAGCCCAGTTAAGCCAGGCCACCAGCATCGCCAGCGTGGCTCAGCAGCTTGCCATCGGCATGGGTGTGACGGTGGGCGGATTAGCGTTACAGGCGTCGAACACCGCGCAAGGACACGCTGCCATCGTGGCCGCAGATTTCTGGCCGGCGTTCCTGTGCATCGCGGTCATTTCGGCATTCTCGATTCCGTTTGCAATACGATTACCGAAGGATGCAGGCGCTGAACTGTCGGGGCGCAGTCAAGGCGGTTGAGCAGCGCACAAAATTACGCCAATTTTCTTGAGGACAATTGTTTGTCCTTGAGCCGGCATCCCGGCCAGAAAATACAGCGACGTTAACTTCGACAACGATAGTAGTGCGGTGAATCGGCCGAAAAAATGACCGGTCAATCCGAAGCGATTGTCACAAAAAATGGCAAACAGTAATGGCGGACATTACCGGCGACTCGGTTGTTGGAGTCACCAGAATGAACGCGGCCGGCGATAGTTGTGTTTTTGTCTGGTTGTACTAAAATATAATATTAATTTTGACAACAATTAATTTTGACAACAATTAATTTTGACAACGTTTGTAGATCACATAGTTCTGTGTAAGGGAGAACAACGTGGCGGGGATTGCTGCTGTATCACCTAATAGTTTGCCGGTCACTACGGCGAATGGGATTGCGCCGCCACCGCTCTTGCCTCCATCGAGCACAGAGTTGGCAGCTACGGCGGTGAATTTGTCAAATGACGCAAGCGTGATCGCGACGCTTGGCAATACCGGATCGACGAGCCTCGCACTGTACGATGCGGCCGGATTGTTAAATTCCCTTGCGCAAGCAGGCACTCAGTCGGGGGCTTCGCTTACTGTACCGCCAGCAGGAACGAACATCTCCAACTTGATCCAGCAAATTCAAAATCAGGCAATTACCAATGTTTTGGCTGCTGCTAGCGGGCAGTCGGTACCCGCTTTATATGCCGCTGACGGGAGTTCTACGGGCCTGGCTCCGAACCTTGCCATCGTCTACGCCGGGCTACTAAAATCCGATCCGAATCTGGCCGGTACGGTCATTAGCGACTCGCTCGAACGAGGTGTCGTTAGTACGCTCAATGTGTTTGCGTGATCGATTTAAGTTGGCGTTTGGATCGTAGATTGTTGCGACGACCCATGTACTGAAAACCAAGCCAAACCTGCACGTGACCGAGGATTAAACCCAGGACGACTTGAGCGGCAAGTCATTGTCAATCACCAGACCGAGATAAGATTCATGAAGTCCAAACTGAACAAGCTGCGGTTCATACCACTACTTCAAGTCATCGCACTGGCGGCTAGCTCGTTGTGCGCGGGGCAAGCGGCACTGGCCGAAGGCACCAAAATTTTTGAATGGCGCGATGCGAATGGCGTGAAGTCGTACTCGCAACTTCCTCCGCCGCAGGGAATGCGGGGCGTGACCAGCTTCGAAATCGATACGAAGATCCTGAGTCCAACGCAAAGAGCGGCGGTCAAAGCGCACCTTGCGCGCATCGACGCGGCAGAACAAGCCGATTCGCTACGATTTCGCAGGCAGGTTGCCGCGGCGGACCAGGCCGTTAGTAGTGCTTTGCGGTTACTTTCTAAAGCAGAGGGCGCCGCCCGTGAGGGAAGAACCCCGCAAGCCGGCGAGCGGGTTGGTAACGCCGGCGGGGGATCGCGCCTGCGGTCCGAATATTTCGACCGCCAAAAGCGCCTGGAAGATGCGATTCAGGAGGCAAAAGTAAGCGTGGACGAAGCGTATCGCCAGCGCAATCAGATCATGCCCTGAACCATCGCAGGGATATGGCTCAAGGACATGGCTCAAGGACATGTCGCAAGCATATGGCGCAGTGCTTTGATGCAAGCCTATGATGCAAGGCTATGATGCAAGGCTATGATGCAGGGAAATCGTGCGGGAATATGGTTCAACGACCGGCACAGGTGCTCGCGACGCAAGTATTCCTGTGGTCTGGGCTAGGTCGAGCGCAAAGATGACCAGTTCCCTCATGTAAGCCTATTGGCGAGCGGTCGTGCCTGGCGTACTTTTCGACTGGTTTTCTGAGGGATTGGTCATCGGGACATTTGTCGGGACCGCAGTCCCCTGCCGTGTTGACGCCGGCTGCCACAAGCAGGGCACGTAGGTCTTGAATCGCATCCGAACGGTCTGATGTGGTGCGATTAAAAAACCGCACCGACTCGATCATGGCGTGTCGTTAGTCGATGCGACGAATTTGTCCTGGGTCCGTAGGTCGAAGTCACTGGCATCGTGACGCTCGAAAAGCTGGGCAGATGGTTCTCCCCAAGTCCGGTTGACCTTGATTCCTCGCTGCACAGCAGGACGTGAGGCAATCTCGTTGGCCCAGCGCAATACATGCTTGTACTCGTGCACGCCAAGGAATTCAGCTGCTTCGTAAAGCTTACCCTCGACTAATACACCGTACCAAGGCCAGACCGCCATATCGGCGATGGTGTAGTGATCGCCTGCCAGGAAGCGGTGCTCTGCCAACTGGCGGTCGAGTACATCGAGCTGACGCTTGACTTCCATCGCGTAGCGATTGATCGGGTATTCGAATTTGGCGGGGGCGTAGGCATAGAAATGACCAAAGCCACCACCAAGAAACGGAGCACTCCCCATTTGCCAGAATAGCCACGACAGGCATTCGGCACGAGCCGCGCCACCGGCGGGCAAGAAGGCATCGAATTTTTCGGCAAGGTATTGCAGAATTGCACCGGACTCGAAGACGCGTATCGGCGCGTCACCACTGCGATCGACTAGCGCCGGGATTTTTGAGTTGGGATTAATCCCGACAAAACCGCTACCGAACTGATCGCCCTGCTCGATGCGAATTAGCCAGGCATCATATTCGGCGGCGACGTGGCCTAGTGCCAGCAGCTCCTCTAGCAAGATTGTGACCTTGACGCCGTTCGGCGTGGCAAGCGAATACAACTGCAAAGGGTGGTGTCCGGAAGGCAGCTCCTTGTCATGCGTGGCACCGGCAATCGGGCGGTTAATGCTGGCGAATTTGCCACCGTTTTGCTGATCCCATGTCCAGACTTTCGGTGGTATGTACGCATCGTCGTTATTCATCATTGCTCCTTTTGGAGTTGCAAAATTGTTGAGTACGCGGCAGGTTCGCTTTTCGCTTCAGTCTTGCCGCAGTGTAGAGGTGATGCGGATCATGTTCGACCCGCTTTTTATCTTACGGTCTATCGTTTCGGCAAACCACCCAGTGCGGTAACTTGAACATGCACTTGCACTTGGACTTGAGCTGGAGATGGTGTACGCACCGCGCATCCAATGCCGACAATGGAATCTGGTCAGCTCTTGGGTGACGGGGCATGTTCCGTAAACATCGCATCGACCTCGGTGTGCAAGACGTGGTTCAAATAATTACTAATCGTCTTCACGGCGATAGCCGGAATGATATCCAGAACATTTTTTCTGTGAGGCGCGCGCGCAAAAACGCGGCGAAGTTGTCCAGGATCGGTTTGCCGCGTGACACCTTCGTGGTGCGTCGGGTGCATTCATACTGACGACGAAAGCCACATTGGAATTGCTTGGCACATTAAATCTTTCCAGAAGAAACACCAAAGTAGACGCCGTCATTGGAGCAACGGTACGCGTTTATTTCAACGAAATTGTTCTCTGCTGGAAACCCACGAGCTGTCTCGTGGAGCCCTAGAAGGCAACAAGGTATTCACGGACGAATCGCTACAGGTACAGATCGAAATATTAATTCATGCTTACATAAAAATAAGCTCGCTACTGTGATCCCTGGCAGCGGAAATTGATGCAAGAGCGCCTCAAGTGCCTAGGGTCATCCACTGTCTGCACAACGATAGGCACCTGAACACCGGGCGCGCGAAGCAGTCTCTAAGCTACTTTCTCGTCTATCTCACCTCCGATTAAGCTACCGCTCAAGAAGCTCGTTTACCACCGGCAAGAATTTTAGTGCATCCCGCCCATCATTGCTCCACACGCCGAGGCCATACCGGAAATCGATCCCATTTTTCCCATCATGCTGCCGTGCATAAACATCATCCCGACTGCGGTGATAGTTGCCAAGACCCCAATTATCGCAAAGATGATCCATACCATTTTTGCGATCGAAAATTCATGTTTCATGATGTCACTCCTTTTGTGTGTTTTACAACGGATGCAAATGGCTGCGACTTCGCATTAAAGCTCGGCCAGTTTGCCGCATCGACCCAATAGTCAGGATTCTGCTAATTCCAGACTTAATCTCCCATCGGCGCGGTATAGCTTGCTACCTACAGACAACGTTGGACACGCGTTGCAGATATTCATTCAGTTTTAATCCACTTTTATCAATGTTGTGCATGATTGCGGCGGTCGCACGACAGTCATGCGTGGTCAGGTGCGATGGTTGGGCGCGCAATTGCTCGCTACGGCCGTTCAAGCGTGAAGGCCAAATCTGATTGACCAGAGACCTAACAAAATCAGCACAACGCCGGTGATACGCGGCACCGATGCAGACATTGCGCCCAATCGGTCGAGCCACCTGCGCCCTAGGATGAAATAGCTCGCGACGAGAATCGGTACCGACAGTGCAAAGCCAAACAGCGCCATGGACAAGAATCCTCTGAAAATCGACAGGCCACTCGCGCCGGAGGTGGCCGTGGTACCAATCAAAATGGCCAGCAATGGTCCGGCACAGGCAGGGATGTTTAGCGCGAACAACGCTGCAAGCGTCGCCGAGCCTTTAACCCCTTGAATTTTCGACATACGCGGACCAAGCGAGAGCAGGAAAATACGAGACCTGCCAGCGAAATACAGCGCACCGATGACCAGGTACACCGTACCGAAGAATATCCACACCAGCTTCTGAAAATCAAAAAATAGCGCGCCAACCACGACCGCGAAAAGTCCGAGAACACCCATCAAAAGGGCACGCAACGTCGTAAATATGACGACCTGGGTTGCTTTCTGTGAGGCAGATCGGTTTTCAAGAGATTTGATGAACAGCAAGCTCGCACCGATCGAACACGGCTCGATGAAACCGAGCAATCCCAGGCCAATTGGCAGAATAACAAGTCGTAATGAGTCAACCATATTTTTATCCTCGAAAGTTCATTTCGGCCAAGTCGTAGCGCGAGGCGCGCAATTGCCATCAAGCGAACGTGCGAACGCTCTCTACCGTCTCTTTCAAGTGCGGGTATTTCACCGGTCTTTACACAAAAGCATGCTTCAGCAAGTCTAGCGTCGCGACATTTTTCGTCTCAGTGCACATCACGATTAGTGCACCCGGTTAGTACACGCGGTTACTACACCCACTACTCACGTTTTCACGTCACCTGAACCTGTTATCGCGAACAGCCTTTTTATGCCGCATGACAGCAAGCGGTTATCCCGCGCAACACGATAGCTGGGTAACGTCTTTGAAAAAAGTTTGCGCGCACAACTTCAACCCTTCGACCATCGTTAAATAGGGAAAAAGCTGGTCTCCCAGTTCTTGTACGGTCATGCGATTACGAATCGCCAGAACCGCCGTCTGGATCATCTCGCCGGCCTCGGCCGAAACGATCTGCGCGCCGATCAATCGACCATTCGTCTTGTCGGTGACCAGCTTGATAAAGCCGGTGGTGTTGAAGTTTGCCAGCGCGCGCGGCACATTTTCCAAGGCCAGCGTACGACTGTCGACGTCGAATCCTTTTGCTACCGCCTGCGCTTGACTCAAGCCAACCGTGGCCACCTGCGGATCAGTAAAAATCACAGCAGGCATTGCCGTAAGGTCGAGCACCACATCCCCACCCATCATGTTTCGCGCTGCGCGCGTGCCTGCCGCGGCCGCCACATACACATACTGAGGTTGATTGGTGCAGTCACCCGCCGCGTAAATATGTGAAACGGAGGTACGCATGTGCTGATCGATGATGACCGCGCCGGTCGAATCTGTCGCGACGCCAGCGTCTTCCAGGCCGAGCCCGCGCGTATTGGCGTCGCGCCCTGTGGCAATTAACAGTCGATCTCCTGTAATAACTTCTGCCGCCGTCTGCAGTTGAAACAGACTGCCATCGTGGCGTACGTTGCTGATATGCGTGTGCGTGAGAATGCGCATGCCCTCGTATTCGAGCGCTTGTTGCAGTTCAGAGCCGATTGCAGGGTCTTGCATAGACAGCAGCGTTGAGCGTGCAATCAAGGTGACTTTAGAACCCAATCGCAAAAACGCCTGCGCGAGCTCAAGCGCAACGACCGACGCGCCGTACACCAAAAGGTGTTCTGGCGCCTGCTCAGCCAACAGCGCGGTTGTCGACGTCCAGTAGGGCGTTTCTGCCAAACCAGGCGTCGGCGGCATGTTCGGAGATCGACCGGTAGCGATCAGGACGCGATCTGCAACAAACCGTTGTGGCGCGCCAGTAGCAGGCGTTACCTCGACGGTATGCGCATCGATAAACCGTGCACGTCCCCGTACCAGCGCAATGTTGGGATTCGATTCCAGAATGGCTTCGTATTTTGCGTAACGCAGTTCTTCAACCCGGCTTTGTTGCTGCCCCATCAGCGCAGCCCGGTCGATCGTTGGCGTGCTAGTTTGAATCGCAGGGAACGGATGGTGCGCCTGCTGATGGGCAAGCTGGGCAGCCCGGATCAAAATTTTTGACGGCACGCAGCCTACATTCACGCAGGTTCCACCAACCACACCCGCTTCAATGATCGTGACAGTCGCTCCTTCTTCAACAGCCTTCAACGCTGCCGCAAAAGCGGCTGATCCACTACCGATGATCACTACCTTGAATGCTGTGCCAGCATTGGCTCCGGGAGCGGTAGCTTTGCTATCGAGTTGGGCGTCATAACCCTTGGCCCGAATCGCCTGGACGATGGTATCCGCGACAATGCCGGCATCCGTCGCTACACGCGCATGACGCTCTGCATACGAAACCGTCGCGTTCTTCACACCCGGTACCTTGACCAGTGCTGCAAGAAGCGATGTCGCGCAGTGATCACAGGTCATCCCAGTTACCTGAAAATTAAATGTCTTCATCTTAGTGCGCTGCATTCAATCGATGAATGGAACAAATGACGGATACGCCAACGCAATCAAAACCAGCATAGAGACGACCCAGAACATCGCACGGTAGCGCACATTGGTCTGCGGTAACGCGCAAAGGCTGCCCGGCACGCAGTCGGCTGCAGCAGGAGCCCGATAGATTTTCCGGAAAGCCAGCGCCATACATGCCAAGGCTGCCGCAATAAATACCGGTCTGAATGGTTCAAGTACGGTTAGATTTGATATCCATGCACCACTAATTCCGAGGCTCACAAGAATCAGGGGACCCAAACAACAGGCTGAGGCAGCGATAGCGGCCAGCGCACCTCCGACGAGAGTCGTTTTTGCAAGTTTGTCGTTATTCATAAGTTTTAAAATTTAAGTGACACCGTACGATAGGCTCCGTACCATAGTACGGAGTCAACCTGTTTTTGTGCCTGATTGGAAAATTGATGGAAGCAACGCTGACAATCGGCAAAGTCGCTGCGGCGGCTGGCGTCAACGTAGAGACAATTCGCTTTTACCAACGACGGGGCATTCTCGTTGAGCCAGCGAAAAAATTGGGAGGACTTCGCTATTACGACGCGTCATCTGTTGAGAGGGTCCGTTTTATCAAGCGTGCGCAAACACTCGGATTTACGCTCGATGAAGTCACCACACTGCTCGCTCTGCAGAAATCGAACGCGTGTGCCGAGACACACGATGCCGCAACAAAGAAATTGAAGATGGTAGAAGACCGCATCCGCGACCTGGAGCGTATGCGCGCGACATTGAAATTGCTGATAGGCCAATGCAGGCAGGGAGGCATCGATGTAGGCTGTCCGATTATTGAATCCTTATCGCAGCCTGCGCCGTCGATTTGATGTCTTCAATTCGCCGTCCTGTGATGCCCGCAAAACGCACGACTACTCATCAGATTTGCAGATGGGTTGGCGTCTGTTGTGAGAAATCAAACGTGCCGGTCATTTAACGGAAGCTAGAAATATGTCATCGAATCAACCATCTGATAACCGACGCATTATTGTTTTTGACGTCAACGAAACCCTGCTCGATATCGACGCGCTTTCTCCCTATTTCCAACATGTCTTTGGCGATGCAAAGATAATGCGTCAATGGTTTGCCGAGCTGATTTTGTACTCGCAAACATTGTCGCTCAGTGGCAAATATGTCGAATTTGGCGAACTGGCAGTCGATGTGCTCGCCATGGTCGCGAAGATAAAACATGCTGCGCTGAGTGAAGCATCGATCGACGAGTTCAAACAGGTGCTTCGCTATTTACCACCACATCCAGAAGTTGCAGAATGCCTTCAACGTCTGCGAGCAGCCGGCTTCAGGCTGGTGACATTGACCAATTCAGCGCCATCCGCGAGCAAGGCTGCGTTGGAGCGCGCGGGACTCGCCAGCTATGTCGAACAGCAGTTTTCGGTCGGCGAGGTCAAACGCTACAAGCCGGCATTGGAAACGTACTCGATGGTTTCGCACGCCCTCCACGTTCCGACTTCTGCGCTGCGCATGGTCGCGGCACATGCGTGGGATACCTTCGGTGCGATGGCGGCCGGATACCGTGCAGCGTTGGTAACACGTGTCGGTAACGCCCAGTTATTGATAGGTCCTCAACCCGACATTATCGAGTCAGAACTTGGTAACGCAGTCGATAAAATCATCGCGATGGACACCCCATATCCAGCGTGATCGGCACCAGGAACAGCCTCATCAACCATTCGAGATGAATGGATAAACGTCGCATGCTCGTCGTTCAGTTATGGTCCGCCGAAGGCTTTAACTATTCGTATCCTGACTTTTCAAAATACGTGAACCTGAGTGGGTACTACTTGCCCGATTACCACGGTGAAAATTAAAGGTCGAAAAACGAAGTTCGCCATGTGACGCAGCGTGTCAGCCCGGCTCATAACTTGAACAGCTAACGCCCGAGATGATAAATCGCACGACCAGGTAACAGCTTCGTGGTGCAATGCGCGCTCTGTCCAGGCTCAAAAAAAACACCTCGCTACAGCTCTGCAAGCGGCAACAAGGTGATCGACGATCCGAACAAATCAATATCTGCGCAACCCAATTTTCCGCTGATTAAATCATCGGCAAAACGGTTGTACAGTCCTATTTTTTCATCGCATCTTTGTCCATCGTGTCTTTACCCATTGCGTCGTGCTTCATCGCGTCGTGCTTCATAGCGTCGTGCTTCATAGCGTTGTGCTTCATCGCGTCTTTTTTCATCGCGTCGCCAGACTTCTTTTTCATCGCTTTTTTATCCGCCATCGCATCGTCGTGCATCGCGTCCTTGCCCATCGCATCATGGCTCATCGCGTCTTTTTTCATTGCGGCTTTGCCCATGGCATCCTGGCTCATCGCATCTTTTTTCATTGCGTCCTGCGCCATCGCAGCGCTAGTCGCCACGGCCATCATTGCGGTTAAAGTGATTGCCAACAGTTTTTTCATTGAAAACTCCACGAGGTAAAAGAGGCACCGAAGCTGGTGCAAATCGTTGGCAAGATCAGCAAAGCTGCCGCCAAACGAAACGTCATCCCGATCAGGTTGGTCTGCCCGCGACCCGCTACCAAAGAAAAATTCATTCCTCGGCAAACTGCATGCATACCGCCGGCAACTGCGCCGGGCAGCAATCCACACAAGCGTGCATTGATCAAAGATTTCTCTCGTGAGTCAGAACCGATCAAAGATCCTTACAAGGCTCGGTTTATTTTTTTCAGAACAACCGCGCCCGATGCCGCGCAACATGGCGAACCCGTGATGGCAGCGTGAGCAAAGTCGTTCTTTGTACGACCTCCTTCACATTGCAGGCAACGCGCATCACACGCGGCGCGTAGCAGTCGGTGGATCTGGATTTTTAGCAGCGCGCGCATCACGCAGCTGGCTTGGCGGCGTTTTCAACCAGCGCCCGCCAAGCAACACACACGCCAGTGCCAGGACTACCAGCGTCACACCCAGCCACTGCCAGGTAGTAACCGATTCACCGAGCACCAGCATACCCGCCAGCAAACCAACCACAGGCACACCGAGACTGAATGGCGCGACGCGATTGACGGGATGGCGCTTAAGCAATCCGGTCCACAACGTGTAAGCCAAAATCGTCGCGATCCAGCCCAGGTAAGCAATCGACACCCAGTCATGCCACGGTGCGGCGAGCCAACGCCAGCGGGTTGCTGGAGCGTCAAACAACAGCGTCAAACCGATAAACGGCAGAATCGGAATCAGGCTGCTCCAGACCATGAACGGCAGGACAGAAAAGTGCGGCGTCGATTGCTGCGCACGGCGCACCACGATATTCGATACCGCCCACAACGCTGCGGCGCCGAGACTCAAAACAAATCCTGCCGCGGTGGTCGATGTATGCGTCGCACCTTGCGGCAGCACGTAATTCATCGCGAAGCAGACCAGGCCGAGCGCGGCGAGACCGAGGCCAATTTGCAAGGGACGATTCGGACGTTCATGCAAAAACGCGAAGCCGAACAGTGCGGTAAAAAATACCTGTGTCTGCATCAGCACCGAGGCCAGTGCCGCCGTCATACCGATCTGCAGGGCGATGAAGAGCAAACCGAATTGACCAACGCCTTGCGTCAAGCCATACAGCACAACCCATTTCCAATGCATCTGCGGCGGGCGAATAATCAGAATCAGCGGCAGCACGGCAAATACGTAGCGCGCCGCGCCCAACTGCAGCGGCGTGAAATCATGCAACGCGAATTTCATCGCGACGAAATTGCTACCCCAAATTAGGACGATACCCAACGCGGCAATCAGGTCGCGACCAGTTAATTTTGTTTGAATCATGGGATTGATTTATCAGGTAACAACGTGGTCTCGGTATGCGGTCGATTAATTTCC
>JAYTZV010000410.1:0-2584 GCA_043741695.1 Burkholderiales bacterium
CGCAGTCGCGCTGCTCAACTTTCGCTAGCTTGATCGCCGCTGCAACTGCCTGATCATCCAGTCCACGTAACTGGAAAGCTACCTTGACCGCGCCGTCACCACGACCGGTGATGCGCGCACTACGCACGCCCTGCTTGACCAGTTCGCCGAGATGACTCTCCGCTGCAGTCCTGGTTTTGAAAATGCCGAGCGAAATTGCGAATTGCAATTCACCGTCGGCTTGCATCATAAAAAAATCGGCGACACCCAATCGGCGTAACTCGCCAGCCTTGCGGTCCGCGCCTTCTTTGTCGCCTTGCGGCGGAATATAGACCATAAAGCTGCTGGGGTCTGACACGCGCCGACGCGCCAATCGATCCGGTGTGATGATGTCTTGCAACTTTGCTTCGAGTCGGCCCGCTTCGGCTTCACTAAAATTGCCTAGTTCAATGCAGGCAGCAGCGGTGGACGCATTCGCGGCTGATGGCGTGGCAGTGGCTGCAACGTTCGATGCAAGCGAAGTCACGGTTGCATCCGAAGTTGGTGGCCTTGATGGCGGATTATCGCTAATTAATCGAATTTTTTCCGGGTTGATTTGTTGCTGCAAACGTTGCGGCTCGTGTCCACTGGCGATCCACGGTGCGAGATAACCTGCATTCAATGCCGCCAGCGCAGCATTAGCCACGAGCAGCAAGACCAGAAAAATTTTCAGCATGGATCAGCTGTCCAGGTAGACGCCTGCAGACCGCGCAGAACAAGGTTGTCGATGATGTGGTGCGGCTGCGTCAGTCGTGGTGCGATGAAGCGCGCAGCGCCGCCCGAGACGATACACCGCGCACCGACATGCGATGCGAGCGCCTGCAAGATGGCTCCACTTTGCGCGGTCAGGCAACCACTCTGGATTGCGGCTTCGGTATGGTCCGCGAACAGCGGCGGTGCAATGAACGCGTCACCAATCTGCGGCAACTGCGCAGTTTGCTGCGCCAGTGACTGTGTCATCAACACCGGGCCGGGTAAAATCAGTCCGCCCAAAAAATGGCCATCTGCTTCGAGCGCATCGATTGTGGTGGCGGTACCGCAGGTCGCCACGATCAGCCGCTGCGCCGGGAACAGTGCACGCGCGCCGATCAGCGAAGCGAAACGATCACAACCCAGCTGCGATGGCTCACGATAGCCATTGCGAACTCCAGCAGCGGCAGCAACCGAAGCAAACCAGTCGATCTGCGCTGGCGCAAGCGCGCATGCGGTTTGCGCCATCCGCGACAGGTCTTGGCGCACGGCGTCACCAGCGACGTTCGCAATTACGGCTCGCGTGACAGCGAATGCAGACCAGACCATGGCAAGGCTTTCGCGCTCTGTTTGCAGCGCGACACCGGAAGCAATCCAATCGACTGGCTGCACCGTTGAAAACGATTGTGGCATTTGCCGCGGTAAGCTCGCATCAACCAACGCCCACTTGATGCGCGTATTACCGGAATCGATCAGCAGCAGCATCGTCAACCCTGCACCGCACGCAGCGACACGTCACCTGCTACCACCGCTCGCCGACCATCAACGGTATCAAGCAGCAAACAACCTTGCGCATCAACACCCCGCGCCACGCCTTCCATCAGGGTCTGACCACGATCGACAATGCAGACGTGCTGGTCACGGTGCGCATGCAGCGCATTCCAGCGCGACACGAATACCGCGAATCCCTCGTGTTCAAAACGCGCAAGCTCCGTGTACAAATGATCGAGCAACGCTGCCATGACTGCATCGCGTTCACCGAACGCAGTCGCCGACAACGACGCAACCGGATGCCCGATATCTGCACACAACGCATCGGAAGGCTGCAAGTTGATACCGACACCGATCACCGCCCACACGCTGCCAGTAGCCAGCGCATCGAGCGCTGTTTCGATCAACACGCCGCCGAGTTTTTTACCATCGCACAGCAAATCATTCGGCCACTTCAACTGCACTTGTTCGCCCCGCTGCGCGAGTGCATCGGCCAGCGCAATGCCGACCACCAGCGATAACCCGCTCAGTGCCTGAATCGGCATATCAAATCGCCAGGCCAGAGAAAATGTTAGCGATGCACCAGATTGCGAATGCCAGGTGCGGCCCGCGCGACCACGCCCGGCAAGCTGCTGATCCGCCACCAGCAGCACCGGCCCGGCCATCTGGCCAACACGCGCCAGCAAATCGGCATTGGTCGAACCGGTTGACTGTACTGTTTCAATCAGCAGGTCCGGCACCGCGCAGCGCATGGTGGCAGCAATCCGGCTGGGAGAAAACAACGGCATGGTGAGCGTATTCATCCGACTATTGTAGCGGCAGCACATACGTCGCCGCCGATCTCACTTACACTGCGCACATGGAATACCCCGCACCACCCGCATTGCAAATCGATTTCGACCAATCCTCATCCGTCACCGCCAACGGCGCATGGCTGGTGCATGCGCTGGCACAGCCGGATGTCATTTCGCGTCTCAATAGCGCGCTCACCGGGTTGGGTGAGCATGCCGGTATCGCGTGGAATCTCACCGCCATCAGCGCGCTCGACCATATCGGCGCGCAATGGCTGTGGCAAGCATGGGGTTACAAGCGACCAGCCCAATTG
>JAYTZV010000411.1:0-19151 GCA_043741695.1 Burkholderiales bacterium
CGGCGTTGGTGCTGGCGTTGGTGCTGGGGTTGGTGGATTAGGTGTGCAGGGCGGAGTCAGCCAGCAAACCGATGCACAGATCGGCACCGGCCAGCTCGGAGCAGCAGTGCGCCAGCCGACCGGTATCCAGAGCGATACCGGTATTGATCAACGAACGGTAACGGAGGGTGCCACTGCAGCATCCGCAAGAGCGGCTGCTAGCGCCCGCGCAGCTGCATCTCAAAACAGGTCTCATAGTGAAATGCAACCGGATCGTCGCACCGGTACATCTGCCAACGTTGATGCCGATGTTGATGCCCATGCGTCG
Source organism: Burkholderiales bacterium (assembly GCA_043741695.1). Taxonomy (GTDB): domain Bacteria; phylum Pseudomonadota; class Gammaproteobacteria; order Burkholderiales; family Burkholderiaceae_D; genus Actimicrobium. The sequence continues at coordinate 308 of JAYTZV010000411.1, forward strand.
GCCGAGGCGCACCAAGTAGTCCGGCATGTGCAAAACGGTACACGTGACACCATCCTCAGCGCAAGACAGGCGGCACGGGCGCAACGTGCCGAGGCGCGCGAGCGGCGCTTGCGGTCGGGCGCAAGTGCAGCTGCAGCTGCAGGTGCATCCGCCAGCGTATCAACAAAGGCCAGCGTCAAGCAGGCGGCTGAACTGTATTCAGGCGGCTGATTGCCCGACACAGTTGCAGGCTGACGCGTAACCCGGTGCCCACCAATAAATTGGTGGGCTTTTTTTCGGGCGCCGTCATCAAGGTGTACGCGTATTTCAGCGTTCATGGATCACGTATAATCGACGCCTTCCGGCAATGAGTTAATTAAGCTTCCAAGACCATGAAATCGACTGAAATACGCGCCAAGTTTCTGCAGTTTTTTGAATCCAAAGGTCACTCCATCGTGCGTTCCAGTCCGCTGGTGCCGGGCAATGATCCGACCATGTTGCTGACCAATAGCGGCATGGTGCAATTCAAGGATGTGTTTCTTGGTACCGACACGCGGGCCTATTCGCGGGCAACTTCGGTGCAGCGCTGCGTGCGCGCCGGTGGTAAGCACAATGATCTGGAAAATGTCGGCTACACCGCGCGCCATCACACGTTTTTCGAGATGCTCGGCAATTTCAGTTTTGGTGATTACTTCAAGCTTGATGCGATCCAATACGCATGGGAGTTGCTGACCAAAGTGTATTTGCTGCCATCCGAAAAATTATGGGTCACGGTCTATCACGAGGACGACGAAGCGTATGACATCTGGGCGAACGTGATTGGTGTGCCGACTGAGCGCATCATCCGTATTGGCGACAACAAGGGCGCGCGCTATGCGTCGGATAATTTCTGGCAGATGGCCGACACCGGTCCGTGCGGACCGTGCAGTGAAATTTTCTACGATCACGGTCCGGAAATTTGGGGCGGTCCTCCAGGAAGCGCCGAAGAAGATGGCGATCGCTACATCGAAATCTGGAATTTGGTGTTCATGCAATTCAATCGCGACGAGCACGGCAATATGCCGCGTTTGCCGAAGCCGTGTGTTGATACCGGTATGGGCATGGAGCGGTTGGCAGCGGTGTTACAGCATGTGCACAGCAATTATGAAATCGATTTGTTTCAGAATTTGATCAAGGCAGCGGCGCGCGAAACTGGCTGCGCCGATCTGACAAACAATTCGCTGCGCGTCATCGCCGACCATATCCGTGCTTGTTCGTTTTTGATTGTCGACGGCATCATTCCCGGCAGCGAAGGGCACAGCTATGTGCTGCGGCGAATCATTCGGCGCGCATTGCGTCATGGTCACAAGCTTGGTCAGGCGCAACCATTTTTCTATAAGCTGGTGCAGGATGTGGTGATCGAGATGGGCGCGGCTTATCCTGAACTCACTGAAGCTGCAACGCGGGTTGCGCAGGTGCTGAAACAGGAAGAAGAGCGCTTCGGTGAGACGCTCGAAAACGGCATGAAAATTCTTGAAACATCGTTGGCGGCCAATCCGGGCCAGCTCGATGGCAAGACTGCTTTTACGCTGTACGACACATTTGGGTTTCCACTTGATCTAACGGCGGATATTTGCCGGGAACGCGGCATCGCGCTGGATGAAGCGGGTTTTCAAGCCGCGATGGAACAGCAACGCACCACGGCGCGCGCCGCCGGTAAATTCAAAATGGCATCCGCAGTCGACTATGCCGGTGAAAAAACCCGCTTTGTCGGTTACGACGCGTTGGCGCATGAAGCCCGCGTGATCGCGCTGTATCGCGATGGCGTTGCAGTCGCTCGCATTGACGCCGGACAAGACGGCATCGTGGTGCTCGACACCACGCCGTTTTATGCCGAGTCGGGCGGGCAGGTCGGCGATACCGGCGTGCTGGTCAAGGCGGATGTCTCGTTCGCTGTTGCCGACACACTAAAAATTCAGGCCGATGTGTTCGGTCATCACGGCACGTTATCGCACGGTAGCCTTGCGGTCGGCGATGTCGTGGCTGCACAAGTTGATCAGGTTCGCCGCGCGCGCACAATTCGCAATCACTCGGCAACACATCTGATGCATAAGGCACTGCGCGAAGTGCTGGGCACGCATGTTGCGCAAAAAGGCTCACTGGTCGATGCGGACAAAACCCGTTTTGATTTTAGCCACTCCGGCGCACTGACTGCCGAGCAAATCCGCGATATCGAGCAGCGTGTCAACCGTGAAATTCTGGCCAACGCCGCCACCGAAACGCATTTGATGCCGTATGACGATGCAGTCAAATTTGGGGCGATGGCATTGTTCGGTGAAAAATACGGCGATGAAGTGCGCGTGCTGGCAATCGGCACGTCGAAAGAATTGTGCGGCGGTACTCACGTCGCACGCACCGGCGATATCGGCTTGTTCAAAATCACTGCCGAGAGTGGCGTTGCTGCCGGCATCCGCCGGATTGAGGCGACGACTGGCGAAGGGGCGCTGGCGCTGGTGCAAGGTATGGCGCGCCGCATCGACGAGGCGTCGAGTGCATTGAAAGCGCCTCCCGAGGAATTGACTCAGCGTATTTTGCAGGTGCAGGAGCACGTTAAAACTCTTGAGAAAGAATTGGCCGCTGTGAAGTCGACGTTGGCATCGAATCAGGGCGATGAGTTATTCGCACAGGCGATCGACATCAAGGGAATCAGAGTACTGGCGGCGACGCTGGCCGGGGCTGATGTGGCCGCGCTGCGTCAAACCATGGACAAGTTGAAAGAGAAGCTGAAAACAGCTGCGATCGTGCTGGCCTCGGTGCATGACGGCAAGGTCAGTCTGATCGCAGGCGTGACCTCAGATGCCACGTCGCGCATCAAGGCAGGTGAACTGGTTAATTTTGTTGCGCTGCAAGTCGGTGGCAAGGGTGGCGGACGTCCAGACATGGCGCAAGCCGGCGGTACAGATCCTTCAGGGCTTGCGGCAGCCTTGGCGGGCGTGCCGGCGTGGGTCGACGGAAAGTTGTAGGCAGCTGCAGATGAGCGTTCCGCAATTTTGTCCGATGTGTGCAATGCCGCTGGCTGAGCGCGTTGCTTCGGACCGGGTGCGTCTCGCCTGTCCCAAGGGGCATTGGACGCACTGGGATAATCCGTTGCCGGTACTGGCAGCAGTGGTGGAAATCGATGGGAAAATTCTGCTCGCACGCAATGCTGCCTGGCCTGAACGGCGTTTTGCGCTGATCACCGGTTTCATGGAGCGCGATGAGACGCCGGAGCAGGGCATTGCGCGGGAATTGAAGGAAGAGACTGCGCTGCAGGCGGATGCAATTGCGTTGATTGGGGTCTATGAATTCATGCGCAAGAATGAACTGATCATCGCCTACCATGTGAAAGCGTCGGGGCAGATCAGCTTGTCTGAAGAGTTGGCAGAATTTCGCCTGATCGCACCCGAAAAATTGCGGCCATGGCGCGCGGGAACTGGCTATGCGGTTGCCGACTGGATGCGTGCCCGTGGTCTGCATGTTGAATTTGTCGATACGCCGGAGTTGCCTGTCGGTGTCTGAAACGTGAATGTGGCCAAGCCCTGACGAGGGTATGAGTCCGTCCACGAATCGGCGCGTCATGGCAAAGCGATTTCCGGTAGAATCCGATGATTCGCAATAACATCTGATGTGAAAGCAAGGGCATGGATTTCCACAAAGAGCTTGATGCGCGGGGTCTAAACTGTCCGCTGCCAATTTTGAAGACAAAAAAAGCACTTGCTGATATGGAAAGCGGCGACGTGTTGAAAGTAATGGCGACTGATCCGGGTTCGGTACGGGACTTTCAGGCGTTTGCAAAGCAGACCGGCAATGAATTGCTAAAGCACACCGACGAAAACAAGGAATTTGTGTTTTTCATGCGTCGTAAGTAAGAATTCTCCCCGCAGCAGGTTTTTGAAAAATTCCCGGTTGCAATACTGTTTCAAGACCAATAGACGGTGAAGAGATTCGGTCTCGATGCGCACCGGAACGAATTTTTCTCGCAGCAACATCACGCATGACCAGCAACGCGTGATGACTCTGCCAAATGTGAGTAGTTTCAGATAAGCGCATCGTTAGATCCATTAATAGAACGATCGTGCTAAAATTTGGTTTCTGTTGCATGATGTTCAAGTTGATCCGACATTCCTGGCGATACGCCGCACACAACTTAAAGGTAGGGCTATGAAAGTTCTGGTTCCAGTCAAACGCGTTGTTGACTACAACGTCAAGGTACGGGTCAAGTCGGATGGCTCGGGTGTGGATGTCGCGAACGTCAAGATGTCGATGAATCCATTCGATGAAATCGCCGTAGAAGAGGCGATGCGGCTGAAAGAAGCAGGCAAGGCAACTGAAGTCGTCGTTGTGTCGTGCGGGATTACACAGTGCCAGGAAACGCTCCGTACCGCCATGGCGATTGGTGCCGATCGCGCAGTGTTGGTCGAGACAGATGTCGAATTGCAACCACTGGCAGTAGCAAAATTGCTCAAAGCGTTGGCGGACAAGGAACAACCGCAACTGATCATTCTTGGCAAACAGGCCATCGATGATGATTGCAATCAGACCGGCCAAATGCTGGCTGCGCTGCTCGGCTGGCCGCAAGCAACGTTTGCTTCAAAGCTGGTAATCGACGGTGACAAGGCGACGGTCACCCGCGAAGTAGATGGCGGCCTTGAAACCCTGACACTGACTTTGCCTGCGATCGTCACAACCGACCTGCGCTTGAATGAACCGCGTTACGTCACCCTGCCGAACATTATGAAAGCCAAGAAGAAGACGATGGACGTCGTCAAGCCGGCTGATCTCGGTGTAGACGTGGCTCCTCGCCTGAAGACGTTGAAAGTCGTCGAGCCGCCGAAGCGTTCTGCGGGTATTAAAGTGCCGGACGTGGCGACGCTGGTCAACAAACTCAAAAGCGAAGCCAAAGTCATTCAATAATTGATGCAGTTCGACCAGCGGTGCTGCGCCTTCGCAAAGCCGCTACCACTTCCACACACCAGGGAAAACCATCATGTCCTCTCTCGTCATTGCTGAACACGACAACGCAACGCTTAAGTCGAGCACGCTCAACACCATTACTGCCGCAATTGAGTGCGGCGGTGAGGTGCATATCCTGATCGCGGGTCATCACTGTGACGGTGCCGCACAAGCTGCTGCGAAGATCGCCGGCGTTGCCAAGGTGCTGGTCGCCGATGCCGCTCCGTTCGCCGACGGGCTAGCGGAAAACATTGCTGAGCAGGTGCTGGCATTGGCTGCGTCGTATTCGCACATCCTCGCACCGGCAACCGCCTATGGTAAAAATATTGCGCCGCGCGTTGCCGCGCGCCTCGACGTGTCGCAAATCTCGGAAATTATCAAGATCGATTCTCCGGATACCTTCGAACGGCCAATTTACGCGGGTAATGCAATCGCCACCGTGCAATCCAGCGACGCGACCAAAGTAATCACGGTTCGCGCCACCGGTTTCGATGCAGCGGTAGCGGGCGGCTCGGCGAACATTGAGGCGGTCTCGGCAGTCGCTGACTCGGGCAAGTCGGCATTCGTGTCGCGCGAACTGGCTAAATCCGATCGGCCTGAACTGACTGCTGCCAAAGTGATTGTGTCTGGTGGGCGTGGCATGGGATCAGGCGACAACTTCAAGATCCTCGAGCCCTTGGCTGACCGGCTTGGTGCTGCGATGGGGGCGTCGCGCGCGGCCGTTGACGCTGGGTACGTGCCGAACGATTGGCAAGTTGGTCAGACCGGCAAGATCGTCGCTCCGCAGCTCTACATTGCAGTGGGTATTTCCGGTGCTATTCAGCATCTGGCCGGCATGAAGGATTCAAAAACCATCGTTGCCATCAACAAGGATGCGGAAGCGCCGATTTTTTCGGTGGCGGACTATGGTCTGGTCGGCGATCTGTTTGAGGTCGTGCCGCAACTGGTCACAGAGTTGGGTTGATGTGGTGCGGTGCACGCCGATGTTATTGCGGCATCGGGATTTATCCCCACCACTGAGCTAGAGATTTTTTTTCGAATGGTGTAATCACGCCGTCGGCGCGATTTTCTGGAGCATGCAATGAGCTATGTCGCGCCGATCAAGGATATGTTGTTTGTGCTCAACGAGCTAGCGGGCTTGCAGGTAATTAATTCCTTGCCCGATTGTGAGGATGCCACCGTTGACACGGTCGAATCCATTCTGGAAGAAAACGCCCGTTTTTGCTCCGAGATTGTCGCGCCGCTGAACTGGAGTGGTGATCAGAAACCAAGCCGTTGGCATGACGGGCAGGTCGTCACTACTGAGGGTTTCAAACAAGCGTTCAAGGCGTTCGGCGAAGCCGGCTGGCAGGGCGTGCAGCATCCGGTTGACTTTGGTGGGCAGGGTTTGCCGAAGGTAGTAGCGACTCCCTGTATTGAAATGCTCAACGCTGCCAATCTGTCTTTTGCATTGTGCCCTTTGTTGACCGACGGAGCGATTGAGGCGCTAATGACCGCCGGCTCCGAGACCCTGAAAAATACCTATCTCGCTAATCTGATTTCCGGTAAATGGACTGGCACCATGAACCTGACCGAGCCACAGGCCGGCTCGGATCTAGCGATGGTGCGTACGCGTGCTGTTCCTCAGCCTGACAGCACCTTCAAGTTATTCGGCACCAAAATCTACATCACCTACGGTGAGCATGATATGGCCGAAAATATTATCCATATGGTGCTCGCACGCATTCCTGGTGCGCCGGAGGGTGTGAAAGGGATTTCGCTGTTCGTTGTACCCAAGTTTCTGGTGAATGCCGATGGCAGCCTCGGCGCGCGTAATGATGTGCAATGCGTCTCGATCGAGCACAAGCTCGGTATCAAGGCCAGCCCAACCGCGGTACTGCAATACGGCGACCATGGCGGCGCGATCGGTACTCTGGTTGGTGAAGAAAATCGTGGCCTTGAAATCATGTTCATCATGATGAACGCAGCGCGCTTCGCGGTTGGTATGCAGGGTATCGGCGTAGCGGACCGTGCCTATCAGCAAGCCGCCGCCTATGCAAAAGATCGCGTCCAGTCGCGCGACCTGGCGGGCTCGGCCGGGCCGGTAGCGATCATCCATCAACCGGATGTGCGGCGCATGTTGATGTCGATGCGGGCGCAGATTGAAGCCACCCGAGCCTTGGCATACGTGACCGCAGCCGCACATGATGTCGCACTGCATCACACCGATACCGCAACGCGCAAGACCAGTCACGCATTCTACGAATTCATGGTGCCGATCGTGAAAGGCTGGTCGACTGAAATGGCGGTCGAGGTCACCTCGACCGGTTTGCAAGTGCACGGGGGGATGGGATTTATCGAGGAAACCGGCGTGGCCCAGTTTTATCGCGATGCCCGTATTCTGACGATCTACGAAGGCACGACAGCAATCCAGGCCAATGATTTGGTAGGGCGCAAAACCGTGCGTGACGGTGGCGCCAATGCGCATGCCATCGTCGCCACGGCAAGGGTAACGGCGGCCGAGCTGATGGCATCGAACTCAGCAGAATTGATTGGCATTGGTGCGCGTTTAAGCGCTGCGGTCGACGCGCTTGATGCGGTAGTCAGCTTCATTGTCTCGAACATCAAAGACGACATCAAACAGGTATTCGCCGGTAGCGTGCCGTATCTGAAGCTGGCGGGGATTGTTTTTGGTGGCTGGCAAATGGGTCGCGCGGCGATAACGGCCAAGCAGAAATGTCTCGACGGCGATGTAGATGCTGACTTTTACCAGGCCAAAATCGGCACGGCACGGTTTTTTGCAGATCACTTTCTATCACAGGCACCTTCACTGGCTATCGCCATTACCGAAGGCGGCGGTGCCGTCATGGCACTTACCGAAGAACAGTTCTGATTAAGTGAAAATGTTTCTAGCCGAACGCGCCACCGGTGAAAAGTAGATCAAAGGTGCGGGCAAGTGCCGCAGTCAGCGCCGATGCGCCCAGCCCAAGTGTGAGTACCAACAGCAAGACAACGGGCCAGCCTGAATCAGATTTTTTTCCTGAATTTGCATTGTAGGTTTGATCCCATTTCTCATCAGACGTCACGCCCAGTACCAGCGCTTCAATAAAACCGGCCAGCACCGACAGTACCAGTGCTCCCGCCTGGAAGAGACCATGTTGCCCAAAATCGAGCGCTGTAATACCCAGTGTTAGCGGAACACTCATCGCATGCAGCCAGCCCCAGGGATCGGAAAAGCCTCGCAGATAAAATCGATGTAAGCCAATTCCGCCAGTAACTGCGGCCAGTAAAGTGGCAAAAGCTTTGTTCTTGTGCTGTGATTGCATCTCTAGATCGTCACTATCGTAAAATTTGCGTCGGCAAGCGCAGTGAAAAGCAGCCGAAGTGTGCACTACCGCCGACCGACTGGCAATCGTCGACATCGTGCTCTGGCGTCTTGGAATGGCTTAACTTCTTGCGATGAGCCGTCAAACTGCGCTATACTTTGCGGCTTTTTCCGTGTTCGAAACACTTATTGGAAATATTATGGTCGTTATTCGTTTAGCTCGTGGTGGTGCCAAAAAGCGCCCGTTTTTCAATATCGTTGCTACTGATTCGCGCAATCGCCGCGACGGTCGCTTTATTGAACGCATCGGATTTTATAATCCGGTTGCTTCAGGCGCCGAAGAATCCGTACGGATCGCGCAAGATCGCCTGACGCATTGGCAGAGTGTTGGCGCACAGCTGTCGCCTACCGTTGCCCGTCTGGTTGCACAGGCTGGCAAAAAAGCCGCTTGATTCCGGTTCCGGCCAAACCGGCTGTGAACCAATCTGCGCAACCTGGTGCCGGCGTCGATCTGCCAACCGATCTGGTACAGGTAGGGTACGTGTCGGGAGCCTATGGGTTGCAGGGTTGGGTCCGTGTTACACCGTTTTCAAGCACGGCCGATGCGCTGCTTAATGCAAAAGTCTGGTGGATTGACAAACCCGCACTGCATGACGTCGATGTAATGCAGGCGAAGATGCACAGCGGCGACGTCGTGGTCCAGTTGATGGGAGTCGCGGGCCGTGATGCGGCCGAGGCGCTCAAAGGCACAGCAGTGCAAATTCGGCGGAGTCACTTTCCGGCATTACCGGACGGCGAATTTTACTGGGTTGACCTGATTGGCCTCGCGGTATGGAACATGCAGGGCGAATCAATCGGTACCGTGCATGACATGATGGATAACGGTGCTCATCCGATTCTGCGAGTATTGCCACCAGCAACGTCGTCTGAACAATTGCAGGATGCCGAAATACTGATTCCGTTTGTCGACCAGTTTGTGAAGTCGGTCGATCAGCAAGAGAAAAAAGTAGTTGTCGATTGGGGCCTCGATTATTAGCCGTCGTTGGTGTTTGACTAGGCGGAGCTGGCAATGCAGTTTGACGTGATCTCGCTGTTTCCCGCTATGTTCGATGCGATTACGCAATCCGGTATCACGCGACGAGCGCTCGAGCAAAAACGTTGGAATTTGTCGATCTGGAATCCACGTGATTTCACTAGCGACAATCATCGTACCGTTGATGACCGACCCTATGGTGGCGGGCCGGGTATGGTGATGCTGGCAAAGCCGCTCGAAGCTTCGATTGAGGCTGCCAAGGCGAGACAGCGCGGGCTAAATTTGCCGGCGCCGCAGGTGATTTACCTGTCTCCGCAAGGAAAAGGTTTAACGCACAGTAAAGTAATGCAACTGGCGCAAGCGCAGGGTATGGTTTTGCTATGTGGCAGATATGAGGCAGTCGATCAGCGCTTGATCGAGCACTGCGTTGATGAAGAAATAAGTTTGGGTGATTTTGTGTTGTCGGGTGGCGAAATTCCGGCGATGGCCCTGATGGACGCTGTGATTCGTCAGCTGCCGGGAGCCCTGAATGATTCAGCCTCGGCCGTGGAAGACAGTTTTGTGAATGGATTGCTCGATACACCGCATTACACGCGGCCGGACAATTTTGCAGGAAGAGCGGTTCCGCCAGTATTGATGGGTGGTAATCATGCGGAAATATCGATATGGCGTCGTCAGCGCGCACTGGAAGCGACTTTTTACAAACGTCCCGACCTGCTTGATAGAGCGCGCGATTGCAGTCTTCTGGATCGCCGCGACGAAGATTTTTTAAGAATTCTGGCAATAAAAGCAAGTGAAGCAGTTAGTGGTAAAAAAAAGTAGTTGTGTTCGTCGTGCAAAGGGTGTCCCTTTGCCTGTTTAACCCCATCCTCTACTGGGCGAAATGGTGCAGCCGGCACCGCGCGTCAGCAAGATGGTCAATGGAGCTAAAAAAAATGGATCTGATCCAGCAACTTGAACAAGAAGAAATCGCCCGCCTGGGTAAAAGTATCCCTGACTTTGCGCCTGGCGATACGGTCGTCGTCAACGTCAACGTTGTCGAGGGTACTCGCAAGCGCGCGCAGGCCTACGAAGGTGTCGTAATTTCACGTCGCAATCGCGGTTTGAATTCAAACTTCATTGTGCGCAAAATTTCGTCGGGCGAGGGTGTCGAGCGTACATTTCAGCTGTATTCGCCGCTGATTGCGTCAATCGAAGTCAAACGTCGCGGTGATGTCCGTCGTGCAAAGCTGTATTATTTGCGTGAGCGTTCCGGTAAGTCGGCACGTATCAAGGAAAAGCTGCCGAACCGTCGCGTGGCGACAAAGACTGCAGCAGCGTAATCAGTCAGCGTCTGTCAGGTTAAAAAGGGGGCACGCTAGTGCTCCCTTTTTGCATCTGCGCGACTTTCTTGGCGAATACGCGCCTCTGCAGCCAACGTAACGAGTGCCGCTGTTGGCATTGTCAGCTCTTCATTATTGGGTGTAGTCGGTAGTGGTCTGGTGTGCTGAGTTGCAGATTAGTTGAACGAACAGGATAGAGTCAGCGTGGTCCGGCGTCGTAAATGCGCCCACGACCTCGGCCTGGCTGGACGGCTCCTTCTCACACGCCGCTGTCAGCCTGTTTGTTTTTCAACCGAGTAATAACTCAGGACACTGGCAAGTTGTACCTTTTCGAGGATGATGCCGTGTCCAAACTGCTATTCGATCCAGAACTCATCCCGGTGGAATCCATTGCCACCGAGGCCGCAGTGGACTCCGCGCGATTGACGAGCGAGTGGCTACGCCGGCGATTCGTCGAGCCGATCGCTTGGTCACCTGAATTTACCGATGAACATCGCCTGCGATCTGAGGCAAAAGTGATGACCCCGGCGTCAGTGCTGCTGCCAATTATCGAGCGTCCGCAGGGGTTGACGATGCTGTTCACGCAGCGCACTGCTCACCTGACCGATCACGGTGGCCAGGTCAGTTTCCCCGGGGGGCGTGCGGATCAGGAAGATTCGTCGCCGATTCATACCGCACTACGCGAAGCGGAAGAGGAAATCGGACTGCAGCGACGCCATATCGATGTTATCGGCACATTGCCAGACTACATGACCGGCACTGGCTATCACGTCACGCCAGTTGTAGCGCTCGTCACGCCACCTTTCGAGCTACGCGCCGAGCCGTTCGAAGTCGCTGAAATTTTCGAAGTACCGCTCGCCTTCCTGATGAATGGCTTGCATCATCAACGTCGTACTGTCGAGCTGCCCAACGGCGCTGGCCGCCGCACGTTCTATGCGATGCCATATGAACGGTTCTTTATTTGGGGGGCAACGGCGGGCATGTTGCGTAACCTGTTTCACTTCTTGCGCGCGTGACATGCCGCGTGTCACGCAAGTTTGAAGTATTGCATAGGTTTGATTCTCGCCCGAGGCTGCGCTATGGTTCGGGTACTGTAGTTCACAAGGCGCTTCGATGACATTTCTTTCCATTCTTTTTGCATTATTGATCGAGCAATTAAAACCGATGCGCGCGGATAACCCGATCTACGCCACGGTGAAACTGTTGGCCGCTAGAATGGAAACCTGGTTTAACGCGGGTCACTCGAATCACGGCAAATTAGGCTGGACAGCAGTCGTACTGACCTTGATGTTGCCGACAGCCTTGATTTATTGGTTTGCCTTGCGGCTAAGCCCCTTTGCTGCGTTAGCCTGGAATGTTCTGATCGTGTATTTGACGTTGGGCTTTCGGCACTACAGTCACTATTACACCTCGATTCAATTGGCGTTGAATAATGGTGACGATGTTCTTGCGCGCAGCCTGCTGGCGCAATGGACGCGTCAAGACACAACCGGGCTGGAAACCAGCGAAATTTCACGCATGGCTGTGGAAAACGCACTGATCACCACCCACCGCAATGTCTTCGGCGTCTTCTTCTGGTTTTTGATGCCGATCGGCCCGGCATGCGCCGTCATGTATCGCGTCGCCGAATATCTGGCGCGTGCGTGGAACGAGCCAGCGCACATGAAAGACGAAGCGTTCGGTCAATTTGCCACTCGCGCTTTTTACTGGATTGACTGGGCACCGGCACGGTTGACTGCGATGGCATTTGCCATCGTTGGCAATTTCGAAGATGCCATTTATGCATGGCGAAATTTCGCCAGCAGATGGCAGGACGAGGCAGCCGGAATTATTCTCGCAGCGGGCAGCGGCGCATTGGGAATTCGCCTTGGTACGCCGTTGCAAAGCGCCACCCATGTCGGTTCTGCAGACACGCCAGACATGGCAAGCCTGGAAGCTAACGCGCTCGATGGCGATACCCCACCCGGTGAAGAGCCCACTGCACGCGCTTTGCAAAGTACTGTCGGGTTGGTGTGGCGTGCGCTACTGTTGTGGATGATGTTGTTGTTGATGTTGTCGATGGCGGTCTGGCTAAGCTGAACTTGTTGGAAATCCACCGCGTCAATGCACAAAGAAATGGGTGGGCGATTCGCTTAAGTCTTATATAAGATATCATTTATACGACTTGAGTAGCCGTCCAACGCCTTGCTTGTTGAAATGTCCAATTATTACGCGATAGCCGTAGCACCCCTCATGACTTCCGATGCCACACCAACGCCTGCTGTTGCCAATGAATTTATCATTCAAGGACTGACCCGTGACGGCAAGCAGTTCCGGCCGAGTGATTGGGCAGAGCGCCTCTGCGGTGCCATGTCGAGCTTTCGTCCGGAAGGTGCAGGCGGTCGCAATGCACATCTGAAGTATTCGCCTTACGTCCGTCCGACTGTAATCAATGGCATCAAATCCGTCGTGGTTGACGAAGCGTTGCGATCGGTCGAACCACTTGCTTTCCATTTCGTGATGGATTTTGCGCGCGATAACGATTTACAAGTCATCGCCGCCTGTTTACTGCCCGAGCCACCATTAAAATCATAATGTGACACCGAGGTTGAGGTGCCACTCGCGCTGCAGAGACGCGCTTTCGCCGCATGCCGGTTTGAACGCTTGTGCGCGCAGCGAGTCGTTCTATCAGAGTCGCAAATTCGGTACGTTTTAGCTGAATCCCAGGCGATTCGATTGGAAGCGGCCATGACATCCACCCGTACCGAAACCGACAGCTTTGGCCTGATCAATGTACCCGCGAACAGAATGTGGGGCGCGCAGATACAATGCACATTAATGTTCTTCGCAATTTCGACCGAGCAAATACCGCGCGAGTTGCTGCTTGCTCTGGCCGCGGTCAAGCGCGCCGCCGCCAGCGTGATTCGCGATCTTGGAAAGCGAGATGCAATAAAAGCGAACGCCGTCATGCGGGCTGCAGAAGAAATAATGGCGGGTGAACACGCGGAGGAATTTCCGCTATCAGTCTGGCAAACCGGCTCCGGTAAACAAACCAATCAAACCAATCAAACCAATATGAACATGAATGAGGTATTGGTAAATCGTGCGTCGCAATTACTCGGCGGCGTTGCCGGCAAAGATCGCCTGCTGCACCCGAGTGATGATGTCAATCTCGGTCAGTCATCGAACGATATTTTAACTACCGCGATGCTTGTTGCAGCGATCGTGCAAATCACGCAGCGGCTGCGACCCACCTTGCAGGTATTACGACAAACCTTGCAGAAAAAATCGCATGACTTCGAAGACATTGTCAAAATCGGACGCGCCCATTTATAAGATGCGACATCGCTTACCTTAGGGGCAGGAGTATTCCGGCTCCGTCGCACAACTCGATATCTCCGAAGAGGCGATCGCTTGTACGTTACCTGCATTGCGCGCGCTCGCGGTCGGCGGGACTGCGGTGGGAACAGGATTGAATACACATCCGCACTTTGGTCAAAAAGTAGCGGCTGAATTAGCAGCACAGTACGGTATCGCGTTTTATACAGCCCCCAACAAATTTGCTGTGCTAGCTGGTCATGAGCCATTTGATGCTACCCACGGCGCACTGAAAACGCTCGCTACCGCACTGATGCCAGTTGCAAACGATGTGCGCTGGCTCGCCTCTGGCTCGCGTGCAGATTTGGGTGAAATTTCGCTACCTGAAAACGAGCCCGGGAGTTCGATCATGCCAGGCAAAGTCAATCCGACGCAATGCGAAGCGCTGGCTGCTGTGTTGTCAGGTGCTCGGTAATGATGTTGCTCTGTCGATCGGAGGCGCTTCAGGTAACGTCGAACTGAACGAATACAAACCGATCATCATCCATAATTTTTTACAAAGCGTTCATCTCTTGGCTTGTGGGATTGCAAGCTTCGACAAACACTGTGTCAGGGGAATTACGCCGAACACCGCGCTCGTTGAATCATTGCTTGCTTCTTCATTGATGGTGGTGACAGCTCTTGTTCGGCACATTGATTACGATCGTGCGGCAGACATTGCAAAACTCGCTCACCTTAAAAGCACTTCTTTGAGAGAAGCGGCATTACTGTGCGGTACGGTGAGCGAGGCTGATTTTGATGAGTGGACACAACCTCGGCAAGTGATCAAGCCTACCGATTGAACTTGGTGAGGCGCTGAAGCGAAGACATTGCCAAGTTGCCGCACAACCTTATGGTGCCTATGGCTTTGTCGACGTTGACTTTGTCGGCGTTAAATTCGTCGGCGTTGAATTCGTCGATGCTTACACAGACGACTAAACAGACCTCGATTTGGAAGTTCACCCCACCTTCGGTTCAAACATTCCTGCAAGCGCTAATCACAATCTACTCAAACAGGTGTAGGCATCGGCGCAGTTGTCACTCTCGGACTGGCTGCGGCATACGAAGGCCTACCGGGGAACGCCGCGCTTGAGTAAATTCACTACAGCGAGCAGAATCAATGCGCCAATAAATGACACCAGAAGAGAAATCATACTGAAGTCATTTTGGTTGATAGTGCTTCCACTGGTACCCAGAAGCGGGGCCAACATCCAGCCGCCTACCAAGGCACCGACAATGCCAACGATCACGTTCAAAAAAATTCCTTGCTGCGCTTCGGTTTTCATCACGATGCTGGCAAGCCATCCAAGGATGCCACCAATAACGATCCATATAATGAAGTTCATAGATTTCTCCAGTTTGATCGACGATTTATTCGTCCATGCCGGAAAATTCTTTCGCGCCACGCTTCATTCACCTCCGTGAATCGAAGATAACGACAGCAGACTTGCCAACGCGATAGATTTACCGGCCCTATACGGCACTTCGCAAGCGTAGTTCTTAAGCGTAATCCTTAAGCGTTGCACTTGCTACTGACGTTCGACACGTGCTTCGAACGACGCCGTATAGATCATTGAATGGAAATCTGAAGCGCCTTTTAACTTTGGTCAATCTCTGTGCGGTTTTGACGATTGATCACGTCTCCTTCACGGGACCCTCGGTTCGACTGAGCGTTTAATTTTTCGACAGCGCAGGTAACAGCCGGTCGTATTCACCCTTGACGCCGGCATAACATTCACACACACGTGACTCCAGACCGGGTCTGTCGAGAACCGAGATATGTCCGCGCGTGTAGTGGATCAAGCCTTCATCCTGCAGTTTACCTGCGGCATCCGCAACGCTTTCCCGACGAACACCGAGCATATTGCCGATCAATTCCTGGGTCATGCTCATTTCATTCGATGGCAATCGGTCAAGGCTCAACAACAGCCATCGGCATAACTGCTGCACGACGCTGTGATGGCGATTGCAGACCGCCGTTTGCGACATCTGCGTCAAGAGCGCTTGGGTATATCGCAGCAGCAAAGCCTGAAGCGCGCCGCCTGCTGCAAATTCTTCTTTCAATACCTTTGCCTTGAGTCTAAAACCATAACCAGCACTCTTGACTACGGCGCGGCTCAACGAAGTACCGCCACCCATAAACAGCGTGACGCCGACCAGCCCTTCGTGTCCGATCACTGCGGTTTCAGTCGCGGTACCGTCACGTGACTCGTAAAGTTGCGAAACGATGCTGCTAGTCAGAAAATAGACATAGTCCATTTCAACGCCGGCTTCGCACACAGCCATGCCGAGCGGCATCGGAATCAATTCAAGTTGCGGCATGATGCGATCGTAGTCTTCGGCGGGCAGACCGGCAAGTAATCGATTCTGGCGCGGATTGTGCCCATACAAGCCTGCGATCCGGATCGCGGGTGTCGTGCGTGTCACATTGTTGCTATTGCCGCGCGCTGACCTCGATATCGCCGAGGTGCGTGCCGCCGTGCGCGTGTTTGAAGACTTGGTGTCGCAAATATTCGATGCCGGTGCCATGCATGCCTCCCTTGGACGTGAGAATTTCACTTGAAATCATCATTACAGAGGAGGAAACATTTTCGAATCAGCGCAGCACGCTTTTGCTTGTGGGAATGCACTGACAACCCAGTTCAATGAATGCAGTTCAACGAGTACCGCTTTGGCAAACAGCGAGCAGCACTGATGAATTGCACAGCTTGTCAGGAACCGCCGGCACCTAGTTTATGCAGCAATATCTGTAGCTGCGTAAATTCAGTCGTCTTGTCGAAGAAAAAACAAACATCGAATTCATCGATCACGCGGCGATAGGCCGCGCTGACATTATTGCTCAATACAATATTCACCATCTGCGGCTTGCTCGCCTGTGCTGCCAGTCGACGTAACAGCGTAATGCCATTGCCCTGTTTTAGCTGGATATCGACGATCACAATATCGCATGGTGTGTGATGAAGTTGCTGGAACGCGTCGTCTTCAGAATCGGAAAAGCCATCGATGACGATTCCTGGAATCGCAGCAATCGCTTCAAGCAGCAATTCGCGCAGCGTTGCTGAATCTTCCACTAGAAAAAGATGCAGCAGTGGGTTGCGTGGAGCAGGTATCGTACCGGACGAGATGAGCTCGTTCATGCCGGGCGGATAGAAAGGTACGACGCGTGCATCGTCAGTCGATCAGATTTTGCTTGATCGCGTAGTAAATAATATCGGCATTACTGGTCATGTTCATTTTTTGCAGGACGCGTGCGCGATACGTGCTGACCGTCTTTACGCTCAGACACAGTTCGTCGGCAATTTTGGTGACGCCTTCGCCTTGACTGAGCTTGTAAAAAATTTCGTATTCCCGCGACGACAGGGTTTCGTGCAGTGGTTTTTCGGCATTGGTATCCGGATCCATGGTCAACAGTTCTGCCACCGCATAACTGATGTATTTATGTCCTCGCATGATGGTCTGAATTGCGTTGACCAGCTCGGTTGCCAGCGCTTCTTTTTGTACATAGCCGCTGGCCCCGCTGCGCAGAATTTGTACGGCGTAGCGATTTTCCGGATGCATGCTCAAGATGAGTACCGGCAACTCAGGTCTTTCACGCTTGATCTGCTTCAGTACCTCGACACCGCTTTTGTCCGGCATTGCGATATCGAGCAAAACAATGTCCCACGTTTGCGAGCGAATCAGACGTATTGCTTCTTCAGCGTTGCTCGCTTCGCCGGCGATTTCCATATCCGGTATATCGTCGATGAAATAATGAACGCCCGCTCTGACTACAGCATGGTCGTCGACTACCAGAATTCTGATCATGTTTGATGTGTGATGACTGGAAAGCGATTGCCGGTTTCGATTAAGGTGCGAGGAGTAGTCACTTGTTGATTTTATTTTTTTATCGATTTTTGCATTGCTGCAGATATCACCATCTTTACCTCAGACGATACAACATACATTTTCAGAACATACGGATAGTGCAAAAAACGAGCCTTCTAATGCTTGATATAAATCAATAGATAGGGCGTTCATAGACGATTTCGCCTAATCGAATGCACTACGTACGACGCAAAAATGTTTTTGGCATTGACTACAAAAAACCAACGACAAGAATACCTTGACCGAGCCCGAAGTCAACCTTCCGGTGCACGAAAGTTAACATTGCCATTATCTTTGTCGATTTAGTTTGCCGAACGGTAGCGGGATTTTGCGCAAGCGACCTCGCGAGTTTGCAAATGCTACACCGGACCGGTGGGTGGTGCGTCATCAGTTACAGGTAATGCTTGACGCAACGATTGAGGCGACGCTTGTTCGAGTAACGCATTCAATTCCTCAAGCGCATTTACGATCCCGTTACCGGGATCACCCGCGGAAAATCCGCCAGTGATGTGATCGCACAGGCCGCGCCATTGCGCTGCTGTCAACGTCGGCGTCATCCCAGGTTGGGAAACGATTTCTACCTGTCGATCAGCGAGATTGATATAAATTAATATGTGGCCTCGATCGACTTCATTCGCCATGTAATGCCGAGCCAATATCTTGCACGCGCGGCTTCGTGCGCTGGTGCTACGCAGAATGTCGCTGGTTGGCAGGGCAGCTTCAATCGCAAGTCTCACCCGTATCTGATGCCTCGGCATACCCCCTTCGAGGATGCTGTGGAATTGGCCTAGCCTGCTGGCCGGAAATAATCGGCGCCCCTGGTTTTTCGACACGCGCCAATGTCGTAGCAAACGAAGCAGAACCCGCATCACCAATCTCCCGAGGCGCCACCGCCATCGAAGCTGCCACCACCACCCGACATGCCGCCGCCGGATGAAGTACCGGAAGAGCCGCCAGTACGGTCGTTACCAAAGCCGATTCCGCTACCCAGAATCACGCCGGCTGAACGGCCCCAGCCACCTTGACTCAGTGCGC
>JAYTZV010000412.1:0-2577 GCA_043741695.1 Burkholderiales bacterium
CTGCTTTTGCATAGGCACGAACCAGGTCGATTTGCAGGCGGCGCGCGAACGTGGCATTGCGGTGTTCAATGCACCGTTTTCCAACACCCGCTCGGTTGCCGAGCTGGTGCTGGCTGAAGCGATTTTGCTGTTGCGCGGCGTGCCGGAAAAGAGCGCTTTTGCGCATCGCGGCGGCTGGCTTAAATCAGCCGATAACTCTTTTGAAATTCGCGGCAAGACGCTGGGAATCGTCGGTTACGGCTCCATCGGAACTCAATTGTCGGTGCTGGCGGAAGGGCTCGGTATGCGCGTGGTGTTTTTTGACGTCGTCACCAAACTGCCGCTGGGCAACGCACAGCAAATCGGGAAACTGAACGATTTGCTGACGCAGTCCGATGTTGTCACCCTGCACGTGCCTGAAACGCAGGCAACGCAATGGATGATCGGCGCGTCCGAGATTGCCGCGATGAAACGTGGCAGCGTGCTGATCAACGCCTCGCGCGGAAAAGTTGTGGAGATCGAAGCGCTGGCAGAAGCGCTGCTCCAGAAAAAACTTCTAGGCGCGGCGATCGACGTATTTCCGGTCGAACCACGCAGCAACAAGGACACGTTTGAGTCGCCCTTGCGCGGCCTGAACAACGTGATTTTGACGCCGCATGTCGGCGGTTCGACGATGGAGGCGCAGGCCAATATCGGCGTCGAGGTAGCGGAAAAGCTGGTGAAATACAGCGACAACGGCACCTCGACTTCGTCCGTCAACTTTCCGGAAGTGGCGTTGCCGGCCCACCCGGGCAAGCATCGCTTGCTGCATGTACACCGCAATGTGCCGGGCGTGCTGTCGGATATCAACCGGGTGTTTTCTGACAACCACATCAACATTGCGTCGCAGTATCTTCAGACCAATGAAGCCATCGGATATGTGGTGATCGACATCGATGCCGCCCACTCCGACATGGCGCTTGCCAAGCTCGCCGATGTTCCCGGAACCATCCGCAGCCGGGTGCTCTTTTAGCAACGGCCTGGTGCGTTCACGACCGTTTTGCTGCTAGAAAAGCCCGCGATTTGTTGCGAGACTCACCGCTTGAGCACGCGTGCGAACGTTAAGCTTGCGGTAAATATTCTTGATATGGGTATTGACCGTCTGACCGCTGATCGCGAGACGGGAGCCGATGTCGGTACTGGTGCAGCCTAGAGCGACCAGCTTAAGAACTTCCTTTTCGCGCTCGGACAGCTTGTCTTTGCTTCGCGAAGGTTGGTCCACATTGTCAGTGACCTGCGGATGCTCGAATTTCCTCAACAGGCGCCGAGCCAGATTCGGCGTAATCGAGGCGCCGCCGTTCACGACCTGAAGAACAGCTTGCGGAAAGTTGCCGAACCAGGAGTTTTTGACCAGATAACCGGTGGCGCCGAGTTCGAATGCGTGCAAGGCATGAAATTCGTCTTCCATGGCGGAAATAACAACTGCTTCGGCGATCGGGCGGACAGCTTTCATGTGCTCGATCAGTTCGAAACCCGTGCCGTCGCCCAGATTCAGGTCGACGAGCATCACGTCGAATTCATTCTGGCTGATTAAACGGCGACCTTCGCGCACGCTCGCCGCCTGGCCCAAAAGATTGATTCGCAAGTCTGCCAGCAACTCGTGGGCAATAACCCGGCTCATATTTGGATCGTCATCGATCAGCAGAACATTAACCGGCTCGTCTGGCTGACCGACCATAAATCCGGGCCACAACGACGGCGACGCGCTGTGCGGAGCCAAATGGTGATTGGTTGTTGGGTTACCCACCTTCGTCAAAAAGCTGGATACGCCGTCGGCTTCATCATGGATTGACATAAATTTCCCTGAGCCCTGTTTTATCCAGCAAACTTCAATTGTTGGTTACCCCTACGACAGCGTTCCCGCTGCCGTTGGCGAAATTTTGAAGGAAATAGTTACTTTTTTATTTGTTTGCTGTTACAAATTTTGTACATTGAGATAAATTTTCAAATAAATTCACCAACACGCGGTCATGTTAACAATTATTTATTCTATTTACTATTATTTACTTGTGGATCTTTTGACTGAATTCTCGTTAAAAAGACAGAACGGACGTCAAAAAAGTATGCTGCCGTCACAACAATGAACTAACTTGTGTAACCCAACTTTAGTAACTGATTGTACCAAAAGGTATTGGTTATTATCAGTCTTTACTGCTGCAGCGCTGCTTTCAGATCACGTGCGATATCCGGGCGTTCAGCGAATGGGTCGGGTGGATTGATCTGTCGCATGATCGATTCCATCCGGCTTTGAACATTGCCGAGCGCCCTGGGATGGCTGTAGATGTAAAAAGTGTCTGCCGCTATGGCGTCAAATACTTTCTGGGCGACTTCGGCAGCCGTGACCTTGCCGGAACCGACGGCTTTGTCGGTCATGGCCCGTCCTATCAGCTGGCTGCGAGTTGGTTTTTCCGTGTTAAGTCCGGCTGGGCGGTTGCGCTGGCTTTGGCTAATTCCGGTGGCTACGAAATACGGGCACAGCACGCTGGCGCTGATCTGGTCGCTGACGAGGTGCAAATCCTGATAGAGCGTTTCGCTCAGTGACACCACGGCATGCTTGCT
>JAYTZV010000413.1:0-7356 GCA_043741695.1 Burkholderiales bacterium
GGTTGCTTGATACCACCGTTCGAAAAATGCTCGGCACGAATCGCGAAATCCAGACCATTTGCCATCACGTAGCCGACACCGAGCACGGTACCGAATTGCAGATGGGTCGACAATCTGCGGCCATTGTTGTTGTACACGCCCGAATTAATGTGGGGGCCGAGACCTGCTTCTGCGTAGATACCTTGGTGATTCAACGCCTGCCAGCGTGCTGTTGGCGTGAAGCCGATATCGATGAAGTTTTTCGATGCACCCGGAACGTTTTGATATTTGTTTTCGCGCCAGTCTGCCAGCGTCAGATCCCAGTAACCCCATACTTCGGATTGTGCCGAACGCAGCCAGCTCTGCTGCATATTCCACTGCGCACCAACCCGAACAAACTGCGACTTGTTACCGGTCGCGAATTCCGTAGAAAACGTGTCGACAGCAAATGCACTGGTGCAGACCAGAATAGCAAGCGTACTTGCGGCGAACGTTTTTACCAATACCATCTTGCTCATGCGAATTCCTTTTTAAATTATGCACACTGATAATCGCAACTTCGATTGTCTGCAAGGTTGACTGCATCAGCTATTTCCGTATGCGTTGCACTAGCCGAAACGACAGTGTGTCCGCACCGGGCGATGATCATAGATCATCACGAAACCAGAGCGCTTGCAGCAACAACCCGCATTGATACCGCGCGAATTTTCTCATGTAATTGTGATTGGCTGCACAAAACAACATTGCGGGGTGCGCCAAGGCCGAACATCGCCGCCAGCAAGGCCGCGACGTGCGCCGCATGTTCTCATACGCTCGGCATACAATTGCGCGACGTTTTCATTGAAAGAATCGCATGAATCAGCCACACAAAAAACCAGTGATCGCTTTTCTCGGTATTGGCCTGATGGGCGCGCCGATGGCAATTCGCTTGCACGAGGCAGGTTATCGGCTACGCGTGTGGAACCGCACGATGGCAAAGACCGCACCACTGCAGGCTATCGGTATCGATACTGTCGATTCGCTGCAGCGCGCGGTAGCGAGTGCCGACATCGTCATCACAATGCTGGAAAACGGCGCGATTGTGAAACAGGTGATGGCTGAAGTCGCGTTATTCGTTGCGCCAGAGTCGTTGGTCATTGATATGAGTTCGACCAGCCAGTCCGAAGCGCTCGACGTACATCAATTACTTGGCAATGCACGGATTGCGTGTCTGGATGCGCCGGTATCGGGCGGTATGCTCGGCGCCGCAGCTGGGACGCTGGCGATCATGGTCGGTGGCGCCGACGCTGCATTTGCGCGCGCGGCAGAAGTCTTCGCGGTACTCGGCCGCGCGACGCGTGTCGGCGGGGCCGGCACAGGGCAGGTGGCGAAATTGTGCAATCAATTAATCGTCGGCGGCACGTTAAATATCGTCGCTGAAGCGCTGTTGCTTGCGCAGGCGGCCGGTGCTGATCCGGTGGCAGTGCGGCAAGCTCTGCGTGGTGGCTTTGCAGAAAGCCGCATTCTTGAGGTGCACGGTCAGCGCATGCTAGAGCGAAATTTCATGCCGGGTGGTCAGGTTAAAAGTCAGGCCAAGGATATGGAAAATATTCTGCAGGCGGCGTCAGCGGCCGGCTTGAACTTGCCCATTGCGCAAAGCGTGCGCGACTGCTTCGCCAGCATTCTTGATGCGCTACCACACGCGGATCAATCCGCTGTTTTGCTGGCGGTCGAGCAAAGTAATCCGGGAGTGCGGCTTGGCGATGCCACGAACCAGTTGCCGACGGCTTAATTTTCTGCAACCTATTCGTTGATTGTGCGCGGAGTGTTACTACTTGCTTGCGCGAGATGACTGGCAGCCAATGCGCGTGCATCGGTAACGACATTTCAGCGCCGATAAAGACAGTTGGTTGTCGCAAAATACAGCGGCCACATCCAGCTTCCAAATCCCTTGCATTGACGAGAAAAAATTCACGTGAGAACCATGGCGATGAATCTTCTTTATTACCTGTTTGCGTTTGATGTTTAACAATACCAAACCGCATTTTTGGCATACGGTGATAGCAGGTTAACGACATCAATGTCACCCGCAATTTGCCATCAAAGGAAGGTTGCGCCGTTGCTTGATATTCGTCGCCTCATCCCGCGACCATGATTAGGTCGCCCGCCGTTCAGGAGACCATCATGTCAAACGAAAATGGAAATGGATCGAGCTACAGTTCAATGGATGACAGGGGGAGCAGTACCTTTTCAACCCAAGCTGCTTTCTCAAGACAAGGAATCGGAATGGACGACGCAGAGGCTCCCATGCCTGGTGCAATACGATCCCAATTTTTGTTTGATAAGGCAAATGAAGCTGGCAATGCCTTCGGCGAATCCAGATCTGAAGAATCGGTTGGTGAGGACACGCCAGTCATGGGTGTGGAAAGTGCGACTGAAGCTGCGTCATTGAGCGAAGAAGTCGCCAATTCTCAAGGGGAAGAATCGGCTGAAGAGTTTTTTGAGGCGAGTCCTGACCAACTGCACGCGAATGCCAGCGAGTCCGCCACGGAAGCTGGAGAGGAAGGCTTTCTCGATACCATTGTGAATCTCGCCGGCGGTTTATTTGGCGGTGAAGCAACCGGGCAGGTCGAAGTGGCGGAGGTGGGTTTAGCTCTTGAAGGCGGACATGAGGCAGGGCAGGAAGAATTCTTTCCTTTCCTTGCCGCTCTGGTTCCCATGCTTGTCTCAAGTATCGGCCCAGCCATTGGCAAGAAATTGATGGCGCGGTTAACGCCACTTGCCAAACAGGGTATCAAACGTATTGCCTCTACCGGCTTTAATGCATCGGGCAAAAAGGTTATGCCAGGACGTAATATCTTGAGCACCATCGCGCGTCTGCTTGAATCAGCCGAAAATAGTCCGGGTAGCGAGAGCGGGGCAGAATTAGGCGCAGAAGCAGACGCACTGGTCAACGAAGCCATCTCAACAATTGAAGTCATCATTGGCGAAGATAATCGTCAATTGTTTCAAAACACCACGTCCGTCCCGCATCGCCGTATTTGCCTGCTGCGCATCACTTTTCCTAACGGTAAATCTTTCCGCGGCACGGGCTTTTTTATCGGTCGACGCACGCTCGCCACGGCCGGACATTGCGTTTATATGCACAGCCAAGGCGGTTGGGCTCGCAGGATCCAGGTGATTCCGGGGGCGAATGGTGCCGTGCATCCTTTTAGATCTGCAACAGCGACAAGTTTTCGCTCAGTGCGCGGTTGGGTCGAAGGGAAGAAGCCTGAGCATGATTATGGCTGCATCGTACTTCCCAGCGGTGCGTTCAATGGCCGTGACCTTGGGAAATTCGGCATTGCTGTTTGTAATGCTCCGCAGTTACTGGCCAAGAACGCCTATCTGAAAGGGTATCCTGGTGATAAACCCGAAGAGCTGTGGGGCATGCATCGGCGAATCAAATCAGTCACGGCCAAGACCTTGATTTACGATATCGATACCGTCGGTGGGCAAAGCGGTGCACCTGTCTATGTCCGGCAAAACGGCTCTCGTTATGTTGTTGGCATTCACAATTACGGTAACGGTGGTGGCAACTCAGCGACACGCGTCACCTCGGACGTCTACGCACGTCTCAACAGCTGGCGCATGATCTAAATAGTCTGAGCCTGATGGTGCCGGTTACACGCAACCTTACGTGATCGGTGTCTGTCTGGCCGCGATGTAACTTTGTGGTGGGAGCAGACAGGAGCGACGATGCAAGCTAACGCTACGGGAAGTATCAAGGGCCAAGTGCGGCGGAAAGATGGCGGCGAACCACTGGCCGGAGCAACCGTCGGTATCAGTCACGGCGTTGGCCCACTACCGGATATTGCACTCGTTACCAATGGCGGTGGATGGTTCACGCTGAACGATCTGCCTGTTGGCGAATGGGGAGTGCGTGCGTGTAGTTCCTCTGGAGAGGTCGGAGAAACGATAACCAAAGTAGCGCCGGAGCAGGTAAGCGAGATTGTAATTCTGTTGAAGTAGCGTCTCTCTGATGTGCGCTGATTGTTCGATTTTCTTTTCGCGGGATGACGGTTTTAGTGCGCTAACTGTCGAACTATGTCAGCGATGTAACCGTATCACCGGCACTCCATGCGCGTCATGCACGTTATGCGCGTTATGCGTGTCGGTGTGTCAGATTAAAAACCGGTACTCCCGCCAAAAGAGCGTGGCGCAATCGCAAGCTACGCATAGTCCAGATACTGACTATGCTTTCGGCAGCGATGCTTCCGCCAGCCGCACCCAATATGTCGCGCCAATCGGCAGTAAGTCGTCATTAAAATCGTAACTCGGATTGTGCAGGTTGCATGGACCAAGACCATGCCCCATCTCGCGATGCGCGCCTTCGCCGTTACCGAGAAAAACATAACATCCTGGCTTTTCCTGGAGCATGAATGCGAAATCTTCCGAGCCCATCGTGGGTTCAACTTGTGGGTTGACGTGCTCAGTGCCGACGATCTGCTGCATCACGCCAACTGCAAAGGCGGTCTGTTGCGCGTGGTTGATCAGAGGTGGGTAATTGCGCTTGAAGTCGAACGTGATCTCGGCGTCGAAAGCAGCTGCTGTGTGCGTGGCAATATCGCGCATACGTTGCTCGATCAAATCCAGTACCGGCAGGGTGAACGTGCGTACCGTGCCGATCAGGGTCGCCTCATCGGGAATCACATTGGTTGCGCTGCCTGAATGAATTTGCGTGATCGACAGCACGCCTGAATCGATGGGACTCTTGTTGCGCGTAATGATGGTTTGCCAGCTCTGCGCGATCTGAACTGCCACCATGATTGGATCGATTCCCTTGTGCGGTTGTGCCGCATGCGCACCCTTGCCTTTGATCGTTACTTCGAATTCATTTGAGGACGCCATCATCGGCCCGGGTGTCACACCGAAGCTGCCAGTGGCCGCGCCTGGCCAGTTATGCATGCCGTAGACCGCCTGCATCGAGCAGCGCTCGAACAAGCCGTCTTCGATCATGCGTTTGGCACCGGCACCGCCTTCTTCGGCGGGTTGAAAAATCAGATACACCGTGCCATCAAAATTGCCATGTTTGGCTAAATACCAGGCAGCGCCAAGCAGCATCGCGGTGTGTCCATCATGACCGCAGGCGTGCATTTTTCCAGCGATGGTCGACGCATGCGGGAAGGTATTGAATTCCTGTATCGGCAACGCATCCATATCGGCGCGCAAACCAATCGCATTGCTACTCGTGCCGCGTTTGATGACGCCGACTACGCCGGTAATACCCATGCCGCGGATCACCGGAATATCCCACTCGGTCAATTTTTCGGCAACCACATCGGCGGTGCGCTGTTCTTGATAGCAGAGCTCGGGATGTGCGTGAATGTCGCGACGAATTTGCTGAAGTTGCGAATGGAAGGCAACGATTGGATCGAGTAATTTCATGATGAGGACCTGTCGGTAATTAGTGCGTACGCTGTCAATCAAGCAATTTGGTGGCAAAAATAGTCGGCGTTTCTTGGGACTTTTTTAGGCCCTTTTTGGACTTTTTGATGATGTGATTCGACGACCTTGATATTACCCCTACCCGCCGCAGCGCGGGAAGCACCAGATCAAGCCCCCGCAGATTTATATATCGATCCGACCGCGAGTGCCGCATATCGCGTCAGGTGGTTATGATGTGAAAGAGAACAGCCGCAATCGCCGTTTAGTATTTGGCCAAGCCAGCAAGCTATCCATGTCGCACAAACGATCTGCTGGATCGCGCTGGCTAGAGCCAACAGGGACGCGCTAGCGCTGCGTCATACGATCCAGGCCTGAATAATCACACCCAAAATTTGGAGACACACAGAATGAATACGCTCACCGATACACCACCGAATCGCCCCTCGGCCGAACTGATGACGATGATCGATAAGCTGATTGCTTTCCCAACCGTCTCACGCGACTCCAACCTTGGCTTGATCGAATGGACACGCGACTATCTTGCGGGCTTGGGCGTTACCTCGCGGCTGACCTACGATTCCACCAAAAAGAAAGCCAATCTGTTTGCTACGCTCGGCGGCGGTAGCCGACCTGGTCTGGTGCTGTCGGGTCATACCGACGTGGTGCCGGTTGATGGGCAAGCATGGAATACCGATCCCTTCAAGGCGACCGTGATCGGCGACAAACTATACGGCCGCGGTGTTGCCGACATGAAGAGCTACATCGCCAGTGCATTGGTAATGGCACCGAAATTTTTGGCGGCCAATATGGATGCGCCGATCCATTTTGCGTTTTCGTACGACGAAGAAGTCGGTTGTCTCGGTGTGCGCAGCCTGATCGCCGACCTGAAAGAAATTGGCCTGAAAACCGCAGGCTGCATCGTCGGTGAACCTACTCTGATGCAGCCGATCATTGCGCACAAGGGTACCCATCGTTTTCGCTGCTGCATCACCGGGCGCGAGGCCCATTCGAGCTACACCACGCACGGTGTGAATTCGATCGAATATGCGGCGCGCATCATCGTCTACATCCGCCAGATGGCCGATCGGCTGGCACAACTGGAGACGCGCGACTATTCGTTCACTGTGCCGTTCACGACGCTGCAGACTGGCACGATCAAAGGTGGTCTCGCATCGAATATCGTGCCGAAGGATTGCGAATTTCACTTTGAAGCGCGCACCATGCCAGGTTCATCGGCTGATAAGTTGTATGCAGAAATCCAGGAATTTGCTGCGACCTTGCTACCGGAGATGCAGCGGGTTGAGCCACTCGCTGCGATCAATTTTGAAATGCTGGCGACCGCGCCGGGACTATCGATGCAAGAAAGCGATGCCCTCGTTCAGCTGGCAGCCAGCCTGTCGCGCAACCGGCCAAATGGTGCGGTATCGTATGGCACCGAAGCCGGACTATTTCAGCATGCGGGTATTCCGTCGGTGATATGCGGTCCCGGTAATATTGAGCAAGCGCATCGGCCGAACGAATGGGTAACGCTGGAACAGGTTGCGCAATGCGAAGCATTCATGTTGCGATTGATTGAAACAGAATCGGGTAGGGTGGCCTGAGACCGCTGGCAGATAGTGGTGCCAGATAACTACGTGATTTACTTGGCGCCATCGGTATCGCGGCGGCCAGCATGGCAGCCGCCGTGAAGAATATTTTTGCGCCGATGTACTGTCGTTATCTTTCTGCAGGCTTCGCGCGCTTATGATGAAATCGATGCAACAGTAGTATTGTGATCTTCGGCTGGACAGCGGTCGCGCTGCTAGCCTCAATACGATTGGAAAGCCTGATGACGATTACCACGGTGAGAGCGGTCTGTCCGCATGATTGTCCCGATACCTGCGCGATGCTGGTGACCGTTGATGATGGCGTGGCCACCGCAGTGCGCGGCGACCCGGATCATCCGACTACTGCGGGCGTGCTCTGCACGAA
>JAYTZV010000414.1:0-2572 GCA_043741695.1 Burkholderiales bacterium
GGCCGAACGCGAACAAGGCATCACGATCGACGTGGCGTATCGCTACTTCGCCACGCCGAAACGCAAGTTCATCATCGCCGATACACCAGGCCATGAGCAGTACACCCGCAACATGGTGACTGGTGCGTCGACCGCAGATGCAGTGATCATTCTGGTCGACGTATCGAAGGTCAAACTCGGTGATGACGGTTGCGTTGAATTGCTGATCCAGACCAAGCGCCATTCGACGATTGCACATCTGCTGCAGATCGAGCATGTGATCGTGGCGGTCAACAAAATGGATCTGGTGAATTACGACCAGACCGTGTACGAGCGCATCGTCGCGGCCTATCGCGAATTTGCGGCCACGCTGGGACTGAAACACATCGAGCCGATTCCGCTATCGGCACTGACTGGTGACAACGTCGTCACTGCCAGCGAAAAAATGCCGTGGTATCAGGGACCAACACTGATTCAATTACTGGAATCGTTGAATGTGTACGACGACTGCCATGACGAGCCGTTCCGTTTCCCGGTGCAGCTGGTGGCGCGTACCAATGGCCATGAAGCGAACGATTTCCGTGGTTACATGGGCCGCATCGAAGCGGGTAAAGTCAATGTTGGCGACAAGCTCACCGTGCAGCCGAATGGTCACACCGCGACGGTGAAAGAAATCGCCACGCTTGATGGTTCGCTGCAAAGCGCTGTGGTTGGCCAGTCTGTCACGTTGCTGCTGAACGAATACGTCGATATCTCGCGCGGTGACATGCTGGTGGCCGCCGACCGTCCGGCCACGCTGCTGAAAAACGTGAATGCCGATCTGTGCTGGCTGTCGGAAGAACCGCTCGATCTGCGCCGTAAATACTGGTTGAAGCACACCACCCGCCAGGTGGCTGCCAAGGTGACTAGCGTCGATACGCTACTCGATATCAATACGCAAGAGCGACGTCCTGCCACTGGTCTGAAGCTCAACGACATTGCGCGCATCAGTCTCACCGTGCAACAGCCGCTGGCGGCCGATGCCTACACCGATCTGCGCTCGACTGGCGCATTCATTCTGATCGACGAAGTCACGCATCAAACGGTTGCGGCCGGCATGATTCGGCTCGACTAGGCACTTTAAGTACTTATGTCCGATAGCGAACACAGCCAGACCCCGCAGTTCGGCAAGGTCTGGCTGGTCGGTGCCGGGCCGGGTGCGGCTGACCTGATTTCGGTACGCGGCGCACGGCTGCTCGCGCAAGCGGAAGTCGTGCTGTACGACGCACTGGTGACTGACGACATGTTGGCACTGTGTCCTCAAGCCGAACTGATCAACGTCGGAAAACGCTGCGGCCTGCGCTCGATGGCGCAGCCGCTGATCAATGAACAAATCATCAATGCTGCGCGCAATCATGCACGTGTGGTGCGCTTGAAAGGCGGCGACCCGATGTTGTTCGGTCGCGCCGATGAAGAATTGCGCGCGCTGGAAGCACTCGGTATCGACGTCGATGTGGTGCCCGGCATCACAGCGGCGCTGGCGGCGGCAGCATCGAGCAAACAGCCGCTGACACGGCGCGGCATTGCACGCAGCGTCGCGTTTTTTACTTCGAGCACTGCACCCGATCAGCCCGAGCAAACCACCCTGCCTGCCTGCGACACGCTGGTGCAATACATGGGTGGACGCGAAGCGATAAAAACTGCGCGTGGCTTGCTGGCCAACGGCCACCCGCTCTATACACCGGTGATCGTGGTGGAAAACTGCAGCCGCGCTGACGAGCGAATTCTGCGCTTGCAGTTGCGCGACCTGGAGGCGGGACTGGCGCAATGCAGCGGGCCGGTGCTGATGATGATTGGTGCGGCGATGGCTGAGCGCCATCTTGAAACGGATACGACATCGCCTTCGCCGGTTTCTGTAATGCCGGGGGCCTCCGTTTGACGTGATCGCGGCAGGCGCCATGCGCTCCTCATTGCGCAGCCGCACTTTGCGCAATACCACGGCATCTGCATTCGAATACCCTACAATCTGACTTTGCATCCACCAAGACGTTGAAATAACTTGCTGACGCAATCTCACGCAGCACCTTAATCCGGCATTCTGATTTCATGGCACACATCCTCCCCTCCGGCTGGCGCGAACTCGCTGCGACCGGCGCAGCAGCGCGCGAAATCGCCACGCTGGCACGTCTGGCTGACGGCTTACCAGACGATTATCTGGTTTTGCATGGTGTGCACTGGACCAATATCGAGCAGCATTATTCGGTCTACGGCGAGATCGATTTCATCGTCATTGCACCCGATGGCCGCGTGCTGGTGATCGAACAAAAATCCGGTTTTCTGCAGGAGACCGAAGACGGTCTGATCAAACGCTATCCCGGTCGCAGCGAAAAAATCCATCTCGATCTGATCCGCACCATCACCACGCTGCGTCAGCGTTTTGCGCACACCGGCGGCGCGCTCGACATCGATTATTTACTGTACTGCCCCGACTACCGGATCGCGCAACCGGCACTGGCCGGAATCGATCCGGCACGTATTGTCGATGCCGCAAAAGCAGATCAGCTCATTGCGGTAATACGCACCTTGCTGCCATTAACCGAGGTGGCGCCGCAAC
>JAYTZV010000415.1:0-2554 GCA_043741695.1 Burkholderiales bacterium
CACGGCATATTTCCGTGGTTTTCTGAAGGGCAACCTATCCTGTGGTGGAGCACCGACCCGCGCATGGTGCTGAAAATCGATCACTTTGTGGTTTCCGACAGCCTGAAAAAAACTTTGCGCCGGATTGCACGTGACGGGTACTGGCAGGTACGTTTCGACACCGCATTCGAACGCGTAATGCGCGCATGCGCCGCGCCGCGCGGCGAAAGTGGCGGCACCTGGATCAATCAAGACATCATCAATGGTTATTGCGGATTGCATCAGCTCGGCTACGCGCACTCGTCCGAAGTATGGTGCGATAACGAGTTGATCGGCGGCGCATATGGCGTTTGCATCGGTCGTATGTTTTACGGCGAATCGATGTTTGCGCGGGTTAGCGATGCTTCCAAAGTGGCGCTGGCACATCTCGTTGCGTTCCTGAAAATGCACAACGTTTCGATGATAGACTGCCAGCAGGAGACGTCGCACCTGGCGCGGATGGGTGCGCAACCGATTGCCCGCGCAGATTTCTTGCGCCACCTGCGCAAGGCAATTGGGCAACCGCCGATCGTTGTCTGGGCACCAGTTGATATGGCAGTCGTGGCAGAAATTGGCATTAAGGCAGCGCGGCAGTAGTTACGCAAGTGACGGAGTAACAGACGAAGTTGATTCAAGCGGCTTGGTTGTTGCATGTTTGATCCGAGCGTTGATGCAAGCGTTGATGCAAGCGATGATGCAAGCGCTGATGCCAGCGTAATGCAAGAGTTAATGCCAGCGTCGATACCAGCGCTGGAACGAAAGTGCAGGCAAGTTGCACAAACCAGAATAAGTAAATCAAACCTTTTTGAGCGAACGTCAAATTCGATCATGACGCACCTGAAAGATCTGCCATTTTCGACCTTGCAGTTTTATGCGACTGCACCGTATCCCTGCAGCTATCTCAATGATCGGCAGGCCCGTTCGCAGGTTGCCACGCCGTCCCATCTGATCAACGCCGACGTCTATTCGCAGTTGGTCAAATCCGGTTTTCGACGCAGCGGTATTTTCACCTACCGCCCGTACTGCGATGGCTGCCACGCCTGTACTCCAGTACGCGTTGACGTCAATCGATTTGTACCCAATCGCAGCCAGCGCCGCGCGCTTGCGTGTCATCAGGATCTGATTGCCTCGGTATCGAAACTGGCCTACAGCCACGAGCATTACGAGCTGTATTTGCGTTACCAGGCTGCGCGCCATGCCGGTGGTGGGATGGATCAAGACAGTCGCGATCAGTACGCCCAGTTTCTATTGCAAAGTAAAGTCAACACGCGGCTGGTCGAATTCCGCGAAGCCGACAGCACCTTGCGCATGGTCAGCATCATCGACGTACTGGACGACGGTTTATCGTCGGTCTACACCTTTTACGAACCCGATCTCGATGGCACCTCGTTCGGCACGTTCAACGTCTTGTGGCAAATCGAGCAAGGCAAGATCCTTGGCATGCCGTATGTGTATCTCGGCTACTGGATCGAGGCGAGTCCGAAGATGGCGTACAAAATTAATTTCAAACCGCTTGAGGCGCTGCGCCTCGGCAAATGGGAAAATCTGTAAGCCGCCTTCGACGCGCTGATCTACTTCATTCACTTCTAACCCGCTGAACCTGTGCACGACAAACTCCTCTATGCAGCCACCCGCCCTTTCCTTTTTTTGCTCGATGCAGAAGAGGCCCACAACCTGACGCTGCCGTCGCTGCGGCGCGCCGAATCCCTCGGACTGACGCGGCTACTGCCGAAACCACAACCTGATCCGCGCACCGTCATGGGCCTGCAATTTGCTAATCCGGTCGGTCTCGCTGCCGGTCTCGACAAAGATGGCGCCTACATCGACGGACTGGCGTCACTCGGTTTCGGCTTTATCGAAATCGGCACCGTGACACCGCGCGCGCAGTCGGGCAACCCAAAGCCCCGCATGTTCCGTTTGCCGCAAGCCAATGCATTGATTAACCGGATGGGTTTCAATAATGGTGGCGTCGATGCGTTTGTGCGCAACGTGCAGGCATCACATTTTCATCAAGAAGGTAACGGCATACTTGGTTTGAACATCGGCAAAAATGCCGACACGCCGATCGAACGTGCGGCTGACGATTATCTGCTGTGCCTTGAGAAAGTCTATCCGTACGCAAGCTACGTGACGGTCAATATCTCCTCACCGAACACCAAAAATCTACGCGATCTGCAAGACGCCAACGCGCTCGATCTGCTGCTGTCGAGTTTGAAACAAGCGCAGCAGCGCCTCGCCGACCAACACGGCAAATACGTGCCGTTGGTGCTGAAGATCGCGCCCGATATCGATGCGGATCAAATCAACGCGATTGCCGATGCGCTGCTGCGTCATCGCATCGACGGCGTGATCGCCACAAATACGACAATCTCGCGCGAGGAAGTCAAAGGTATGGCACATGCCGACGAGGCCGGCGGCCTGTCTGGAGCGCCGGTGACCGCACGCTCGACTCTCGTCATTCGCGCACTCAAAAGCGCGCTTGGCGATGCGATTCCGATCATCGGTGTCGGCGGTATTTTGTCGGGCACAGACGCGC
>JAYTZV010000416.1:0-2548 GCA_043741695.1 Burkholderiales bacterium
AGCACAGCGCGCAAGACCTGATCAACATCCGCACCAGCCAGTTCCGCATTCAGATTCTGGGTGAAGTTGCACAGCGCAAAATCGCCGCGCTACGATCGACATTGGGTAATCGACTCGATGAGATCTGAGTCATCCACGGTGCGCTCACACTGGTTGCCGAAGAATTGAATTTGATCGGCGTAAGCCGCACGATGCTGTACGGGTCCTATGCGCATTTCTCAGCTGACGACAAACGCAATGCACTCGCACTGATTGCACAACGTGAAAGCCGCGGCGAGTACGTGAAGTTCATCGCTGAATGGCAGCCGTGGCAGAAGCAACTGCGGCGCATGCGGCCGAACGATTTTACCGATCTGGATCAGCGCATATCAGCCAACCGGGAAACCCTGGCCGAGCAACCTGACTTCACAACTGATAACGATTATCTAGAGTTGTGTCGCCGTATGGAAAACTTGCGGCGCGAGCGGCTGACATCCGATCTGAAAAACTGGACGCGTGGTTGGCGCAGAGCCCGCAAAATACCCGATGAGCGGAGGCACAATGACAAATAGCGAACAGTGATTTGAAAGCGGTTACTGCTTAGACCATGAGCGGTTCTATCGCCCTCACCCGTTAATCTCACCAACCCGATGACACGCCACCAGCCGCCCCTCAAACGCCTCCAACGCCGGCACCTCAAACCGACAACGCGCCACCGCATGCGGGCAGCGCGTATTGAACGCACATCCCGACGGCGGTGCCAACGGTGACGGTAATTCGCCATCGAGCATCAGGTTTTGCTGCCGCTGCGCCGGATTAATGCG
Organism: Burkholderiales bacterium; assembly: GCA_043741695.1. Lineage (GTDB taxonomy): Bacteria > Pseudomonadota > Gammaproteobacteria > Burkholderiales > Burkholderiaceae_D > Actimicrobium. The sequence goes on from JAYTZV010000416.1 coordinate 804, forward strand.
CGGCGTGCTGGCCAGCAGCGCTTTGGTGTACGGATGAAGCGGTCGCGCAAAAATCGCGGCCTTGCCGCCCTGCTCTACCGCTTTTCCAAGGTACATCACCAGCACATCATCAGCGATATGTTCGACCACGGCCAGATTGTGCGAGATGAACAGATACGCAACGCCGGTGGACTGCTGCAGGTCCATCAGCAAGTTCAATATCTGGGCCTGAATCGACACATCCAGCGCCGATACCGGTTCATCCGCGACGATCACTTTAGGCGACAACATCAGCGCACGCGCAATCGCGATGCGCTGGCGCTGGCCACCGGAAAACATGTGCGGATAGCGGTCGATGTGCTCGGGTCGCAGGCCGACTTGTTCCATCATTGCTGCCGCCTTGTCGCTGCGTTCGGCTTTACGCAACGCTGTATTAATCGTCAGTGGTTCTTCCAGCATCGCACCGATTTTCTTGCGCGGATTCAGGCTCGCATACGGATATTGAAAGACCATCTGCACCAGTGGTCTAACGCGTTGATGTGTGGCGCGATCGGCACCGGTGATGGCGATGCCGTCGATACGCAGCGAACCCGATGTGGGTGTTTCAATCATCGCAATCTGGCGCGCCAGCGTCGATTTACCACATCCGGATTCGCCGACAATGGCCAGCGTTTTGCCTGCGGCGAGTGTGAACGACACACCATCGAGCGCACGCGCCATGACCTTCGGTTTTAACCATCCCTGCACACCCTGGCCACCGCGCGAGACCGGATAGTGCTTCGTCAAATTTTGTGCCTGTAGCAGAACGCTTTCGCTCATCACTGCGCCCCCTGCCAATCGTTGCCGGGTCGTCCAGATGCATCGAGCGGAAAATGGCAGCGCACCTGCGCCTCGGTCGGTCCGTTCAATGCCGGTCGCACGCTGCGGCACACTGCCTTCACATACGCACAGCGCGGACTAAGCAGGCATCCTGCGGGTCGATCGTTTTGCCCCGGCACCACACCGGGAATCGTCTGCAAGCGTGCCTGCCCCGGATTATGCTCAGGCAGCGCCGCGAGCAACGCTTGTGTGTACGGATGGCGCGGGGCGTTGAAGATAGCCGGTACGCGTGCAGTCTCCATCACCTGACCCGCATACATCACCACCACACGCTGCACGGTTTGTGCAACCACAGCAAGGTCATGCGTGATCAACAGCAGCGCCATGCCGCGCTCGCGCTGCAGTTGCAGTAGCAGCTCCAGCATCTGCGCTTGCACTGTCACGTCCAGTGCCGTAGTCGGCTCATCGGCAATCAATAGACGCGGATTACAGGCAATCGCGATGGCCACCATCACGCGCTGACACATGCCACCGGACAGTTGATGCGGATAGGCGTCGAGGCGGCGTTCAGCATCTGGAATATTGACCTGCTTGAGCAATGCCAGCGCACGTGCACGCAAAGTGGCAGCGTTGCCGCCTTCATGCACGCGCAGGGTTTCAACCAACTGATCTGCCACGGTAAAACAAGGATTCAGGCTCGTACTCGGATCTTGAAAAATCATTGCGATATCTTTGCCGAGCAGGCCGCGGCGTTCAGGTTCGGACATGCGTAGCAAATCGCGGCCATCGAACGCGAGGCGCTCCGCGCGCACGCGTCCGGGTGCATCGATCAAGCCCATCAGCGCCAGTGCAGTAACGCTTTTGCCTGAACCAGATTCTCCGACAACGCCGACAATTTCACCTTCGTCGATCTGCAGATCGACCCCATCGACAGCGATCATCGGTGC
>JAYTZV010000417.1:0-2511 GCA_043741695.1 Burkholderiales bacterium
GCACCATACTGCCTGCGCATCCAGATCGACACGGCAATGAAGACAATAAATAGCAGGAAGGGCAGGGCATTTGACAGCGTTTCGGCAACAGCAGGGACATGCTGTGCAACAGGTGGCTGTGCAGGCAACTGTTCGCGGTCTAGTAGCGCAGTGATTGCAGCAACGCCTGCGGTGAGTCCGCCGTTGAAATCATTGCGCTGAAAATATGGTGCAATCACTTCCTGCAAAATTCGTTTCGATTGCAGATCAGTGAGCGAGCCCTGCACGCCACGCCCAGCCTCGATGCGCAGACGGTGCAGACTTTTTGGGTTGTCTTTCGCAACCAGCAAAATTACGCCATCGTCGACATTTTTGCGGCCAAGTTTCCATGCTTCTGCTACGCGGATACTGTATTGCTCGATGGCTTCCGGCGCGGTGCTCGCGATCAGCAACAGTGCAATCTGAGAACCGGTACGCTGCGCATAATCAGTGAGGGTTTGATCGAGTTGTGTCTGCTCAGCAGGGCTAAGCAGATGAATCTGGTCAACCACGTGGCCGCTCAAAGCGGGGATCGCAACAAGCTCTTGCGCATTGGCGCAAGCAAACGCAGACAACAAAAACAGCGCCAGCAGAAGTTGCATCACCTGCTGACCGAGGCGCTGCATGTTATTTGCCAAAGCTAACCGATGGCGCGGTCGAAATCGCTTTTTCGTTCTCGACCGTAAACGATGGTTTGACTGGATAGCTAAAAAGCTTCGCGGTCAGGTTGGTAGGAAAACTACGTGCCAACACGTTGTATTCTTCGACGCTTTTGATATATCGCTGGCGCGCGACTGTGATGCGGTTTTCGGTGCCTTCGAGTTGCGATTGCAGATCGCGAAAGCCCGCATCGGCCTTCAACTGCGGATAGTTTTCAGTCACCACCAATAAGCGCGACAGCGCTGACGACAGGTCACCTTGCACTTGCTGAAATTTTTTCAGCGCCTCCGGATTGTTCAATACTTCTGGCGTGATCTGCAACCCGGTCGCAGCGGCGCGCGCCTTGGTAACGGCTTCCAGTGTTTCACGCTCATGCGATGCATATCCCTTTACCGTATTGACCAGATTCGGAATCAGATCGGCACGGCGCTGATACTGATTAACGACCTCACCCCACGCGGCCTTGATCCCTTCGTCCTTGCTTTGAAAATCGTTGTAGCCGCACGCTGTGAGCAGCGTGGCAAGGAAGGTGATCAAACACCATTTCAGACAGACGCGCATGGTCGAGTTCCGTTACTGTTGAAGTAGAAAGTACGGTATCAAACTATCCGGATCAACTCAAGCAGTACTTCGCGGATCGAAAATTACGCGCTGTATTTTGAACTGCATTCGGCGCAGTGAGCGACGCAGCAAGCTGTGAAGTGAGCGATGAGGTGAGCCGCGATGGAAGCGCAGTCGTCGCAATCATGCGATGCCGGGCGCGCTACAATACGCCACCTTTTTTGCTGGATAATTTGCTGTGACTTTTACTCAAAAATTAGCGGATGCCTGGCACCGCAATGACTCGCTGCTCTGCGTCGGTCTCGACCCTGATCCTGCGAAATTTCCAGTGCACCTAAGCAATCAACCAGACGCGATCACGCAATTTTGTACCGCTATTATCGATGCCACCGCGGCTTCTGCCTGCGCCTTCAAGCCACAGATCGCGTACTTCGCCGCGCTGCGTGCCGAAGACCAGCTCGAAGCAATTTGCGCCTATGTGCGCACCCATCATCCACACCTGCCAATCATCCTCGACGCCAAGCGTGGCGATATCGGCGCAACCGCGCAACAATATGCGCGCGAGGCGTTCGAGCGCTATCAGGCCGACGCGGTCACGGTTAATCCGTACATGGGATTTGACTCGATTGCGCCGTATCTGGAATGGCAGGATCGCGGCGTGATCGTGCTGTGCCGTACCTCAAACCCGGGCGGATCTGATCTGCAATTCTTGCAGGTCGATGGCACCCCGCTGTATCAACATGTGGCGCATCTGGTGGCCGATAAATGGAATCGACATGGTCAGTGTGCGCTGGTCGTGGGCGCGACCTTTCCGCACGAATTGTTGCAAGTGCGCCGCATCGTCGGCGACATGCCATTGCTGGTACCGGGTATTGGTGCGCAAGGCGGCGATGTGCAAGCGACAGTCGAAGCCGGTAAAACGGCCGATGGCACTGGCATGATGATCAGCTCGTCACGTGCGATTTTGTATCCGGCACCTGATCAGGCGGCAGGTGAAGATTTTGCCGCTGCTGCGCGGCGTGTCGCGGAAGCGACGCGTTGTGAGATCAATCGATTCAGACGTTGACGATGGCGCATTGATAGCGCCCTATATTCAAGCTGCGCACTTTAGTCCGTACTGAAGGTTCGCATCAAAGGTCTGCATCAACGGTTTGCATCAAAGTTCCGCATCAATGTTTCGAATCGAAGTTTCGAATCAAAGTTTCGAATCAAAGCGTTACTTCAAAATTTAGTGCAACACGTTCGCATTAAAAGAGGGTACCAACAGCGTCC
>JAYTZV010000418.1:0-18723 GCA_043741695.1 Burkholderiales bacterium
GATGACGCAAAAAATTTTACGACTGGCGAACACCGTTGCCTACCGCAATGCGTCCGGCAATACCGTGACGACAATTTCGCGCGCGATTTTTTTGCTGGGCTTTGATGCCGTCAAAACCAGTGCGCTGGCGATGCTGCTGGTGGACGGGATGTCGGGTGCGCATGCGCAGGATGTGCGCATAGAGTTGTCGCAGGCGTTGTGCGCGAGCATCGTCGGTCGCGAAATGGCACGACGGAGCAGTTTCAAGGATTCTGAAGAAGCGGCTGTTGCGGCGCTGTTCAAAAATATGGGCCAGTTGCTGGTGGCCGCGCACGACCATCGCAGCTACTGCGATATTGCCGCGCTGATGGCGCACGATACTGTTACCCCATCCAAAGCCGCGACGCAGGTGCTCGGTTGCAGCTTCGATATGCTGGCCGAATCGGTACTGCGCGATTGGTCGATTCCCGAAAGCATTATCAACGCACTTGCGCCGCTGCCGCGCGGCCCGCTGCGAGCGGCGCGCAATCGCCAGGAATGGATGCAGCAAGTGTCGGCCTTCAGCGCCGCTGCGGCCGGCGTGATCGCCGATATGGGCGCCGATGCACTTGTTGGCGACGCTGTCGACACGGCGACGAATGCTGCCTGCCAGGCATTGTTGGCCCGATTCGGAACCGCGCTGGAAATTGATCATGAAGCGATGCTGACGTTATTTGCGACGGCGGCCGAGCAAACCGAGGTGCTAAGCAGTTCCAGTAATTTGCGTGTCGACGAAACCGTTAATGATGATGTTGAGCACCCCGACGCGCTGGCGAATGCGCAAACAGCGGGGCAGGATGCGGCTGAATTCACGGGGCAAGTGGCCTTGGCCGTTGAAGCGCTCGAATGCACCGGTTTGCCAAGCGATATCCTGATGACGGACGTACCCAATCTAGGTATTGAAGTCGGCTCTCATCCGAGCGGCAAGCCGCACAACGCGCGTGCGTTGTTATTGGCCGGCCTACAGGATGTCACCGAAATGATGGCATCGGGTCACTGCCAGGTGAGTGACCTGGCGTTACTGGTGCTTGAAACTCTGTCACGCAGTTTGGGTTTTCGGTTTGCCACAATTTGTATACGTGATCTGAAAACTGGCCAGTACCGATCCCGTGTTGCGCTCGGTGAAGGTCACCTGGCACGTCAGGCACAATTTATTTTTTCTGCCGACGGCGAGCGCGATCTGTTTTCGTTGGCGCTGAAAAATGATGCCGACCTGCTGATCTCGGACGCTACGGCAGCCTCCATCAGCGCGCTGATTCCGGCCTGGCATCGCAACGTATTGCCAGATGCGTGCAGCTTTATCGTGCTGCCTCTTGTTGTGCAAGGCAAGCCTCTCGGGCTGTTGTATGGCGACCGTACTGCCCGCGCACCGGAAGGTGTTCCGCCAGATGAGGCAGCGCTGATCAAGGCGTTGAAAGGTCAGATGACTGCGGCGCTAAAGCCGCACTAGCAAAAAAATCCGCTGATGCCGCCCGGTGGGTTGACGCCTTATGGCCTAAAAGACGATACCGTTGGGGAAGCTGCGCAGCGCGCGCTGGCATCGGCGGCGCCGCCTGACGCTGCCTGCTGTCGCATATTTTCTGAGGTGTATTTTGCCTCTTCGATACAGTGCGGTGAAATCCAGTCTCGGGCAGGTCCGCGATCATTCTTTATTGCAACCGGTAGCTTGTGCAACGCTATGGGGCTGCCATGCGGAGTCGACGTTCCAATGCCATCAGCTGCGGCCGGATTGCCGGCCCAACCCGGATTTGTGGGTTCGAATAACCGTCATCCTTGCCGGCATCTTCCTCGCGTTTTTTGATGATGAGACGCGCGGCGCGATGTGCTTCTTCAAACGATAGCGTCTGGTGGCGAAGTTGCTCGTCATACATCGCTCGACCAAAAAACGTTAATTCAGACCGTTTGCCACAGCCGTAGGAAGTATGGTCCGCGTCCGCAGCGGTCATGATCAAGGTATGGTCATCAGCCAGCGGGTCAATCCAGCTTCCGGAATAGCACGCGGAGATGGAAATCACCCGGTTTCGGATGCCGGATTGGTCCAGCCATTTTTTGAGAGTGAGTGGCGTGACCGGCGCGACTTCCAATGGCCAGAAGCTGGCAGCGAGCTCTCCGTCACGCGCGCCGTGCGAGGTCAGATGCAAAAATAAAATATCTTCGTCACGATCCATCAGCGACGCAACATGCATAATCGCCCGTTCTAAATTTAACGGCGTCGCCCATGCGAACTGGGCGGACACGCCGGGATAATTCAGTAGCTGAAGGGTACGGCCGTCAGCGTCAAAGCGGCGGCGTATCACGTCACCGACAACCCCAGTTTCATTTTTGAATACGCTTGCAGAGTACGGCGCAAAGGTAATCGCGTAGAGGTCGACGACGCCCGGACGTTGGGTCTGGAGCGCTGCGAGTTGTGTATTGAAGAGATGTTGTTCTGCCTCGATGGATTCTTGCGATAAAACAAAATCGTCTTTGGCTGTCGCTGAAACCGGTTCTTTGGCGTACCAAAACACACTTGGTTGCGCGTAAATTGACAGGCTGTAAGTCAATGCCAGGACAGTGCCGGCTAGCAGCCGTACCGGCCAGGCCGATCGGGTAGTACGCAGTAACAGCACAATTTCAGCGACGATGATCCAGCCCATCGATACGATCCAGAGCATCCATTGCACGTACAACTTTATGGCACTGATTGTGCCTGGCCAGCCATGGGCGATCACGCCGTAGCTCAATCCGACCAGCGTAGTCAGTAATGATGCCTGTACCCACGCGGCGCAAAACAACTGCGGACCAGAAACGTGTCGATAATCCCCATCGTTTGCTGGTCGTGACGCGAGCAAATAACAGACCCACGCTTGAATGGCAGTCAATAGCCAGCCCGAAAATAGCGCGCGCCAGTAAAACGTTGCAGGCCCAACAATCAGAAACCGATGAAGCCCGATCGTCACCACCGTTGAGAGCAGGAAAAGTAACGCAAACAGTGCCGGTGATGGCGCAATACGATTCCAGCGAGGAAGCAGAAAAATACAACTGCGTGCTGACTCCACCATCAGCGGCCAAAAAGATGACAGCCCGTCCGCGGGTTTGCTTGTCAATCAAGCCGCAGTTCTGGCCAGACGCAATTCGTCGTTATTTTGCATGCGGGTGATGTGATAGGGGTAAAGCAATTGTCGCTGCGGCTGGAAGCGTCACATCTTTTATCGCCAAGCGCGGCGGGCGTGAGGACGCTTCGAGCTGACGCGGTTAACCACTGCGCCAGTGTGATAGCACTAGCAGGACGGCTGCACCACACAAGACAAGTACACCGAGCAGCGCGGGGCGCAGGCGCGATCCAGCATCCGTGTCATTGCGATCCATGTCGCTCATCGTGAGTCTGAGATTGCGCCGCGCGCGTTTTCCATCGACCAGATAACGCTTCAGATCTGCCGTCATTTCGCTGGCCTGTTGATACCGGTTCTCGACTTGCTTGCTCATTGCCTTCATCACAATCCGAGATAGCGCGATCGGAATCGCCGCATTGATGTCATGCGGTTTTGCCGGTGCCTTGTACGCAATCATGTTCAGTAATTTATCGGTATCGCGTGACTGGAATGGTTTGGTGCCGGTAAGCATTTCAAACATGACCGCGCCAAGCGAATAAATATCGGTGCGATGATCAACCTCACGCCCGGTTGCCTGTTCTGGCGACATATAGTTGGGTGTGCCCAGCAGATTATTGCGAAACAGCGTGAACGGTGCATCCTCAGTGGCGAGTTGTTCGAAAGCCCGGTTTGGTGCGCGTGCAATGCCGAAATCCACCAGTTTCGGTTGATGATCACCAACCAAAAAAATATTCGATGGCTTGATATCGCGGTGAATCACTTGCTGTTTGTGCGCGTAATCGAGCGCGTCCGACAGCTTCCAGATAATCGAGGCGACATCGTCGAGCGCGAACACATGGGCTTCGGCGAGCATGCTGCCGAGCTCGCGGCCTTGCAGCCATTCCATGGCGAGGTAATTGTCGGGCGCTTCGCTGGAGGCTTCGAAAATTGTCACAATATGAGGATGCGACAAGCGACCGGCAGCGCGCGCCTCATTGACGAAATGCTGATCATGCTCACGACGCGCCTGTGCGCTTAAGGTCGGATTGAACGTCTTGATGGCAACATCGCGATCCATCACCGGATCGTGGCCTACATAGACCGCGCCGATCATGCCGCGCCCGATTTCTCGCTCGATTGAAAAGCGACCGATGCGTCCCGGTATCCTGGCAGTTTTGTTGCTCGTGATGGTGACGACGGGTTTCTTTTGCGCCATTTTTTGTGAGAGTTGATTTTGCATGCGAGACGGTACAAGGTGCACGTTTGCGCGTCAACCACCGTTGTCAACACGCGGTTCGCAAAGCGCACTTGCTAACACCAATGTGTCAGCGTGCCGTTGCCCGAAACGGATTGCGTTCCGTTAGTTCATCGATATAAGACGCAATACCGCCGTTCTCGCGCTGCAGAAACCGTTCAATCGCATCGGCAAAGGAAGGGTGGGCCAGCCAGTGCGCCGACCAGGTTTTTTGCGGTAAAAACCCACGTGCCATTTTGTGTTCACCCTGTGCGCCGCCTTCAAAGCAGGCGATTTTATTGGCGATACAAAATTCCAGCGGTTGGTAATACGCTGTCTCGAAATGCAGACACGGCACCTCTTCGATGGCACCCCAATAGCGGCCATACAACGTGGTGCCATCGTGGATGACGAGCGAGGAAGCGATTGGCACGCCATCGCGCTCGGCGATGATCAACAAAATATGTTGCGGCATCTCGGTACCGATCCGCTGAAAAAAGGCGAGATTCAGATACGGCGTCGAATGATGCGCGGCATAGGTGTGCGCATAGCAGCGGTTGAAAAAGCGCCAGTCTGCTTCACTGGCGTCCGCGCCGCGTACCTGACGAAACCTGATGCCTTGCTCGGCCACCTTGCGACGCTCAGCACGGATATTCTTGCGCTTCTTGCGCTCCAGCGTATCGAGAAATTCATCGAAATTCGCATAGCCAGAATTAAGCCAATGAAACTGCACGCCGCTACGCAGCATGAAGCCATTTTGCTGCAATTGTTTGGCTTGCTGTTCGGGTGGGTACAGCACATGGGTCGACGATACGTCGCTGTTGCCCTGCACCGCGAGCAGTGCAACGACTAGCGCACTGCGTGCTTCTTCGTCGACTGCCAGCAGGCGTGCGCCGGTCACCGGCGTAAACGGAATCGCACTCAATAATTTCGGGTAATACGACAGGCCGTGCCGTTCATATGCATCGGCCCATGCCCAGTCGAATACATACTCGCCGTACGAATGCATTTTCGCGTAGAGCGGCATCGCGGCAACGAGTTGAGCGTGATCTGGCTGTTGGTCGCTCCACACCGTCAAAAACTGTGGCTGCCATCCTGACTTGATCGATGCGCAGCCGGTTTCGTGCAAGGCATGCAAAAACGCGTAGGATAAAAATGGATTCGGAGCGTCTTGTTTCGACAGCAATGCATCCCATGCGGTCGCGCCGACCTCGCTGAGATTGGAAATGATTCGCGTGCGATAATTCACGGCAGTGGTAACGTAACTTGTGTTGATAAAAACATCGCGTCAAAAAATGCATAATCAACCATGCTGCCCATCTCTCCCTGACATTGTTTAGCGCAAAGAAACCTGATCATGACCGTCAACGTCGCTATCGCGCAAATCAACAGCACCGTCGGCAATCTGGCTGGCAATCGACAGCGTATTGTTGAATTTGTCCAGCGCGCCGTTAAGCTCGGTGCCGATATCGTTGTCACACCTGAGTTGTCTTTGGTCGGGTATCCGCCTGAAGACCTGTTACTGCGTGATTCATTTTACGCACAATCGCATCAAGCCGTGATCGCACTGGCGGCCGAGCTTCGGCAGTTTCACGGCGTGCACGTTGTCGTCGGTGTACCAGTCATGCAAAACGGCGTGCGCTACAACGCGGCACTGGTGCTGGCCGATGGTGAGATCAAAGCCAGCTACTTCAAGGCCGAGTTGCCGAACGATACCGTGTTCGATGAAAAGCGCTACTTTGCAGAAGGCAAGGAGCCGTGCGTGTTCGATGTCAAAGGCGTGCGCTTCGGCATTAATATTTGCGAAGACACCTGGTATCCGCGCGCACCCGCCCGCGCCAAAGTTGCCGGCGCGCAGGTGCTGCTGGTACCAAACGGCTCGCCGTATCACATGAACAAGCAGCATCTGCGACACGAAGTCATGCGCGCCAATGTCAGCGCGCAAGGCATGTCGATTGTGTACGCGAACCTGGTCGGTGGGCAGGACGAATTGATTTTCGATGGCCATTCATTTGTACTTGATCAGGCCGGTGTGGTGCAGGCGCAGCTAGAACACTTTGCAGAAGACCTGCAGATGATTACCTTCGATGGCGCGACGCCGCTGCCTGCCAGAATTTCACCGCTGCTGTCTGTGGAAGCGCAGGTGTACAAGGCGATGGTGCTGGGTGTACGTGACTATGTCGGCAAGAACGGTTTTCCGGGTGTGCTGATCGGTTTGTCGGGCGGGGTCGATTCGGCACTGACGCTCGCGGTCGCAGTCGATGCACTTGGTGCGGAGAGGGTACGTACCGTGATGATGCCGTCCCCATATACTGCCGAAATTTCATGGATCGATTCGCGCGACATGGCAAAGCGCACCGGTGTGCGCTATGACGAAATTGCGATTGCGGATTGTTTCGCAGCATTTCGACACACCCTCGCCGATGAGTTCAAGGGCCTGCCAGAAGACACCACGGAAGAAAATATTCAGGCGCGCATTCGCGGCACTATCTTGATGGCGCTGTCGAATAAGCACGGTTCGATTGTGCTAACGACCGGCAATAAAAGCGAAATGGCAGTCGGTTACTGCACGCTATATGGCGACATGGCGGGCGGCTTTGCGGTGTTGAAAGACATTGCTAAAACCTTGGTCTATCGGTTGTGTGCTTATCGCAACACGCTATCCGATGTGATCCCGCAGCGCATTCTGACCCGCGCACCTTCGGCTGAATTGCGACCCGACCAAACCGATCAGGATTCGTTGCCGCCTTACGAAGTGCTGGACGCGATCATGCAGTTGTTCATGGAAGAAAACCGCAGCGCTGTCGACATCGTCGCTGCCGGGTATCGCAAGGAAGATGTTGACCGTATCACGCACCTGATCAAAATCAATGAGTACAAACGTCGGCAATCACCGGTTGGCATTCGTGTCACACATCGCGCATTTGGGCGAGACTGGCGCTATCCGATTACATCAGCTTTCAAGGGTGGGTAATTTTTCTGACGAAGTTCAGATGCAGATTAGTTGCCCAATGGAAATTAATGAGCAATAATGCGCTCGCAGCAATGCAACGTCGAAGGAACGACCATGAAACAGATTACCGCGGTCATCAAACCATTCAAACTCGATGAAGTACGTGAAGCACTCGCCGATGTAGGCGTTACCGGATTGACCGTTACCGAAGTCAAAGGATTCGGTCGGCAAAAAGGTCATACCGAACTGTATCGCGGTGCGGAATACGTGGTCGATTTTTTGCCGAAGGTAAAAGTCGAAGCCATCGTTGACGACGCTGTGCTCGATGCTGCAGTCGACGCCATCATCAAGGCTGCCCGGACGGGAAAAATTGGTGATGGAAAAATATTTGTCCAGAACGTCGAACAGGTTGTTCGTATTCGTACCGGCGAAACCGGTTCTGATGCTGTCTAACTTCTAAATTTAACCACTATGATTCATTGCCGACTACGTCTGATTTCTTGCCTGCTGATCGCACTTGGCTCGGCGTTATTGGGTACGGCAAACGCTGAAACCGGCGTGACCGATCAAAAAATTCTGCTCGGTCAGTCGGCGGCATTCAGTGGTCCGGCGGCGCAGCTTGGCATCCAGTTGAATGCCGGTGCAAAAGCTTATTTCGACCAGGTCAATGAGCAGGGCGGTATTTTCGGTCGCAAGATCGAAATTATCACGGCGGATGATAAATACGAATCGGATCTGGCAGCAGCCAACACCAAAAAACTGATCGAAGAAAGCAAGGTATTCGCGTTGTTTGGCTACGTTGGTACGCCAACCAGTAACGCGGCGCTGCCAATTTTCAGCAAGGCCAAGGTACCATTTTTTGCACCGTTTTCCGGTGCGCAATCGCTGCGCGAACCGTTCAATCGCGAAGTGTTCAATATCCGCGCTGGTTATTTTGACGAGACCGAATATCTGGTGCAAAAGCTGGTCAATACCGGGATGAAAAATATCGCGGTGTTTTACCAAAACGATGCGTACGGCCAAGCCGGTCTGGCGGGCGTGGAGCGCGCCGCCAAAAAAATGAATGTTACGTTGATCGAGAGAGTGACTGTTGAGCGCAACAGCATCGATGTCAAGGCAGCAGTCGACAAGGTATTACCGAAGCGTCCCGATGCGATCATCCAGATCAGCGCCTACAGCTCGTGTGCTGCGTACATCAAGGCGATGCGCAAATCGGGTTATCTCGGGCAGTTTTATAACGTGTCGTTCGTCGGTAGTCAGGCCTTGTCGGATTCGCTCGGCAAGGACGGACCCGGTGTCGTGATTTCACAAGTTGTGCCATTCCCGTGGCATGTCGCCACACCGGTCGTCGCCGAGTATCAAAAAGTGATGAAAAAAGCCGGCATCAAGGACTTCAATTTTTCGAGCCTTGAGGGATTCGTTGCGGCGAAAGTATTTACCGAAGGGTTACGGCGCGCAGGGCGCGATCTGACGCGCGAAAAATTATTGCGCTCGCTGGAGACAATCAATCCGGCTTCATTCGATATCGGTGGCTTCGATGTGACATTCTCGCCGTCGAATCATAATGGCTCGAAGTATGTGGATATGACGGCCATTATCAAGGACGGAAAATTTCTTGACTAGGATACGTGTTTGAAGTTTGTACGGGTTTGTGTGCTGATGTCCTGACACGGTCATCCGGTCTGTGCTTTCAACAGTACCACCAACGCGCCGCTGCCACCGTCGGCCGCCTTAGCCTGACAAAACGCCAGTACCTCTTCTTTTTGTACCAGCCAATTGCGCACCTTATTTTTCAGCACCGGTTCCTTGTTGATCGATCCCAAACCCTTGCCGTGAATAATGCGCACGCAGCGTTGGCCGCGTCGCGTGACCGAGCGTAAATAGTCGGCCAATGCCTCGCGCGCTTCATCGGTGCGCAGGCCATGCAAATCAAGCTGACTTTGAATTACCCAATGACCGCGCCGCAATTTACGCAACACATCCGGGCCGATGCCATTGCGTGCAAAACTCAACGCCGCATCGGTATCGAGCAATGTGTCGACGCTGAAATCGTCGGAGAGAGATTCGGCCAGCGCCGCTTGTTCATCGGCCATGTGCTGACGCGCGATTGGTAACGGACGTGGCGGTTGCAGTAACACCTTTTCGGGCGAAGCGATTGGCGCGACGGCACCGATGCTTTGTCGGAACAAGTCTGCTTCGATGCGCGCCTGCTGCTCGGCTTTTTGTTTTTGCAGCGCTGCTTCGACGCGCGCCTGCTGTTGCGTCTGTAGTTCGCGCTGCAATTTTGCGAGCGCAGCGAAATCCTTCAGCGGAGCAGGCATGGCAACCTCGTCGGCAGGAGTGGAGCAGCATTGCAGCCCAATGCAAGGCTGCTGAATTGCTGAATTGCTGAATTGCTGAGTTGCTTAGTCTTCGAGCGTTTCCAGGTAACGCTGTGCATCTAGCGCCGCCATGCAGCCAGTACCGGCGCTGGTGATCGCTTGACGATACACATGATCTTGTACGTCGCCGGCAGCAAACACGCCTGGAATGCTAGTTGCGGTGGCCATGCCTTCGAGCCCGGTCAGCGTGCGGATATAGCCGTTTTTCATGTCGAGCTGGCCTTCGAACAGACCGGTGTTCGGCTTGTGGCCGATCGCAATAAACACACCGTGCAAGGTCACGTCAGTGATGCTGTTGTCGATTGTCGATTTAATGCGCACGCCAGTCACGCCGCTGTCGTCACCGACCACTTCGTCCAGCGTGTGGTTGTATTTTAGGACGACTTTTCCTTCGGCTACTTTAGCCATCAGGCGATCGATCAAAATTGCCTCAGCGCGGAATTTGTCACGCCGGTGGACCAGCGTGACTTTCGATGCAATGTTGGACAAATACAGCGCTTCCTCAACGGCAGTATTGCCACCACCAACCACAGCAACTTCTTGGCCGCGATAAAAGAAACCGTCGCAGGTGGCGCACGCTGAAACACCTTTGCCCATGAACGCCTGTTCCGACGGCAGACCGAGATACTGGGCTGATGCGCCGGTAGCGATGACCAGAGAGTCGCAAGTGTATTCACCGGAATCGCCAACCAGGCGGATCGGTTTTTCGGTCAACATTGCGGTATGAATGTGATCGAAGATGACTTCGGTATTGAAGCGCTCTGCGTGTTGCAGCATTCGCTGCATCAGTTCCGGACCTTGCACACCAAGCGGGTCACCTGGCCAGTTTTCGACGTCGGTAGTGGTCATTAACTGACCACCTTGTTCGACGCCGGTAATCAGTACCGGTTTGAGATTGGCGCGCGCTGCGTAAACAGCAGCGCTGTAACCGGCAGGTCCGGAGCCGAGGATTAATACATGGGCGTGTTTGGTTGTGGTCATGGTTGGCTGAAGAATAGGATGAATTCAATGATTGGGAGATTAGCGCAAAATAAGCGCGGACTAAGCGCGGACTAAGCGCGAACGAAGCGCGAACTAAGCGCGCGGTGATGTCGATTGCGAGACAAAAAATGCGTTGTTGAGCTTCGCGCAACAGGCCGCTTAATCCGGGTTGTTGATGCTTAGGGTCCGAATTACAATGGCAGGTAATGCGAAGCCTGACTCTGGTGTCGATTATAGACGATCATCGCAGTGCGGATTGCTGACGGATAATAGTGGTCCTGCGCACCGTAGCCGCGCTGGACTACACCATCGAACGTTTTACCCACTTCACCGCACCATTCACCGCACCACCGTCGACGTACTTCATCATTCCCGGAATTTATGAGCAAAACAAGTCAAGCGCCTACCCAGGCATACACCCGCAGCACCGCACCACCCGCACCACCTTTGCCGGGTCGCTTGATCCGCTTGCTGTCGGAAGCGCGCTGGTTCTTGCTGGCTGCATTGAGCGCTTATCTGCTGTTGATTCTGGCATCGTATTCGACCGTTGATCCAGGCTGGTCGCATGCCAGCTCAGTCACACGGTTACACAATTGGGGTGGATCGGTCGGTGCGTGGTTCGCCGATCTGCTGCTGTACGTATTTGGTATTTCCGCCTGGTGGTGGTGCGTGATGCTCGTGCGGATGGTCTGGAGCGGTTATCGGCAATTGTCGAACAAGTATTTGTTGCAGGCCGAGCCAGTAGAAGTGCATCGGTATGAGAGCTGGATTCGCGGTGCCGGTTTTGCGTTGATGCTGGCTGGCAGTGTGGCGATTGAATTTCTTCGAATGCATTCGATCAAGGCACAGTTGCCGCATACGCACGGCGGCGTGCTCGGTGAAGCGATCGCGAGCAGTGCCAATCATGCGCTCGGTTTCACTGGTGCGACCTTGTTTTTGCTGCTGTTGTTCGGCGTTGGCTTCAGTCTGTTTTTTCATGTGTCGTGGCTGGCGGTAGCTGAACGTATTGGTGCCAGCCTTGAGATGGCAGTTGCAGCAATTCGTAATGTGTATGTTGCGCGTCAGGACCGCAAGGTCGGTGAAGTCGCGGCAGTCAAGCGCGATACGGTGGTGGTGCAGGAACGCGCCCGCATCGTCGAAGCGCCACCAATCCGGATTGAGCCGCAAGTCATCACTGTGCCGCGCTCTGATCGGGTTGAAAAGGAGCGGCAGGTGTCGCTGTTTACCGATCTACCGGATACCAATTTGCCACCGTTGTCGCTACTCGACGAAGCTGCAGAAGCGCAGGAAACCGTCAGTATTGAAACGCTCGAATTCACCAGCCGCCTGATCGAGAAAAAACTCTCTGACTTCGGCGTGGAAGTCAAAGTGGTTGCGGCCTATCCCGGTCCGGTAATTACGCGGTATGAAATCGAACCGGCAACCGGCGTCAAAGGTAGCCAGATCGTCGGTCTTGCACGTGACTTGGCGCGGGCCTTGTCGCTGACGTCGATTCGCGTGGTTGAGACGATTCCCGGTAAAAATTACATGGGCCTGGAATTGCCGAATCCACGTCGGCAGATTGTGCGACTGACCGAAATTTTGAGTTCGAAAGTCTACAACGATGGTGTGTCGAGCTTAACGATCGCCCTCGGCAAAGATATTGCCGGACATCCCGTGGTTGCTGACCTCGCCAAGATGCCGCACTTGCTGGTGGCCGGTACGACGGGTTCGGGTAAATCGGTCGGCATCAATGCGACGATTTTGTCGCTGCTGTACAAGGCCGATCCAAATCAGGTCAGGCTAATTCTGATCGATCCAAAAATGCTGGAGCTGTCGATTTACGAAGGCATTCCACATTTGCTGGCACCGGTCGTGACCGATATGCGACAAGCGGGCCATGCGTTGAACTGGGCAGTCAATGAAATGGAGCGCCGCTACAAGCTGATGAGCAAACTCGGCGTACGGAATCTGGCTGGCTACAACCAGAAAATTATCGACGCCGACAAGCGCGAAGAAAAAATTCCGAATCCGTTCAGCCTCACGCCGGACGCACCCGAGCCGCTCGACAAGTTGCCGACCATCGTCATCATCATCGACGAGTTAGCCGACCTGATGATGGTGGTCGGTAAAAAAGTCGAAGAGTTGATTGCACGGATTGCGCAAAAAGCGCGCGCTGCCGGCATTCACTTGATTTTGGCAACACAGCGCCCATCTGTTGACGTAATCACTGGTTTGATCAAGGCCAATATTCCGACCCGTATTGCATTTCAGGTCAGCAGCAAAATCGATTCACGCACGATTCTTGATCAGATGGGTGCGGAAGCCTTGCTCGGCATGGGCGACATGCTGTACATGCCTCCAGGTACCGGTTTGCCGATCCGCGTACATGGCGCGTTTGTGTCGGACGAAGAAGTGCATCGTGTCGTTGATCACCTGAAAGAGCAGGGCGAGCCGAATTACATCGAGGGCATTCTCGAAGGCGGTGTCAGCGAAGAGGGCGGCGACGGCGTTGCAGGTGGCGAAGGGGTTGCTAATGCCGAAGCCGATCCGATGTACGACCAGGCAGTGGCGATCGTTTTAAAAAATCGTCGTGCGTCGATTTCGCTGGTACAGCGTCATCTGCGCATCGGCTATAACCGCGCCGCCCGGCTGCTCGAACAAATGGAGCAGAGCGGGCTGGTCTCGACAATGCAATCGAATGGCAATCGCGAAATCCTGGTCCCGGCCGGGAATGCCGCAGAATAGGAAATTCCTTGAAACATGCTCTTCGTAGTTTTATCGCTTCATGCGCATTTGGTATCGCGGCTAGCACAGCACACGCCAGCGCACTCGAACAATTCAAGCAGTTCGTTAGCAGCACCCAATCAGCCAAAGGTGAGTTCAGTCAGCGTCTGGTGAAATCAGAAAAGAAAGGTGCGCCGGCAGATGCAGCGGCAAAAGCCTCAGCCCCATCGACCGGTACTTTCATCTTCGCGCGACCCGGAAAATTCATCTGGACCTATCTGAAGCCGTACGAGCAATTGCTGCAGGCCGATGGCGACAAACTCTACATCTACGACAAGGATCTGAATCAGGTCACGACCCGCAAACTCGGCTCGGCCCTTGGCTCGTCACCTGCGGCGATTCTGTTCGGCAGTAACGATCTCGACAAAAATTTTACGCTGCGCGAGTCCGGAAAAAAGGACGGTATGGAGTGGCTGGAAGCGACACCGAAATCGAAGGACTCGACCTTTGAGCACATCGGTATCGGCTTGCGCAATGGATTACCTGAGGCGATGATTTTGCGCGATACCTTTGGTCAGATGTCGCTGCTGTCCTTCACTAAGTTTGAAAAAAATCCAGCGTTGGCTGCAGACCAGTTCAAGTTTGTGGTGCCAAAAGGAGCGGACGTTTCACAGCAGTGATGTTCATCAATAGCGTCATCAACAACGTCATCAATAACGTCATCAATAACGTCATCAATAACGGCCAAAAAAACACGCTGCGATATTTTTATGATGTCGCATCGCACCTGACGCAATGAACCCGATACCCCTCGCCGAGCAACTCCGCCCGCGCACGTTTGATCAAGTCATCGGCCAGCAGCATCTGCTCGGTCCGGGCAAGCCACTGCGGGTGGCGTTTGAATCGGGTCAGCCGCATTCCATGATTTTGTGGGGACCACCGGGTGTCGGCAAGACCACGCTCGCGCGCTTGATGGCGGATAGTTTTCAGGCGGATTTTATTGCACTGTCTGCGGTGCTTTCCGGCGTCAAAGATATTCGTGAAGCGGTCGAGCGTGCGCAGTTATCACAGGGTGCGATGGGGCGTCGCACGATTTTGTTTGTCGACGAAGTGCATCGTTTTAACAAGAGCCAGCAAGATGCATTTTTACCGCATGTGGAGAGCGGTTTGTTCACCTTCATCGGTGCGACAACTGAGAATCCGTCGTTCGAAGTCAATGGGGCATTGCTGTCGCGCGCCTCAGTTTATGTGCTCAAGTCGCTCGCCGAAGTCGATCTGGCAATCTTGCTCGATCGCGCTTGCCGCGATGCGCTCGACGGCTTGTCGTTTGTCGATGAGGCCAAACAATCGCTGATTGCCAGTGCCGATGGTGATGGCCGCAAACTGCTGAACAATCTCGAAATCGTCGGTCGTGCCGCTGACGCAAAACAGCTGCGCGAAGTCGATGCCGCGCTGCTCGCAGAATGTCTTGGCGATGCGCTGCGGCGTTTCGACAAAGGTGGCGACGCATTCTATGATCAGATTTCGGCATTGCATAAATCGGTGCGTGGCTCAAATCCCGATGCGGCGCTGTATTGGCTGGTGCGCATGCTCGACGGCGGCGCTGACCCGCGTTATCTGGCCCGCCGCATGATCCGCATGGCCAGCGAAGATATCGGGCTTGCCGATCCGCGCGCGTTGCGAATCGCGCTCGACGCTACTGAAACTTACGAGCGACTCGGCTCACCTGAAGGCGAATTGGCACTGGCCGAAGCGGTCATCTATCTGGCCTGCGCCGCCAAATCCAACGCAGTCTACAACGCCTACAACGCAGTGCGCGCTTTCATCAGCAAGGACAAATCGCGGCTTGTGCCCGAGCATTTGCGCAATGCGCCGACCAAGCTGATGAAGGAGCTGGGTTACGGCAAGCTGTATCGCTACGCACATGATGAACCCGATGCGTATGCCGCCGGTGAAACCTATCTGCCGGAAGAAATTTTAGGTCAGCAGTGGTATCGCCCGACTACGCGCGGGCTGGAAGGCAAGATCGCAGAGAAGCTGAATTTCCTGAAAAATCTGGATGCATCGGCGCGCTCGACGTCCAAAAAATAATTTTTTGCGTGATCGGCGAAACACGCTCTTGGTACAATATGGCCTCTGCAATTTCACCCCGGCCAATTCCACATGATCGACATCCAACTTCTGCGCAAAGACATCGACGGCGTTGCCGCGAAACTGGCGACACGCAAATTCCAGCTCGATGTCGCGACCTTCACCACACTCGAAGCCGCGCGCAAGCAAATTCAAAGTCGCACCGAAGAATTGCAGGGCAAGCGCAATACGCTGTCGAAGCAGATTGGCATGTTGAAAGGCAAGGGCGAAGACACGACGGCGTTGATGGCGGAGGTGGCTAGTATCGCGGACGAATTGGGTACATCCGGCACGCGCCTCGAACAGCTTCAAGCGCAATTAGCCGATTTCATGATGAGCATTCCGAATGTGCCGCACGCCTCCGTACCAGTCGGAAAAGAAGAGGCAGACAACGTTGAAGTGCGCCGGGTTGGTACGCCGCGCCAGTTCGATTTCACGGTGCGGGACCACGTCGATGTCGGCACGCCTCTGGGTCTGGATTTCGATGCTGCGACCAAGCTGACCGGCTCGCGATTTTCGGTGATGAAAGGCGGCATCGCGCGACTGCACCGCGCGCTTGCCCAGTTCATGCTCGACACGCACACCGCCGAGCACGGTTACACCGAATGCTATACCCCGTATATCGTCAATGCCGATTCTTTACGCGGCACCGGGCAACTGCCTAAATTTGAGGCAGATTTGTTTGCGGTAAAAAAAGGCGGACAGGAAGGCGAGGGTGAAGCGCTGTACCTGATTCCTACTTCCGAAGTGTCGCTGACCAATATCGTGCGCGATCAAATTATTGCGGCCGACGCGCTGCCGATAAAAATGACCGCCCATACGCCGTGCTTTCGTTCCGAAGCGGGTAGCTATGGACGCGATACTCGCGGCATGATTCGGCAACATCAATTCGATAAGGTCGAGATGGTGCAGGTAGTACATCCTGATACCTCATTCGACGCGCTCGATCAGATGGTCGAGCATGCCGAAATAATTTTGAAAAAACTGAGTCTGCCGTATCGCGTGATGAGTTTGTGCACCGGTGATATCGGTTTTTCTGCTGCCAAAACTTACGATATCGAAGTCTGGTTGCCCGCACAAAATACCTACCGTGAAATTTCATCGCTGTCGAATTGCGAGGCGTTTCAGGCACGCCGGATGCAGACGCGGTTTCGCAATGCACAAGGCAAGCCGGAGTTACTGCATACCTTGAATGGTTCAGGTCTGGCGGTTGGTCGCACGCTCGTTGCAGTGCTAGAAAACTTTCAGCATGCCGATGGTAGCGTCGCGATTCCGGAAGTACTTTGGCCATATATGGGCGGCTTAAAAGTACTCGCAGCGTAAATATGCAGCGATCGCTACACCTTCACGTCAGCCGCGCGATGATCAATCTGCTGAGAAAGAAACCTGCGGTGGCAGCGGTTGCTGTGGCAACCGCTCCCCATGCCATATCGACCAATGCGACGCGCGTGCTCCAATCCTTCAGCGTTGCCAGATTACTCAGGTCGTAGGTCGCGTACGCGATCAAGCCGAGCAGAGCACCGTAGCCAAGTGCCTTTTGCCACCGATCGGCATCCAGTGCAGGCGCTACGGCAAACACAACGACGCCGACCACGTAGAGTAAATAAAACGCAATCGCAGGTTCCTTGCGCGGTGAAGTCAGCAACAGCGGACCGATTTCGCGCATATAAAATTCTTTGACGACGACGCCAAGCCAGAGAAAATCGAGCGCGCAAAATACCACCAGCGACGTCAGATAAGTGATCAGAAATTTTGGCATAACGAGACTGCTTTCACGGAATAAATCCGGTTAGTTAAACGTAGTCAAATTTGCTTGACTTGCGAGCATACTGGCATACCCTGAAATGTGATGTGCGCTAACGCTCAGACGGCAAATCGCATCGGAATTGAAATAATGTCTGCGCGTTGTTGCACACTTTTACGTTGCCGCAGCATGTCGCTGTCTCCCTATCGTTTAGGTAATTCAAACTGCCCTCGCCTCAGGGCGCGGAGATCACGACCAACCTGGAGATCTCGCCATGAAAACCCTGCTGGTGAATTGCGAACTCGGACAATCAAATGACGTTGTGTTGCGCGCAGCCAGTGATCTCGCCGAGCGATTTCAGATGCGCGTGATCGGCATCGCTGTATCGCAGCCGGTGCAAATGATGTAAGGTGATTACTATATCTCTGCCGAAGCGGTCGAGGAAGATATCAATGAAGTGAACGTTCGAATGGCTGCGGTTGAGCAGACATTTCGAACGGCGTTGGCGTCACGTGCGAATCAGCTCGAGTGGCGTTGCGCAACAGTGTTCGCTTCGACTGCCGAGCATATTGCACAGGAAGCGCGGATCGCCGACCTGGTCATGACTGCCATGCCGGCAGCGGCGGCAATCGGCGGTCAGCGCCAATTGAATATGGGTGATTTGGTATTGCAGGCAGGGCGGCCAGTGATGATCGTTCCCGCAGTTTCCTGCGTAGCGAATTTCGATCACGTGCTAATCGCGTGGAAGAACGTCCGCGAAGCGCGCCGTGCCACACTTGATGCACTGCCGCTATTGAAAAAAGCAGCACGGGTCACCGTGGTGGAAGTCGCGCATGACAGTCAGTTGGCCGAAGCGCGCAGCAATCTTGCCGATGTGTCGCGCTGGCTGAAAATGCATGACGTTATTGCAGAGACACTCGCGATCCAATCGAGCGGGCATGATGCCAATGCGCTGCAAGCTATCGCACATCAGGAAGGTGCTGACCTGATTATCGCTGGTGCCTATGGACACAGCCGTCTGCGCGAGTGGGCCTTTGGTGGATTCACCACGGAATTGATGCAGCCGACCCAGAGATGTTCGTTCGTCTCACATTAGTGCGCCAGTTTTGCCGTAGTTGTTCACCCAAACATTGACAAACTGGATGGTCAAACTGGATTTGTCTTCTGTAGCTGTTCTGCTATACTCTCGTGCCGCGCAACGATATGGCGTCGAGCCGAGAACAGCCTAGATGAGTAATGGCATCGAATCGGTAACATGCACTGGACTCAACACCAAGCGCGCCGCTCTGCTGGATTACGTAGCGCGATGATTCAAACTATTTTTTAACATCTTGCATAAGCTTTTCGGTGCAAAGTGCAAAATTTCAAGACCACGCTTGTGCCGCTTTGCTGGCCAAGAGCTCGATTAGAACACCGGAGAGGTGGCAGAGTGGTCGAATGTACCTGACTCGAAATCAGGCGTAGGGTTTTCCCCTACCGTGGGTTCGAATCCCACCCTCTCCGCC
>JAYTZV010000419.1:0-2489 GCA_043741695.1 Burkholderiales bacterium
CGGTGAAGTGGTCGAGAGCAAGCACGCGCAATTTACCGCGGGCGATAAGGTGGTTGGTATGGGCGGCTGGGCGGAAATGAGCGTGGCTGACGGGCGTGAGTTGCGCAAGGTCGATACCACCCATATTCCATTGTCCGCGTATCTCGGTTCGGTTGGCATGCCGGGTATGACGGCGTGGTATGGCTTCAATCACATCATGCAACCCAAGGCGGGTGAGACCATCGTAGTCAGTGCAGCCAGTGGTGCGGTGGGCAGTGTGGTCGGTCAACTTGCCAAATTGCGCGGCTGTCGCGCCGTCGGTATTGCTGGAGGTGCAGAAAAATGTGCGTATGTGGTTAATGAACTCGGCTTCGATGCCTGCATCGATTACAAGGCAGGTAACTTGAAAGCCGACTTGAAGGCGGCGGCACCGAATGGTATCGACGCGCTGTTCGAAAATGTCGGCGGCACGATTTTCGATACGTGTGTCGGCCGCATGAATCCGTTCGGGCGCATTGCTTTGTGTGGTTTGATCTCGGGTTACAACGGCGAACCGATGGCACTGCAAAATGTGCGCAATTTTCTGACGATGCGCTTGACGCTGCGCGGCTTTATCGTCTCCGAGCAGCCGGAAGCATGGCCGCAGGGATTGAAGGAACTTGGCACCTTGGTAGCTACCGGCAAGCTGAAATTCCGCGAATCGGTAGCACCTGGTCTGGCTGCAGCACCCGAGGCATTCATTGGTCTGCTGGCCGGTAAAAATTTCGGCAAACAGCTGGTTAAATTACTCTGATATCGCTGCACAAACCCACCGCAGAACGGAGCCGACCATGAGTGACCTGATTTTTCATCACTATCCGAATTCACCCTTTTCAGAAAAAATCCGACTGGTGTTCGGCTTCAAAAAACTGCAGTGGAAGTCGGTCATTGTTCCGGTCATCATGCCCAAACCAGACGTGGTCGCGCTGACCGGCGGCTATCGGCGCACGCCGTTTCTGCAGATCGGTGCCGATATTTACTGCGACACCGCATTGATCTGCGATGTGCTGGATCGCATTGCACCAACGCCATCGCTGTATCCGCCCGAGATGGCAGGCTTGGCCCGAACGCTCGCGCAGTGGGCCGATACCACGCTATTCTGGACGGCGATTGCCTATGCGTTTCAGCCCGCTGGTCTACAAAGCATGTTTGCCAAACTGCCGCCCGAGCATCTGGAGGCGTTTGCTGCAGACCGCTCGGCAATGCGTGCAGGAGCGCCGCGCATGCCGGCGCCGGAAGCTACCGCAGCATTGACCGATTATCTTGATCGTCTTGAAAATATGCTGGTTGACGGTAGACCATTTCTACTTGGCAGCGCACCATGCATTGCCGACTTCTCGGTCTGTCATGCGATCTGGTATGTGCGGCGGGTGCAAGGTCTGTGTGCGATTCTTGATCGTGCGCCTGCCTTGCTGGCATGGGCTGACCGCATGGCGGCGCTAGGTCATCATTTGCATGTGCCATTGACAAGTACCGATGCGATCGAGATTGCACGTTGCAGTACGCCGGCTTCCTTCGATGCACTGGTGTTGGATGGTGGTGAGGAGATAAAACCGATTGCGCTGGGATCGCGGGTCACCATCACACCGACCGACTATGCGTTCGACCCGGTCGAGGGGGAGCTGGTTATGGCAACTGCCAGCGAGCTTGCGGTGCGACGGTCCGATGAGCGTGCCGGTACGGTGGTGGTGCATTTTCCGCGTCTTGGATTTCACCTGAAAAAAGTCGCTGCATAACTGCTGCCAAAGTTGTGCCGAAAAATCACAAGGAACCTGAATGAAAAATTTTACCGGCAAGATCGCCGTCATTACTGGCGCCGCAAGCGGTTTCGGTCGCGAGTTTGCGCGGATCGGCGCGCGACACGGCATGAAACTGGTGCTGGCCGATGTGCAGCGTAATGCGCTTGATGCGGTACAAAAAGAGCTTGAAGCACAAGGCGCGCAGGTACTGGCAATGTCATGTGATGTGCGCAAAGCAGAGCAGGTGCAGGCCTTGGCCGATGCAGCAATACAGCGCTTTGGTGCAGTGCATCTGCTGTTCAATAACGCCGGCGTCGGTGCGGGTGGCCTGATCTGGGAGCATTCGCAAGCCGATTGGGAATGGGTGCTCGGGGTAAATCTGTGGGGTGTGATTCATGGCGTGCGAATTTTCACGCCGTTGATGCTAGCGTGCGCAAAAAGCGATCCGGCGTATGAGGGCCATATCGTCAATACCGCGTCGATGGCGGGCTTGCTGAATGCGCCAACGATGGGTGTGTATAACGTCTCCAAACATGCGGTGGTGTCGCTATCAGAATCGCTGTATCAGGATTTGCGACTGGTCGAGGCACCGATCAGTGCGTCGGTGTTGTGCCCGTATTTTGTGCCGACCGGGATTTCGCAATCGCATCGCAATCGGCCTGATGAAGTCGCTAGTACCGCGCCACTGACGGTGAGCCAACTCGCTGCACAAGCGATGTCGGAGAAAGCCGT
>JAYTZV010000420.1:0-18528 GCA_043741695.1 Burkholderiales bacterium
CCATGGGGGCATCCCTACCAGTATCGATCTCCGGGACCGCATAGCGACATCGAGTTGTTGTCGTTCGGTAAAGATGGGCAACCCGGTGGCACGGACGAAAATGCAGACATCAGCAACTAGCGGCAATTAGAAAAACTGCGCCCATCGCAGATACAAAAGTAGCAGGCAAGTTCGGCTTGAATCGCCTCATTACAGATAGTTCAAGCCGGTGGACCATGCAGTATCGGGGAGATTCATTGCGTTCTCGCGTTGGCAAAACAGATAGCAAGACTATCGGTGTTTCGCTCGCAAGCTATTGAGCGCCAGAAAATTCCCGGTAACGCCTATCGTGCAAGGTTGCGCGAGACCGCCAAGGGGGAAGTCATGCACTACGATGTTCGCGCACTGTCGCCACCGAATGACATGTCGGGACTGAGGGCCAATGCCGGGAATATGGCTGGCACCACCGAGCCGATCAATGATTGGATCATGCCCCCAACTTCGGCGTCGCCGATTGTCACTTTATCCCGCACCAACCTGTTCTCCCGGGCGCGTGGAACTTCAAGGCTATCATTGACGTTATTCAGCCAGGAATTGCTAGCGCTGCTGACTGCAGGCCTGAGCATCATCGAGTCGCTCGAAGCACTTCTGGAAAAGGAGTCCAACCCGATTACCGCCGCGATGCTGGGTAGTCTGATGGCAGGTTTGCGTGACGGAAAACGATTCTCGACAGTCTTATCCGAGCAGGGAAGCATGTTCCCGCCTCTGTATGTCGGCATCATCAGTGCGGCCGAACACACCAGCGATTTGCCGCAAGCCCTGTCGCGCTACATCGCCTATCAGGAACGCATCGACAAGCTGCGCGACAAGCTGGTCAGCGCGTCAATCTATCCACTGATTTTGTTTATCGTGGGGGCGTGCGTCAGTCTTTTTTTAATCGGATACGTCGTACCGCGTTTCGCTGAGGTGTACCAAAGCGCCGGACGCACCCTGCCGTGGCTTTCGCAGGTGCTGCTTGGATGGGGGAAATTCGCTACGGCGCATGGTGCGGCATTGCTCATCATGATGGTGTTGTTGGCACTGGCAGCACCAAGTGCATTCGGGCTATTCCGTGCTAGGGGTGGTATTGCAGCGCTGCTTGCGCATTTGCCAGGGCTAGGCGAGCGCATCAGGATCATTCAATTGTCGCGACTGTATCTGACGATGGGGATGCTGATCGAAGGAGGTATCAGCATTGTCGCGGCGATCGACACGGTTCAGGCCATCGTCTCGACCGAATTGAGAATGGGTCTCGACGCCGCGAAGCATTCGATTCAATCTGGCGAAATGCTGTCGAACGCCTTCGAGGCAAATGGGCTGGGCACACCGGTTTCGTTACGTATGTTACGCGTCGGCGAGCGTAGTGGCGGTCTAGGACAAATGCTTGCGCAGTCCGCCAGCTTTTATGACAGTGAAACAAGCCGCTGGATAGACCGCTCGTTACGTATATTCGAACCCCTATTGATGGCTGCAATCGGACTCGTTGTGGGCACCATTGTCGTCATGCTGTATCTACCGATTTTCGATCTTGCAGGAGGATTGTCGTGACCACTTCTATCGCGGGATCGATGATCGATACCAGCTTGTTGCAGCGGGCCCGCATGCAATCGATGCGGTCGCATAAATCGCTCATCGCCGAACTGGAAGAATTGACTGAAACAAACCCGCGAGAATTAGTACGCACATTAGCCGCGACGTTTGGTCTGGAAGTGATAGAGACCGCGCAAATGCTTGCGCTGACACCGGCTTTCGACGTACTCCCGCTCTCGAAAGCCATGCACAACAAATGTGCTTTGTTGCGCACCCCGGATGCGAAAGTCATTGCCGTCATTGCTGATCCGTTCGACGTTGATTTACAGACGTTGCTGGAAACGCGGGCGGTCGTTGGCGTCGTGTATTGCCTTGCGTTGCTCGCAGATATCGAGGCGTATTTGCTGAAGCAGGAGGAATCTGTTCGTGCAGTCGACACCCTCGATCGCGACACCGTTGCTGGCCACCAGGCCAGCAAAACCACCGCAGTTCTCACCTTCGCTTCTCTCTCGGAAGCGTCGAGTCCCGCTGTCAAATTGGTGAATTCAACGCTCTACGATGCACTCAAAGCCGGCGCATCAGATATTCATCTCGAAAGCACGGCAGCTGGGCTTGTCGTCAAATATCGCATCGATGGCGTGCTGGATCATGTGACATCGGCGAACGGTACCGACCTGGCACAACAGGTCATTTCGTGTCTGAAGGTGCTCGCCGAACTCGACATTGCCGAGCGACGCGTGCCGCAAGACGGCAGTTTTCGGGTTCAGTCAAATGGCCGCGATATCGATCTGCGTCTGTCGATCATGCCCAGTATTCATGGCGAAGATGCAGTCATTCGCATTCTGGACAAGCGCGCCATGATCGAGGCATACGGTGCCCTGACGCTGGACGCATTGGGGTTCGATGAGGCGTCACTGAAAGCGCTGCGCCAGCTTGCCAGTGAACCGTACGGGATGTTGCTGGTGACTGGTCCGACCGGTTCAGGCAAAACGACCACCTTGTATGCGGCGCTCACCGAAATCAATAACGGCCACGACAAGATCATCACGGTCGAAGATCCCGTCGAGTATCAATTAGCCGGAATTCTGCAAATACCTGTCAATGAAAAAAAAGGGCTCACCTTCGCACGCGGCCTCCGATCGATCCTGCGACACGACCCGGACAAAATTATGGTCGGTGAAATTCGCGACCGCGAAACTGCTGAAATTGCCGTGCAATCGGCACTGACCGGCCATCTTGTGTTGACGACAGTTCACGCCAATAACGTCTTTGATGTGTTCGGACGCTTCAATCACATGGGCATTGATCCGTATGCGTTTGTTTCCTCTGTCAACGGCATTTGGGCGCAACGATTGGTGAGAATGAATTGCACCCATTGCGGAGCGCCGTACGTGCCAGATGCAGCAGAGTTGGCGCGGATGCAGTTAAGTCCGGATGACGTCAACGGATACCGATTCATGCGCGGCGCAGGCTGCGGAGACTGCCGGGGTACGGGCTTCAGCAAGCGCCGCGCTATTGCCGAGATCCTGATTTTGAATGATGAACTTCGTGAATTGATTATCGACAAGCAGGCAATTCGACTCATCAAAGAAGCGGCAAGTCGATCAGGTACGCGGAGTCTGCGCGAGGCGGCCCTGGCATTGGTGAAACAAGGGCAAACTACGCTGGAAGAAATACGACGGGTGACCTTACATGAATAAAGATCATGCCTCACTGCGCGTCGGACTGTCATCGACTTCGGTGACGGTATTGCGCACAAGTGGCTGGCTGCGCCGGCACCGGGAGGTAGTGGCCGACTACCCGATTGACGCCAGCTCGACGACACAGCTGCGCGCGGATCTCGAGAGATCGCTGTCGGCCGCGCGTTGCACCGGGTTGCCGACGGTCGTGGTGCTGGCAGACGGATGGACGCGTCTGTTTCTCGTGGCACCACCCCTGCATACGACCTGCCTGGAGGATTGCAAGGCGGCAGCTACACGGCGTTTTCAACTGCTGTATGGCGACACGCCGGCGCAATGGCTGATCGATGCAGACTGGGATGCCAACCAGCCATTCCTTGCCTGCGCGATACCGCGTGCCATACCAACCACGCTACAGCAGGTCGCCAACGCGCATGGATTAAAGGTCATCGGTATTGCACCCCAATTCATCGTCGGGTGGAATCAATGGCGCACGACGCAAAAATCCGATATCTGGTTCGGTACGCTCCACCTCAATGACCTCACATTGGGTGCTGTGCACCAAGGCAGGCTGGTCGCCGTCCGTCACCTGCAACTGACCCCAGCAGAACTCAACGACCCACGCTGTTTTATGGATCAGATCAAGCGTGAAGCGCTCAGGTTGTCGCTGTCCGCACCAATTTCCGTCCAGCTCTGTGGTCACCTTCCTCAACCCTGGCAAAACCGTAACCCAGGCGACATTGCCATCATGACACCGAAATTCGCCATGCCAGCGGTATGGGCAGGAGCATCATCACCAGGGGCCGATCTGGCAATCACCGGGGTTGCGCCATGAATACGAGCCGCATCGATTTTGCGCCCAGCTCGCTGCGTGCAGCGGTCCATCGCATACATCCAGCAATCTGGGCAATCGGCACGATTGGTGTGGTGTTGTGCGTCAGTGCTGCCATTGTCGGTTACGACCTGCAGCGGCAGCGCTATGAACGCAAACAAGAAATTGATCAGATCCGACTGAAGTATCAGGTACGCAAACCCTCCACATCAACATCACTCGGCACACCAGTTCCAGACACGCAAGTCGATGCGGTCAACGGCATTATCGATCGCCTTAATATTCCGTGGGGTCATGTATTCAAGGCGATCGAATCGGCGACACCACCCAATATCGCCCTGCTGGAGTTGGTTCCCGATGTGAAGCGAAACGCAGTCAGAGGAACCGCCGAGGCGAAAACAACGCAAGAACTACTGGACTATATCGCGCTGCTCGGCGCGCAATCCTTCTTTGAAAATGTCGTGCTTCTGCATCATGAAATCAATGAACAGGATATGAATAAGCCAGTGCGTTTTCAATTCGTTGCAGCATGGGAGGCTAACGGAAAATGAACACGCATTCTTTCAGCAAATACGCGTTGACACTGCGACTGGGTTGCTCTCGTTTTGGATGGAGCTCGTTGATTATTCTGGCGATATTCTGCCTCGGAAGCGCATGCTGGTTTTGGTGGATTCCGACGCTGAGCAGCTCGAATCGGCAGCAGTCGGTTTGGATCAAGGAACAGCACCTGGCGCTATCGTCGTCTTCCACCGCGAGCAAAGCGCCGAGCCTTTCCCAGTCCCAAAAACGTCTGAGCGATTTTTACAGTGTCATGGGTGACAGTCGTCGTACCGACGCCCACTTGCGCATACTGTTCGAGATGGCACAAGCCAGCGGCATCACCTTATCGAAAGGCGAATACAAGTCGGAGTACGACCCCGTCAGCAAAATCCACAACTACCAGATTCAGCTCCCGGTGACGGGATCCTACGGTGCGATTTTAAATTTCTGCGAGAAGGTATTGCTGGCACTTCCTTTTGCCTCACTCGACGAACTGAACGTGAAACGTGACCGCATCGGCAGTCAGCTTTTGAATGTGCAATTGCGTTTTACGATGTTTCTTTATGCGCCACCAGCGGCGCAGACCCACCGCGTGGTCGTCGCGATGGAAGGTAATATTCCATGAAACTACGTACCCTGTTGATTATCGGTGCCCTGCTCGCAACCGCCTGGCTTTTCTGGTCAGACCCGTCCGCAGCTGTCAAGACCGCCGAGCACGCGAACGCTTCGGTTCCCGCAGGCGAAGCGACAATCACGGCAAAATTTTCAGGCACAACCAACGCCGCGAAAATCGTGGGCGCACTGCGCTCGCGTGAAGAATTAATCGGTGAACCCGGTGGGCACACCGATGCCATCTTCAAAATGCACAGCTGGAATCCGCCGCCTGTGGTCATCATCAAAGCCCCCGCTCCACCGAAGCCGGTCGCACCCCCTATGCCGTTTACTTACCTCGGGAAAAAATTCGAAAACGGCGTATGGGAAGCCTATTTGGCGCGTGGTAACGAGACCTATGTAATACGGGAGAAAACGGTAATCGAGGGAATCTATCGCGTAGAGGCAGTTCGCCCCCCGCTCCTTACGCTGACTTATTTGCCACTGAAGCAAATGCAGACCCTATCGATTGGGGAGGCACAATAGTGAAAACAATATCCTATCATCTGGCCTGCAGTAGCCCGCTATCCGTGCAGAGATGGATTCTCGCCCTTGCAGCGATCACAGTATTGCAACTAAGCGGCTGTGCGACGGACAAGGCCTATCGCGAAGGTAAAGAACTGGTTGCGCAGGGGCGCATCGAAGAAGGCATGGCAAAGTTTCAGGAATCGCTGGCAAAAGATCCGGCGCGCCTGGAATCCAAACTCGCTTACGTGCAAACACGTGAACGCGCTTTGTCCTATTTTGCTGAAGAAGGTGATCGGTCTGCAAATGCTGGTCGGCTTGCTGCGGCGGAACTGATGTACAAGCGCGCTTTGGCCATCGACGCCGGTAACGAACGTGCACTTGCAGGCATGCAAAAACTGGCCGATATAAAACAGCGCGCAAACGCCACCGCACCGGAAAAGAACACACAGCGCAATGAGAAAGCCGCGGAAAAAATACCACCACTGTCGTCGTTATCAGCAGCGTACAAAATGCCGATTTCGATCGAGTTCAAGGATGTCGCACTCAAGCAGGTATTCGAAGTTATCTCGCGCTCCTCCGGGCTGAACTTCATCTTTGATAAAGATGTTCGCACCGATCAACGCGTGACGCTTTATCTGAAAAACAGCACCGTTGAGTCAGCGGTGTATTACACCTTACTCACGAATCAGCTCGAACAGCAGGTGCTAAACGAGAACACGATTCTGATCTATCCGAATACCGCCAACAAGCTCAAGGACTATCAGGAGCTGGTCGTACGCAGTTTCTTTCTGACGAATGCGGATGCAAAAATGGTTGCCAGCACCTTAAAAACCATCTTGAAATCCCGCGACGTAGTGGTTGATGACAAACTCAATATGCTGATCATGCGCGATAGCCCCGAGGCGATTCGGTTGGCCGCGAAGCTGGTCGCCTTGCACGACATCGCCGAAGCAGAGGTCATGCTCGAAGTTGAGATTCTCGAAGTCAAACGCAACCGTCTGTTCGAGCTTGGCATCGCCTGGCCGGACAGCCTGAGCCTGACACCACTGTCAACCGCAGCTGCCGGCGCACTCACTCTAGAAGATCTACGCCATATTCGTGGATCATCGCTGGGAGCAGCGATTGGATCGACGACAATCAATGCGCGCAATCAGAATTCCGATGCGAATATTCTTGCGAACCCGCGCATCCGCGCGCACAACCACGAGAAAGCCAAAATTTTGATCGGTGATCGCGTGCCGTTGATCACCACGACATCGACCGCCACCGGCTTCGCCTCGGAATCGATCAGTTATATCGATGTCGGACTTAAACTGGATATCGAACCGGCGGTTCATCTTGATAACGATGTCTCGATAAAAATTGCACTCGAAGTAAGTAACATCGTCAGCCAGGTGCAAACCAAATCCGGCTCTGTGGCCTATCAGATCGGAACCCGCACAGCCAGTACCGTGCTGCGCTTGCGCGATGGAGAAAATCAGGTACTGGCCGGCCTTATTAATGACGAGGATCGCCGCAGTTCTCGCAAAGTTCCGGGACTCGGTGATTTGCCGATACTCGGGCGACTCTTTGGAAGTACGGGAGATGAGCATCAAAAAACCGAAATCGTTTTATCCATTACGCCGCATCTGATTCGCAGCGTAAAGCGCCCTGACAGCGATGTCGCCGAATTTTCGTCGGGAACGGAAAGCAGTCTGCGTAGTCGTCCGAATGGCATGACGCAGATTACACTTCCCTCACCGCTGATTAGTTTATCGGGCATGCCTTCGCCGATGGCAACACCGATAGCAGCGATACCGCTACCGCCGCCTTTGCCGACAGCAATCAATGAGCCTTCGCTCAATGAAAAAGCGGCAGCCGATCTACCGGGAAGTGCGCAACTCACCTGGGAAGGCGCACAGCAGATCAAGGTCGGCGACACTTTCACCTTGCAACTGTCCATGCAGTCAGGAAAACCCGTGACCAGCCTGCCGCTGGCGATCACTTACGATAATAAAACGCTCCAAGCCACCGCGGTTACTGAGGGAAATTTTTTCAAGCAAACCGGCGCACCGACTATTTTCAACAGCAAGATTGATAACGATGGCCAGATTCTGATCACAGGAACCCGCACTGACAAAGAAGGCAGCACCGGAAAAGGCAATATCGCGAGTATCAATTTCAGAGCGCTCGCACCGGCCAATTCTTCAGCCATTCAATTATTGACTGCTGCACCGATTGGCATGAACAGTGTTGCAATTTCTGCCCAGGCGCCCGCACCACACGTGGTGCAGATCGAACCCTGAATACTGACCAGGGAGAGGACCGTGATACGCGAAACAACATTTGCCCGGCTTATCGATCAACCGCCAGCCAAAGCTTCGCACAGCGGATTTACGTTGATCGAATTAATTGTCGTGCTGGCCATCGTAGGCATACTCGCCAGTATTGCCATGCCATTGACCCGGATCACGATCGAGCGTGATCGCGAACGCGAGTTGACGCGGGCACTCTTCACTATGCGGCAGGCGATTGATGCCTATAAACGAGCGAGTGACGAAGGGCGTGTTGCCAAGTCGGCTGCTGCCACTGGCTACCCAAAAGATTTGCAGGTGTTGGTTGACGGCGTCCAAGATCTTCGCAGCCCTGCACGCAAAAAACTTTTTTTTCTACGCCGCATTCCCCGCGACCCGATGCAAGACGAAAGCACCGGAACGCAAACGCATACGTGGGGCATTCGCAGCTATGCCAGCGAAGCAGATAACCCGCAGGAAGGTGACGATGTCTACGATATTTTCAGTACCGTCACCAAGACCGGCTTGAATGGCATTGCGTACAACAAATGGTAACCCTGCTCGCATCCGACAATCACTGCAGCGACACGCAGTGCCGCGCAAACGGATTTACGCTGATCGAATTGCTGGTCGTCCTTGCGATCATCGCGCTGCTGCTCACCCTTGCCGTACCACGCTATTTTCATAGCATCGACACCGCGCGCGAAACCATCCTCGTCAAAAATCTAAGTACGACGCGCGACTCAATCGATAAGTTTTATCAGGATAACGGACGCTATCCCGACTCGCTCAATGAACTTGTCGATAAAAAATATCTGCGTGGACTCCCTGTTGACCCAGTTGCCAATAGCGTCACAAACTGGACGATCGTGCCGCCCGGTGATGGCGCGGCAGGTATGGTGTATGACTTGCACAGTTCTGCTGCTGGACATGGCAAGACCGATATTCCTTTTGCGGAACGCTAGGGCCTGACATGCAACATGCGCGGCGCCACAAAACGGGTTTCACCTATATCGGGATACTCATACTGATTGCCATTATCGGCATATCCACTGCGGCAACGCTGAAGCTCGGCGCCATCATGCAGCGCCGCATTGCAGAAGAACGACTACTGACCATCGGCAGTGAATTCAGGAACGCCCTCGAAAGCTATGCCAACGCTTCAGCACCCGGCCGCCCGCGCTCACCGCGATCACTGCAGGATCTCTTGAAAGACCCGCGCTCACCTGCGCTGCGTCGACACTTGCGAACCATCTATATCGATCCCATTACCGGAGACGATCATTGGGGTCTGGTACCGACGATTTCCGGCCCAGGCATTGCCGGAATTTATAGTTTGGCGCAGGGAACACCGATAAAAATCGGCAATTTTGAACCACGTTTTGAGGATTTCGAAGGACAGCTGTCGTACCAGAATTGGATCTTCGCACCTCCGACCAGTGCAATTACCGTGGCAGGAACGGTGCCCCCCCGGCGCTAAGGGTGCCCGAGGCTTTTGATCCGTTTTTTGCCGCCAAATTTGATCCACTGATCACGCCAGTGCATCAGATGCAGGTATTGCTACACCGCGTTCAAGACGGCACGCACAGTGATCTCAATCGAAAAAAAGCAGGCGCAAACCGAGCGTATATCGCGCCTCCGTCGCCATCAGTGGACTCAGTACCAGCAGACATAGAGGCGGCACGAGGATTGCACCTATCAACGCCATCCACGACAAAAGTGCTGACAAAACCCAGCGCAAACAAAATGGACACGGTGAAGCGGATATTACGGCGCCACAACGTGAGCAGCCAGTTGTAGACCTTGATGGCATTCAGCACAGCAATAATGAGAGTCGTCGTCGCGAAGAAAAATCCGACGTACGGGTTCATCCCGCTGATAAATATATGGTGTGCCCTGACCACTACCGACAACACGCCGATGGCCAAAATCGCCCAGACCATCATGCGGTAGATCACGATGATCATGCCGTGCATCGTCATGATCTGGTAATAGTTGGCCGCATCGATAAAGGCGAAGCGGCCAGGGAAACCAAGCTGCAGGCGCATCAGGTTCGACAGCACCAATCCGACCAGGCCGATCAGCAGCGCCACGCCACCGTATTGCAGCGCGATGACTTTGTGGTCCTGGCTCCAGACATAGCGGAGCCAGAAACTTTGCTCGCCATGAGCAGCTGCCAGATGTGCGTAGGAGATGTTCAGTCTCCTTGGACGCGGTTACTGTGCAACGTGCTACGTGGTTGGTGACGCACCGCCACCGAGCGACTCGATCTACGCCAACAGTGCAAATAATCCCGCCTCACCGGGTGCGACGACGGGCATGATTGGCGCAAAACCGTTGACGATCTGTGCCTGCGGTGCCCGGATCGATCGGGCCAGATAGGCATGGTCGGCAACGACATGCTCGCCGCCCTCCAGTGTTCCTGTTTTGTCGAACAATCTGCTCCAAGTCGGCCCAACGCCAGCACTGCCATCGACCGAATGGCAGACAATACATCCCTTGGACTGCGCCAGCGACTGACCTTGTCGAATGACCGGATCAATGATTGCCACGGCAACCGGAGCAGCTGTTCCGGCGAAGGTCGGCTAAGTACCGAGCCATTGGCGAAACGCGATAGCGTCTTCCACCACTACAGTTACGCGCATCGTGGCATGGCCAACACCGCACAGTTAGGCACACTGAATTTTATAGCGCCCAACCCTGGTCGCTGTGAACCAGAATGACGTGACCATGCCAGGCACCATGTTCATTCGCGCCCTGAATTGCGGCACATAAAAATCATGCAGCGCGTCGAGATAGCGCAGCAATATTTTGACCGGCTTGTCGATGGGTAGATGTAACTCGCTACCGGCCACCAGCATATTATTTTGCCCCACCGGATCAATCGGATCGAGTCCCAACGGATTGGCCGTCGTGACAAAGCGCGCATCGCCGCGACCCAATGGCCCATCCGATGCCGGAAGCCGAAAATGCCATTGCCACTGCTGTCCAACCACCTCGACGATAAGTGCGTCAGCCGGCGGCGATACGTACTTCGCATACACCACCAAGCCCGGTGCCAGCAACGCGACGATTGCCAGCGAGGTCCCTCCGATCAACCAGCACTCGAGCTTTTTGTTAGCCGGAATATAGGCTGCGCGACTTCCTTTTCTATGACGAAAGCGCAGCAAACAGTGAGCAACAAAAAAATGAATGGCAATAAAAAGAATCGCGGTGATGATTAGCGTGATCGTCAGGGTTGCATCCATCTGATGCCAGTTGGATGCAAGCGGCGTAGCCCACCAGGGACTTAACCAGTGGAACAGCATAGCGGCGACAGCGATCGCGATGAATGCGATGGACATGCCCATACTGCATCCTTTCCCTTACGTCGCCGCCTTTCGCGACCACGCAGAGCCTGCGTCATCGCACGCCTGGCAGAAGCGTCAGTCGGCTCTGCGCTCGATTTTGCAGTACAGCCAAGCGGTACTAATGCCGAAAATCAAGTGCGCAGTCAGGGCGAACCAGCCTCGTGCCTCGATCATCCACGGAAAAAAATAGGCCATGCCGTAAAAATTGGTCATGTAGAGCGCCACACCAAACAGGCTCCCGATCACGACAGCCAATTTCGGACTGGAGTCGAAATGAAACGGTGCAATAATGGCGGCGAGAATGACGCCGAATAGTATGCCCAGCAAGTAATGTGTCATCAGGGCCACGGCAACAACCGACAACACGAAATCCGTCGACGACAGTACGTCTCGCCCCAAGATGATTGCTGCAACAAGGTGAGAGGTTGCCCACGGCGATACGCCCAGCTGGTTGGTCGACCAGAGTAATTCCAGCACCATCAATATCGCGCCAGCAAGAAAGCCAGATGCCATGGCCGCCATCCAGTCGGGGGCCCTGGCTTCCAGTCGATGAGAATGCAGGTGAAGTTCCATGGAAGGCTCCATTGAAAAAGCCGGATTCAACAAGTTGAACGTCCGCCATCATCCGTCGCGCACACAGTGGGACAATATGCGGGCACATCGACCAGCAAGACCATCAGGGAAATATCGGGACCGTCGATTCTTCACCGCGAAATCGCATTTCCGGGTGGCGCAGAATCAGCATTTTTTCGATCTCATTCACCCGCCGCGCTGGCACATCGACAATCATCAAAATCTTGCCGTCCTCCAGCTCCGTGTAGAAACGCTTCAGGCAGCTGCTGGGGAGTGACGCAGCTGCCATACTCGCCGCCCAGGCACCAAACAGTGCGCCACCAATGGTCGAACTCAACATCACCAGCACTTCTGAATGCAAGTCAAAATACATGATTAAAATGAAACCAAACAGAAAACCGACGAACGCACCCAACATGC
This sequence comes from Burkholderiales bacterium, assembly GCA_043741695.1. Lineage (GTDB taxonomy): Bacteria > Pseudomonadota > Gammaproteobacteria > Burkholderiales > Burkholderiaceae_D > Actimicrobium. Next base: position 12,335 of record JAYTZV010000420.1, read on the forward strand.
CGCCGGATTTGGCGCCATGAATAAGATCGGTCTTTTGCAGGAAATTTGCTTCCGGAAGATCGGGCGGCAACGGTAATTTTTCTGTCAGAAAATGTACATGACGTTGCTCAATGCGACTGAGGAGCATATCGTCCAGGCTCCGGCGGCAGCTGTTGACGTCCGGCATCAGAAAATAAAGACGATGTCTCATGATTTCCTCCAATGCATATGCACAGTTTTAGTATAGTGCGCATTAATTAATTAACAAGACTGAACCGAGGTGACGAGAGAACTTTCGATGGCGTTACGGTCCGAATAGTTAACCTTGCTAAGACCATCGCGGATTGCTTTAAATTTCGTAACAAAATTGGCTTGGACGTAGCACTCGAAGGATAAGCTCCCCATCTCTAACAGCCAGCAAAAATAGAAACTATGCAGACATGGCAAGCCGCTGCTTCGGGGTAAATACGCCCAATGCCATGTTTGGACGTTCGTGATTGTAATTCCACAGCCACTGGGTGGCGAAATCCTGCACCTCATCAACCGTATCGAACAGATATTGCGCTAGCCATTCGTAACGGAAGGTGCGGTTGAAACGCTCGACGTGGATGTTCTGCTGCGGATTACCAGGCTGAATGTATTCGATCCGGATGCCGCGCCGAATGGCCCAGCATTGCAGCGTCGAACTGATGTATTCCGGGCCGTTATCACAACGTATTAGCCCCGGCGCGCCACGCCAGTCGATGATCTGCTCCAGGCTGCGAATGACACGTTCCGATGGCAGCGAGAAATCCACACTGATGCCCAATGCTTCTCGATTGAAATCATCGATTACATTGAACAGCCGGATACACCCGCCACAGATCAACTGGTCGTGCGTAAAGTGCATTGACTAAATCTGATTGATCGGCTCGGGCACGCTCAAAGTGTGGCGTGCGTACGCGATGAATTTGGTCGGCCAATCGTCGGCCGCTTTCCTTATTGAACCCAATCCTGGTAAGTCAGACCAGGAACGCGATTAAATTCACGCAAGTTGTTTGTGACCAATACACAACTCGAAGCAATAGCGTGACCGGCAATAGCGGTATCGTTCTCGCCAATGACCAATCCTACCTTGGTGAGCTGGGTTTTTACCTCTACTGTTGCGTCAACAGCAGCCTGGTCCCAAGACAACACGGCATGCAGACGCTGGATGAAACCATCAATCAGCGCTTTGTGCTTGGGTGATGCCTTCTTACCGATCTGCCCGCAGCGCATTTCTGCATAGGTAATTACTGAAATCACGATTTGATTATTCTGTGCGACCTCGTCGACCAATCGCTGTAAAACAGATACTGGGTGCTCACGGATGATGAAGGAGCAAATGCAAGTGTCCAGCATGTAAGTGGTCACAAATTGAACCTCCCCTCATCGTTAATTACGCTCTGACGTTCTTGAAGGAAGTCCGCATCCGCCTTTGGCAATTCAGTCAGCGACGACCAGCTTGGGCGAACCGGGCGTAGAGTAATAGTGTCACCGCTACGCGTAATTTCCAACTCACCGACACCTTCGTAAGACATGTCAGTGGGAAAGCGAATTGCTTGATTTTTACCATTTTTGAAAATTGATACAGTACGCATCACATCACTCCACCGTTTATCTGATGTAGTCAATATAGATGCAACGTTCCGCATATGCAAGACCTATGTATACATCAAAAAGAAGCTTGCTGTCGCACACACTTTGCCGGATAGCCAGTCTCGGGGACAGTTCCGGGGATATTCGCGGGAGTTTTAGGGAAAAACAGGGGCCTTAAAATTACTGCGCTCAAAGGAGGAATGGTACACAAATTACCGACCCGCTTGACGGCAGCCTCGGTGTGAGTTGGTTTATGCATACCGCCGTTTAGAGCGTATTACTCGCGCCGATTATTCCATTGTCGACTTATCGTCTGCGCGATATTTAATTAGTATGGTATTTTCAGATCGTCTTCAGCCGGTGGATCGGCGTCCTTGATTTGAGGTTCCCTATTAAAACCCGGCTCCTCTACCTGCAAGCCTTCGGCCTTGTCGTTGCTCTCCTGCCAGCAAGCGCAGTCATTTTTTATGCGTATTTGGCAGCTGAGCCAACGCCCCTGCATCGACCGCAATCGTTACTAGTGCTGCTAGTGTTGTTAGCAATCACGATCTGCATATGGTTGTTGATGCAAGCGCTCGTGATACGACCGCTGCGCCGTTTTTACAGCCGTATCCAAAGCGCCGAAAATCTTTTTGGTGCGCGTACCCACGCGTCGGCAAAATTGCCGGCGGACGAGGCAAACCTGGCGGATCGATTCGACGCGCTGATTGTTAAAATCAAGTTGGGTCAACGAGATCTACTGGAAAGCGAAGAGCGTCTGTGTTTGGCACTTTCAACCACCGAGCAAGGTTTATACGATCTGAACGTGCAAACCGGGCAAGTGACTGTAAATCCGACATATGCAACCACGCTTGGTTACACGTATGAAAGCTTCAGCGAATCGGCGCAAAGCTGGAGCGAACGCTTGCACCCCGACGACCGAGAGGGCGTGCGCCAAGCCTACTGGGACTATATAGCTGGTTTGCGGCCCCACTACCGAGTTGAATTTCGCATGCGCACCAGCGACGATCGGTGGATATGGATCTATTCGGTCGGTGCCATCGTTTCTCATGACGCCAGTGGGGTTCCGTTGCGCATGTTGGGGACGCATCTTGATATTACCGATCGCAAGAACGCTGAGCTACGACAAAGTGAAAGCGACAATCGTTTGAGCTTTGCGCTTGAGGCGGCGGGCATTGGTGACTGGAATATGGATCTGCGCACAAATATTGCGATGAGGTCGCTGCAACACGACCGCTGTTTCGGCTATACGGATGCCGTTCCAGACTGGGGTTATGAAACCTTTCTTTCGCATGTGCATTCGCTCGATCGCGAACGCGTCAATCAAGCATTCATCTCCGCGCAGGCTGGCCAAGGCGCATACGATGTTGAATTCCGGACCGTTTGGGCAGATGGCTCGGTCCATTGGCTTCTGTCAAAAGGGCGTTTCTACTTTGATCACGCAGGCATTCCCTATCGAGTGGCAGGGATTCAGGTGGATGTGACTGGCCGCAAAATGGCGGAAGGTGCACTATCAGATAGTGAAAGCCGTTATTCCCTGTTGTTCGAAAATAGCATGGATGGGGTGCTACAGACGACAACCGACGGCGAAGTGATCGCCGCAAACCGTGCTGCATGCACCATGTTTCGCCTGAGCGAAGAGGAAATCGTCAGCCGTGGCTGCGCTCATCTGGTCGACGTGACAGATCCGCGTTTTTCGCTTTTTCTGAGCGAGCATGCTGCCACAACCCACATCAAAACAGAGATATACATGATGCGCGGTGATGGTAGCCGGTTCGAGGCGGAAGTTAGTTCCAGCGTATACAAAGACCATACCCAGCGCACTTACACTAGCATGGTGATACGCGATATTACCGAGCGCAAGATAGCCGAAGCAGAGGTAACTCGACTAGCATTTTTCGATCCGCTGACGGGTTTGCCGAACAGGCGTCTCCTGATGGACCGTCTCGGGCAGGCACTCTCTGTTGCGGACCGCGCAAAACAGATCGACGCGTTACTGTTCATTGATCTGGATCATTTCAAATATATCAACGATGCCCGGGGTCACGGTGTCGGTGACGCGGTCTTAAAAAAGGTCGCATGCGCTCTTGCCGTTTTACTGAGCGAAGAAGATACGCTCTCAAGGATCGGTGGTGACGAGTTTGTCGTCCTCATTGCAAGATTGGGGAATGATTTAGCAAAAGCGACAGACACAGCAATGGCGACCGCGGAGAAAATTCGCCAAGCACTGGAGCGGCCCATAACGATCGATGACCAGGAGTACACCATCAGCGGCAGCATTGGTGTGACGTTGCTACCAATAAATGGAGGGACCGCCGACGATCTGTTACGCGAAGCAGACACGGCCATGTACCGGGCCAAGAGCACCGGCCGCAACAGGATCGTGTTGTTTGAATTGCAGATGCAAGCCGAAATCGAAGAGCGACTCAGCATCCAGCGCGATCTGGGACTCGCCATCGCAGGCAACCAGCTTGAAATGTATCTGCAGCCGCAAGTAAACATAACGGGTGCAGTAGTCGGTGCCGAGCTATTGATGCGCTGGACGCATCCGCTCATAGGAATGATATCGCCCCTTGTTTTCATCCCCGTCGCGGAAGAGTCTGGTCTGATTTTTCAGATCGGTAACTGGGCGCTTGGTGAAGGATGCAAGGCACTCGTCCGAATCAATCAGGCGGGCCATGATATTCCCCTGTCGATTAACATCAGCCCGCATCAGTTCCGACAGGCAGACTTCGTGGCTCGGGTACAGGCTGCATTGGCACAATCTGGCGCCGATCCAACGAAATTAATCCTGGAGATCACTGAAGGCCTTTTGATTGAGAACATCGCCGCGACGATTACTCGCATGCAGGAGATTACCCGTCTGGGCATCCGCTTCTCGATCGACGACTTCGGCACCGGCTACTCAAGCCTGTCGTATATCAAGCAACTACCGCTCTTCGAGATCAAAATCGATAAAAGCTTTATCCGCGATATTCCTGTGGACCTTGACGATACGGCAATCGTGCAGTCGATTTTATCGATGGCCAAACACCTGCACCTGCGAGTAGTCGCAGAAGGCGTGGAAACACGCGAGCAGGCTGGGTTTTTGATTGCAGCGAACTGTGACGTGATGCAGGGCTATCTGTATTCCAGGCCAATGCCGATTGATAGCTGGTTGCAAAAGTCTGCTGGAACATCATAAAAACCCAAGCGTTGCTCACGGTGGATTCGATCTGACGGCTGTTTTCAGCGTCGACTCACCTGCCTGAGCACCGCTTTGGACGCTAGCGTTGCTCTGTTTATCGGCCAGGATTGCGCGTCATTCACCGACTATGCTTCTCGAGAAAATTGGCTCAATTCTTTGTAATTCTTAGCAGTGTATGGATGGGCAGAGTATTTTTTATTTCAATTTGAGCAGTTTTTGAAAAGTCGAAACGTTAATGGTGCTGGAAGACAATCGGGTCGACTCCACCCCCGGCACCGTCGTACCGTGGGACATGGTCAATTTAAATTGACTCACTACATCCGAGAGATTTGTTACCTGATCCTGTAGCGACTCTGCCGCTGCCGCGGCTTGTTCGACGAGAGCGGCATTTTGCTGCGTGACTTCATCCATTTGCCCGATCGCCTGATTGATCTGCTCGATACCGGAAGTTTGCTCGTGCGTTGCTGCCGTGATCTCGCCCATGATGTCGGTGACACGTTTAATACTGTCAACAATGTCATGCATCGTTGTACCGGCTGCGTCGACCAGACCCGCACCAGCGCCCACTTTTTCTACGGAGTCCCCGATCAGCGTTTTAATTTCCTTGGCAGCGGCTGCGGATCGCTGTGCCAAGCTTCGAACCTCCGACGCAACCACAGCAAATCCTCGGCCTTGTTCACCTGCACGCGCCGCTTCAACAGCGGCATTCAGCGCAAGAATGTTGGTTTGAAAGGCAATCCCGTCAATGACCGCAATAATATCGACGATCTTGCGCGAGCTTTCATTGATCGAACCCATTGTCGCGACGACTTGCGAAACGATTACGCCGCCCTTCACCGCGACTATCGAGGCCGATTGGGCGAGCTCGTTAGCCTGACGCGCATTATCCGCATTTTGTTTTACGGTTCCTGTCAGCTCTTCCATTGATGCGGCAGTTTCCTCGAGCGAGCTTGCCTGCTGTTCCGTGCGCGACGACAGATCGAGATTGCCTGCGGCGATCTGGCTCGATGTCGTAGCGATCGTATCAGTCCCGTTTCGGACCTGACCAACCAGCTTCACCAGATTGTCATTCATGTCTTTAAGCGCCTGCAGTAACTGACCAGTTTCGTCCGATGATGTAACGTGGATAGTGTTGGTCAGGTCTCCCGATGCGACGGTTCTGGCGATTTCGACGGCGGCTTTGACCGGACGGGTAATCGAGCGCGTGATGACGAATGCAAAAGCAGCGCCAACCACTGCGGCCAGCATGCCAGGCGTAAGTAGTAAAGTTTTTGACTTTTCGACCTGTTGACGATCGCCCAGAATTGACCCAATGGGGATGCGGACGTTTTCTTGGACTGATTTACGTCGTTAAGCCAAGGCTTTCTCGGTACTCGATCGGGCTGAGATAGCCAAGGGATAGTTTAATCCG
>JAYTZV010000421.1:0-2484 GCA_043741695.1 Burkholderiales bacterium
GCGAAGTGAATCGAATTTGTTCGAAAACGCTTTCCCATTTTTGATACGCGAATTTCCCGCCCTCAGCTCATGCTGTGGCGGTGGTTATGCAGACCATCCCTAACGCATATTCGACGGCGCGGTGCTTATCCGACGGATTTCAAAACTCTTCCCAATCACCGCCAGTGGTCGCTGCTGCCACTGGCTGGCGCTGACCGGTCGAAGCCAGCCGCGCTGGTTTACCGACCCGCGCTGCAACGGGCTTTCGCGAGTGGGATGTTGATACAGCCTGGGCGCCGTGACGTTGTGCGGAACCGGCTGACAACTGAGCGACGCCGTGCCCACTACCCAGATTAAAGACGCTGACCACCTGCGACAAATTGGCGGCTTGATCCTGCAGCGATTGCGCCGCGGCAGCAGCTTCTTCCACCAGCGCGGCGTTCTGCTGCGTGACTTCATCCATCTGCGTGATTGCCTGATTGATCTGTTCGATGCCATCGGTCTGCTCGACACTGGCCGCAGTGATCTCACTCATGATGTCGGTCACACGTTTTACGCTATCGACAATTTCCTGCATTGTCGAGCCGGCCTGATCGACCAGTTTTGCGCCGACTTCAACCTTGTCGACCGAGTCACCGATCAGCGTCTTGATTTCCTTGGCAGCCGCAGCGGAGCGTTGTGCGAGATTACGCACTTCGGCAGCAACCACCGCAAAACCACGGCCCTGTTCACCGGCCCGTGCTGCTTCCACTGCAGCGTTCAGTGCAAGAATATTGGTCTGAAACGCAATGCCATCGATGACCGAAATGATGTCGACAATTTTGCGTGACGATTCATTGATCGAGCCCATCGTGTTGACCACTTCGGCTACCACCGTGCCACCTTTGATTGCAACCGCTGAGGCCGATAGCACGAGGCTGTTTGCCTGTTTTGCGTTGTCGGCATTTTGCTTGACCGTGCTGGTCAGCTCTTCCATTGATGACGCGGTTTCTTCCAGCGAGCTGGCTTGCTGCTCGGTGCGTGACGACAGATCGAGATTGCCGGTGGCGATCTGGCTTGATGCGGTGGCGATCGTATCGGTACCAAGGCGCACTTCGCCAACGATCTTGCGCAGGCTGTCGTTCATGTCTTTCAATGCCTGCAGCAGGCGACCGGTCTCGTCCGTGCTGTTGACAACGATATGGCTCGATAAGTCACCGGCTGCGACAGTTTGTGCGACCAGTACGGCTTCGTTGAGCGGACGTGTGATGGAACGGGTGATCAGCCAGGCAATCGCGATCCCCATCAAGACACCGAAAATCGCGATGCCACCCATGATCCGGACGCTGGAGTTGTAGGCATCCGACACATCTTTGCCGGAATTTTGCATCAACTCTTTTTGAAAGTTGGATAAATTATCCAGTGCGGTGAAGTAAGCGAGCTGGTGCGGGCGAAATCGTTCAACAGCATGATTTTCGCTTCTTCAAAGCGGTTGTCACCGATCAGTTTAATAAATGCTTCCTGGCTTGTGAAGTAAGTCGCGCGGGCGCTTGCAAGCTGAGTCAACAGTTCACGTCCCCTCGGCGCAGCAATATGTTTGTCAAGGAAGTCCAGCTTGTCGACGATGACTTTTTTATTCTCACCGATTTGCTTGATTTCTTTAGCGATCTCTTCACGATCGCTCATGATCAGCGTGTTGCGCATGTTGCGCGCAATCTGATTCAGGCTATCTTTGATGACCGTGATTGCCACCACTTTCGGATAGCGATCATTGAGTGTGAGATCGCTTTCGGTATGCATCGTACCAAGCCGCTGCAGGCTGACGCCAACAACGATTAATAACAGCAGCATGACTGCGGCAAACCCCGCACCTAACCGAACGCCGACCTTTAAATTTGCTATTTTCATGATGTCGTTCCCTATGTTGTTATGTTGCGTTCAGGTTGCTATTGTGTGACCAGGCCGATTTCAGCACTTGCCATCAGGCGGTCAATATCGACCAGAATCAGCATACGTTCATCGATTGTGTTCATGCCGAGCAAATAGTCGGTCTCGACTTTCGCTCCCATTGCCGGTGCCGGACGAATTTGTGAAGCTCCCAGTGTAATTACATCCGAGACGCTATCGACTACCATGCCGACAATACGTCCCGCCAAATTCAAAATAATGACAACAGTGAACTGGTCATAGACAGGATCACCAAGATTGAACTTGATACGCATGTCGATGATCGGAACAATAATGCCGCGCAAATTGACCACGCCTTTGATGTGCGCGGGTGCATTGGCAATCGCCGTTACTGCATCATAACCGCGCAGCTCCTGAACTTTCTGAATATCAATACCGTATTCTTCCTTGCCGAGTCGATAGGCAAGAAATTCGGTGACGTGTAGCGATACGTCGGTGCGAGTCGCTTGTGTTGATTGGTCCAGTACCAGTTCGGTTTCGATAATGCCTCTCTTTAATGGTGCATTGACTGAAGCAACAGAAGCAGATTTCCAGCGCGCTTATTTTTGTAATGTGGCG
>JAYTZV010000422.1:0-2478 GCA_043741695.1 Burkholderiales bacterium
AAATAATTGTTATCGGGAAACTTTATGAACACACTTATTACCTGCACACAGCGCCTGGTGCTGACGCTGTCGCTGCTAGCGATCGGTCAGATCGCCTTCGCGCAATTCGTCTGGATGGACGACAAAGGAGTACGACAGTATTCGGATAGACCACCACCGCCTTCCGTACCGCGCAGTCGCATCATCAAGTCGCCTGCCAACGCTGCACCGTTAGCTGTCATTGAATCAAGCCCGACGGCATCCCCGGACAACGCAATAGCCGCGCCAGCGTCAGCGACTGCGGCGGGAACGACCGCTTCAGCACCGGTCAAGAATACTGCACCGCTGACCACCGCAGAACGCAATGCCGATTACACCAAGCGCAAAATGGACGAAGCAGAAAAAGAGAAGAAGGCTGCGGAAGCCATCAAACTGGCCGCCGACAGAAAAACCAACTGCGAGCGCACGCAATCCTACAGCCGCAGCCTGCAAGATGGCACGCGCTTGGCCAATACCGATAAAAACGGCGAGCGCTCGTACATGAGCGATGAACAGCGCGCACAGGAAATCCGCAATGCGCAGCGCGTGCTGGCAGGCTGCAAATAAGGAGCCAAGGAGCCGACCCACGCCGCCAATAAATGAAAACGAGCGCGAATTTCCTGGATGCGCATTTGCCGGCTGGCACCCACTGAGCACCGTCCTCGCCACAGTGAGACGGGATACGCTCAACATAACTGCGTAATTACTCAGATCGATGACGCCAATTTTTCGATGCCACCAACCGGCCCGCGGACATTGATTACTGCATCTGACTATTCATCGCAGCGGCAGTTTTTTGCAAGATAACATCGATCGCTTTTGCCGCCGGCACCATACTATCGATCGCGTGATGCCACAGCGGAATTAGCGGATTACATTCCGGGAAATACCCGGCGATACAGCCCTCCGGTACGTCGAATTCCACGATCCGTAAATTCTGTACCGAGCGCAATACACCATCGGTCGCAGGCGTCGTCGCCGTCACCAGATCACCGTCGACAAAATCAAGGCGACGCATATCTGCGGCAGACATCAGCAGCACCATGCGTGTGCCATACACGCCGCGAAAGCGATCATCAAGGTTATAGATCGTGGTGTTGAACTGACCGTCACTGCGCACAGTAAACAAACGCAAGGTACCGGCGCTGCGTTGCGTCAGATCGGGATCTTCCTCAAGCGATTGCGGCACTACAAACAGTGCCTTGCCGCTCGGCGTATCCCAAATGCGTTCAGCGGCAGGTATCGGTTTTCGGAACCCACCCGGCGTCCACATGCGCGCGTTGAAATCCTTAAAGATAGTCGGATAGGTCGCTTCAATGGCTTTGCGAATCAACGCATAATCCGCTACCCAACCAGTCCAATCGATATCCGGATTTGGCGCGAGTGCGGCTTGCGCGATACCGGCAATAATCGCCGGCTCGGACAGCAGGTGGGCACTCGCCGGAGCCGCACGACCACGCGATCCATGCATGCAACCGGTGCTGTCTTCTATCGACACGGCTTGTTCTACGCCGTTCTGCCGATCGATTTCAATCCGGCCAAGACACGGTAGTACATAGGAAATTTTTCCGTGAATAACGTGGCTGCGATTGAGCTTGGTTGAGATCTGTACGGTTAAAGGCAATGCGCGCCACGCCGATTCCATCAACGCAGTTTCTGGGACGGCGCGCACAAAGTTTCCACCCAAGCCGATGAACGCGGTCACGCGTCGCGCAAGAACGCCCTCGCAGGCTTCGACCGTGTTCATTCCCTTTTCACGTGGTGGTTCGAAATGATAAAGTTCGGCCAATTTATCGAGCGGTGCCAGTTCCGGTTTTTCGGTGATACCGACGGTGCGCTGACCTTGCACATTCGAATGTCCGCGCACCGGACAAATCCCGGCACCGGGGCGTCCGATGTTGCCGCGCAAGAGCAAAAAATTGCTGAGCATGGTGACGTTTTGCACGCCATGCCGATGTTGGGTCAAGCCCATGCCATATACGCCCATCACGGCGTCAGCGCGACAATACACTTGCGCAGCGGCTTCGATATCCGCACGTAGCAGACCGGAATGACTTTCGATCGCCGACCAGCTGCAGGCACGTACGGCCGCTGCAAATTCCTCAAAGCCGCTGGTGTGTTGTGCGATGAATGCTCTGTCTACAATCGGTACTGCGCCGCTCGCCGCAGAGACTTCATCTGCCGCCAGCACTGCTTTGCACAATCCCATCAATGCCGCGCTATCGCCGCCAGCCTTCACCTGGTGGTATTGGGTACTGATCGCAGTTTCAGCACCACTCAGCATTTCGGTAGGCGATTGTGGATTAACGAAGCTGACCAGCCCACGTTCACGCAACGGATTAAACGTGATGATTGGCACGCCACGCTTGCGTGCTTGCTGCAGTTGATGCAGCATGCGCGGACTATTGACGCCGACGTTCTGGCCGAAAAAAAAGAGGCAATCGGTTTTTTCAAAATCGT
>JAYTZV010000423.1:0-2463 GCA_043741695.1 Burkholderiales bacterium
TATCGTGCTATCGGCAAGCGCTTGTTGCAGCGCCGGTGCGACTACTGGACGCGTCGTACCGTCGTCCCGACTTCCAGCAAAATTGGATTAACCGTGCAAGCACTATTGGACCTGCGCATTGTGCGCAGAACGTTTCTATCTGGCGCGCTGCATTCCAGCGGACATCGGCGACACGATGCGCTGCTGCATGTGCCATTGGCTGGCTTGCCGCATACGGTCTTCGGTGGTGAGCGCGACCATGTTCGCTGATGTCGACCTGCTGATTCTGGGTGGCGGTTGCGCTGGCTTGAGTCTGGCACGCGAACTTGCCGCTTTCGGATCAGCGGCCCCGACCACCTGCATCATCGAACAACGTGCCCACTACAGCGATGATCGTACCTGGTGCTTTTGGGGCAACCAGGAAGCATTCGCGACGAATTTGGTTGAACACACATGGCGTCGCGTACGGTTGAGCGCGGCGGGCGAGTCTGTGAATGTGGAATGTGGCGCGCATCCTTACCAAATGATTCGCAGTGGCCGGTTTTATGCCGACGCGTTGCAAATAATTGCGGGCGCGCCGCAGATGCGTTTCGAGCCCGCCGTCAAGACTTTGTCTGAACCGCGCTTCATACAAGGCATGTGGCAAATCGATACGAGCGCTGGCCTTCGGCGTGCGCGCAAACTGATCGATACGCGGCCAGGTCTCATGCCGACCACACCGCGCGCATCACCCATTTTGTGGCAATCGTTTTTTGGTCAGGAGATTGTTTGCGAAGCACCGGTGTTCGATGCATCGCTGGTCAACTTGATGGATTTTTTTGACGACGGGCAAGGGCGCATTATTTTTACTTATGTGCTGCCGCTGACGCCAACGCGCGCGCTGATTGAAGTAACGTTATTCGATATATCGCGCGCTGACCCGGCTGCGCTGTCGCACTCGTTGCAGCAGCAAATTCGCGCACGGGTAGGCCTGCACCCATTTGTAGTGGCGCGTTCCGAGCACGGCATGTTACCGATGGGATTACCGCGCCACACTTCGTCGGACAAATCATCGCCACCGAATTATCTACAGGTCGGGTTGATGCACGGTGGCGCGCGTGCAAGCACAGGTTATGCGTTTCAGCGTATTCAACGATGGGCGCGATCCTGTGCGGTAGAGCTCGTTGCCGGTGCGCCGATGCAAGGACACGCAGCCGATTCGCTGGTAATTCGCAGTATGGACAAGCTATTTTTGTCGCTGTTGCGACATCGTCCGGAAACGGCGCCGACGCTTTTTATGTCGATGTTCAAGCGTTCTGATCCGGCAGTGCTGATTCGCTTTTTGAGTGACCATGCATCATTACGTGACTTGCTCGGCATTATTTGGTCTCTGCCCGCAACCCCTTTTATTCGTCAAATCGGTCATGACCTGGTGCACGCACGATGAGGTCACTGCCTGTCCCGGCTGGTCACAATGCGATGCGTTGGCAAGGCATTATTTTTTGTATGCTCGTGCTGCTGGTATTGGTGGCGTTACCGCTAATTGCGGACTTCAGTGCGCGATCTTTGCTCATTGCTAATTCGGCAGCAATTTTTTTTCTTGGCGTGCCGCACGGAGCACTCGATACGGTTTTCGCAAAAAAAATGTATCGGCTCAATACACCCCTGGGTTGGCTGGTTTTTTTAGTTGCCTATGGTGTTCTGGCCGCGGTGGTTGTATTGATATGGTGGTACGCGCCGCTTTTTTTTCTTGCCAGCTTTTTAGTGATCTCGGCATTTCATTTTTCTGGTGATCCAGTCATTGCGTTGCCGATCGGCGCTCGCATTCTGTACGGCGGAGCAGTTATCGTCTTGCCAGCCTTGCTGCACGCGCCGCAGGTCGCGGCGCTGTTTTCGCAACTGATTGGCGTCGCCGCAGCGAGCGATCTCGCCAGCTTTCTGCAAGCGCTTGGTTTGCTGTGGTTAGTCGCTGATGGTGTGTTGATCGTCGCGGTACTGCGCCGCGACCGATGCGCCGCGTATGAAATTTTAGGTGTTGTTCTGCTGGCGACTTTTGCCCCTCCGCTGATCGCATTCACGGTATTTTTTTGTGGCATGCACAGTCCGCGCCATTTTTTACGTACGCATTATTTGATGTCCGACGTACCTGCAATGGTATTGATACGCGCGGCGCTTATTCCCACCGTTGCGTGTTTCTTCGGGTCAGTGTTGGCGATGTCAATGCTGACGTACCTGGCCATCGATGATCGACTGATGCGTATTATTTTTATCGGTCTCGCAGCGCTGACCGTACCGCATATGTTATTGGTCGAACGTGTTCGATATCGCGGCTGGACATTTGCAGCTACCTGAGTACATGGTGTTTGCAGTGGGTTGGCTGTTTTGCGTTTTTCTGCCCGTATTTGCACGTAATAACGGTAAAGTTATCGGTGTGTTCGTGGCAGCAATACCTTGTCATTCATGCTTTACACTACTTCAACCGGGATCGAGTGGGTAGAAATCACT
>JAYTZV010000424.1:0-7062 GCA_043741695.1 Burkholderiales bacterium
ACGCTTCATCAGCGATCTCGTTGTTGCAGAACTTGCCGTGCTGCGGCGATCCGGCGCGACTCTGCCACCACTACCGTGGCCGCCCTCGCTGCATCTGCACAACGATCTGGGCGTCGATTCGCTGGAACAACTGCAACTTGCGGCCGCGTTGGCCGAAACCCTTCACCTTCATGAGTCCGGCATTGCGGACTATCTGATGGCGCGGCATACCATTGCCGAGTGGGTAGAGGTTGCCCAGACGGGGCTCGACCAGTTCAGCGCCTCAATGACTTTTCGCACGTCGGGGAGTACCGGCGTGGCAAAAAGCTGCACGCATGCACTGGCCGATCTGTGGCAAGAAACCGAGGAACTGGCCAGCCTGCTTTCTGCACGGCGACGGATTTTTTCTGCTGTACCTTGTCATCATATTTACGGATTTTTATTTACGATTCTTTTACCGCATGCGCTGAAATTGACGGGCACACCGGTTATCGATTTACGTCGCAATTCGCCCGCCGGAATGCGCAAGATATTGCAAAAAGACGACCTCGTAATCGCGCATCCGGTGTTCTGGCAGGCTGCCGCTGGCATGTTGCGCGGTGTTGAGGAAGGCGTCGTCGGTGTCACGTCGACCGCGCCCTGCCCGGATAACGTGAGCGCGACATTACGGGCAGCGGGTCTACAGCGATTGATGCAGATTTACGGCAGCTCGGAGACCGCTGGCATCGGTTGGCGCGATGAGGAAAACGCACCGTACACCTTGTTCAAGCACTGGCAGCGAGTAGCGGATCAACCAAATGGCTTGACCCGCGAGACGGCAGTGGGATCCACATTGCAGGTGAGTTGCCCGGACAAATTAGCATGGGCTGACGACCGCCATTTTTTTCCTGCCGGGCGCATCGATTCTGCAGTGCAGGTGGCGGGCATCAACGTGTTTCCATCGGCAGTTCGACAAACCCTATTGCGCCATCCACAGGTAACAGACGCAGCCGTACGGTTGATGCGCAGCGACGAAGGTAACCGGCTAAAGGCATTCGTCGTGCCGCGTGATCCGCACTTTGATCACGCGGCATTGCAGGAGGATCTGGTGGCATGGGTGCAAACGCGACTGACTGCCGCTGAAAGACCGAAGGCATTTTCGTTCGGCGCAAGCTGCCCCGTCGGCCCGAATGGCAAAGATGCGGACTGGATTATTTGAACAGAATTCATCAAGTGGCGAGGCGCGGTACACTCGGTGACCACGTTTGAACAGAAAGAACAAGCAATGGAATTTTTTCGTTATCAGGGCGCCGAAGTTGGCGAGCAACTCGAAAGCATGCCTGCGCAAGAGCGCGATAACCTACCGTACGGCATCATCAAGCTTGATGAAAGTGGCACCATACTTGAATACAACATCACTGAATCGGCCATTACCGGCCGCAATCAAAGTGATGTTTTGGGAAAAAACTTTTTTTCCGATGTAGCACCGTGTACCAAAACACCCGAGTTCTTCGGTAAGTTTCAAGAAGCCTTTGAAAATCGGTTTTTGAATACCGTATTTGACTATCTGTTTGACTATCAGATGGAACCAGTGCGCGTGAAGATTCACATGATCTACGCCAAAGCGAGCGCAAAAGGATACGTGTGGGTGATCGTCAAGCGGGTATTGAGCTGATCTTTTCACGACAACTGGATTCATGCGCCGGTTTTTTATGCGCTGCTTTTTGTGCAGTCGTCGCTGTCACTTCGTGAGGACTTGGATGGTCGGTGCTAATTCAGCCATGTTGGGAATCTACCCGGCGTGAATGCATGACATACACACACATACATATATACATACACGTTGACGCAACAGCTTCCTGGCACCAAACAAAGTTGCCGTTCAATGCCGTAAAGCTGACACCTAAGCGCGCTGACGCATGGTGCGTCCATGTCGGATACTGGATTATCAGGTGTGCTGAAAGCGGCGCATTTGAACCGAATTTCGTAAAATCTTTTTACCCGGTATTGTTACCCCACGCAGGCGACCCATTTCAAACAGAGGACCTATGGCATACCAGACCACCAATCCCTTCGACGGAAAAATCCACGCCGCCTTTCCGGAATGCGATGACATCGCACTTGAACAAAAAATTGCCGCTGCAGCTGATTGCTTCAAAATCACTTGGGCGGCACACAGCTTTGGCGAACGCAAAACGATACTGTCGCGTGCTGCCGCGATTTTGCGCGAGCGAACCGATGAGTTCGCCCGACTGGTTACGCTGGAAATGGGCAAGCTGATTGCACAAAGCCGCGGGGAAGTCATGTTAAGCGCGGCAATTCTTGATTATTACGCCGAGCATGCCGAGCGCTTTCTGGCCACGGAAATATTGCCGGTGAAATCAGGTGAAGCGATTGTCGAAAGCCACCCTCTCGGTGTGCTGTTCGGTGTCGAACCGTGGAATTATCCGTACTACCAGATCGCCCGCTTTGCCGCACCCAATCTGATGGCCGGCAATGTCGTGATGGTCAAGCATGCGTCCAATGTGCCGCAGTGCGCCCTCGCCTTCGAAGCCTTGATGACCGAGGCTGGCGCGCCAATCGGTGCCTACACCAACCTGTTCATCTCAAAAGATCAGGTGACCAAGGTCATCGACGATCCACGTATCCGTGGTGTTGCACTGACTGGTAGTGAAGCTGCAGGAGCAGTGGTTGCTGCGCGGGCTGGCCATAATCTGAAAAAAACCACGATGGAGCTTGGTGGCAGCGATGCTTTTATTGTGCTTGACGACGCCGATCTCGACGCGGCAGTCAAATGTGCAGTCGCTGGTCGTATGGGTAACTCCGGGCAGGCCTGCACGGCATCGAAACGCTTCATCGTGGTTGAGACCATCGCTGATGCGTTCCTCGCGCAATTCAAAGCGGCGCTGTTGAACTTCAAGGCGGGCGATCCATTGGAGGCAAGTACGTCGCTGGCACCGCTATCTTCGCAAGCTGCGCTCGACCATCTGCTGGAGCAAGTTGGCGGCGCAATCAGCGCCGGGGCAACGGCACTGATGGGTGGCGGACGTCTCGACCATTCGGGCGCTTTTATGGAGCCCACTATCCTCACCGGTATCGACAAAACCAATCCCGCTTATCACGAAGAATTTTTCGGCCCGGTAGCGTTATTTTTCCGCGTACCAGACGAGGACGCAGCCATTGCACTGGCCAACGACTCTCCTTTTGGTCTCGGTGGATCGGTGTTTACGCGCGACCTCACACGTGCAAAACGTGTTGCCAGCCGTATCGAGACCGGTATGGTGTTCGTCAACCGCGCGGCATCGTCCTCGCCGGAATTGCCTTTCGGCGGCGTCAAGAATTCTGGCTACGGCCGGGAATTATCTGCGGCTGGCATCCACGAGTTCATCAATAAAAAATTGATCCGTATAGTCTGACGTTGACCATCCTCGAAAATAAGCGCCGGTGAGACGACCGGCGTTGTTGTTATTCCTATCTTTGCTGTTATTTAATATGTCGCGTTGCAACTGCGTTTTATCCACGTTAGAACGGCTAGAAACCGACCGCACCAACAATTAAACTAAACTAATAATTTCGGTAGTTATAATTAGTTTTGATTAATATGCGTGCGCCAGCCGCTCACCTGTAAATGAAAAACGCCACGCTGCGACAACTCAAGGTATTCGAGTCTGTTGCCCGACATCTGAGCTACTCGCGCGCCGCAGAGGAATTATTTCTGACACAACCTGCGGTGTCGATTCAAATCAAGACCCTTGAAGGTCACGTTGGCCTGCCTCTATTCGAGCAGTTAGGCAAAAAGATTTACCTGACGCCTGCCGGTACCGAACTCGTACAAATCAGTCGCGGCATTATTCAATTGTTTGAAGAGGGTCAGGAAGCGCTGACGCAATTTAAAGGCATCTCCGGCGGCAAACTCAATGTCGCCGTGATCAGCGCAGGCGATTATTTTTTCCCGCGGCTGCTAGTCGAATTCGCTAGTCGCCACGCGGGAGTGACACTCAATTTCACCGTCCATAATCGCGAAGAATTGCTCGGCGAACTGGCAAGTAATCGCACCGATCTTGCGGTCATGGTGCGACCACCGCTGGATCTCGATACCGTCAATGAATCGTTCGCGCCGCATCCGTATGTGATCGTTGCCGCACCTGATAATCCACTGGTCGGGAAAAAAAATATCCCGATCGAAGTGTTACGACGCGAACTTTTCGTGGTGCGCGAAAAAGGCTCTGATACCTGGAGTTCAATGGAAGACGGTTTCGGCAAGCAGCTCAAACACCTCAACATTGCGATGGAAATCAAGAGCACCGAAACCATCAAGCAGGCTGTGATCGCCGGTATGGGCATCAGCTTTTTATCGGCGCATACCGTCAGTCTGGAACTGAAGGCCAACAGCCTCGCGATTCTCGATGTGGAGGGATTTCCGGTAATGCTGAACTGGTATGTAGTTCATCGCCGCAACAAACGGTTGCCGCCGGTCGCGCTCGCCTTCAAGAATTTTTTGCTGAACGACGGTGCAACGCTGATCGAAAAGTTCGTCCCCGCGCCCGTCAAATCACGTCCGCGCCAACGCTCAACGCCGTGCGGAGCTTGACGCACTCGCTCACCCATTTCCAAGCTCGGGCAAATGCGGCACAATGAGGCCGAGCTTTACTAATTGTTCACGTCTTGGTTGCGACGCGGCAATTAAAATTCGGCGGTTACGATGCCGCAGAAACTTTCTCACCATAAAAAACATATCAACAGGAGACGTAAGATGGCCGACATTGAAACACTCAAGCAAGAGACCCGCGTCTTTACGGCCCCGAAAGAATTTTCAAAAGCCGCAACAATCGGCAGTATGGATGCCTACCACGCGATGTGCGCAGACGCTTCGGCCGACTATGAATCATTCTGGGCCAGCCTCGCTCGCGAAAACATCGACTGGAAAAAACCCTTCACGCAGACACTCGATGAGTCGAATGCGCCATTTTATAAATGGTTCGAAGACGGCCTGCTCAATGTCAGCTACAACTGCCTAGACCGTAATCTCGAGAACGGTAACGCCGACAAGCATGCGGTTATTTTTGAAGCAGACGGCGGCGAGGTCACGAAAGTCACCTATCGCGAGCTGCATCAAAAGGTCTGCCAATTTGCCAACGGCTTGAAGTCGCTCGGCATCAAAAAAGGCGATCGCGTCGTCATCTATATGCCGATGTCGGTTGAAGGTATCGTCGCGATGCAAGCCTGCGCCCGTATCGGCGCGACACACTCGGTGGTGTTCGGCGGCTTCTCCGCCAAGTCGCTGCAGGAGCGGATAATCGATGCCGGTGCAGTCGCGCTGATCACTGCCGATCAGCAAGTGCGCGGCGGCAAACACCTCGCCCTTAAAACCATCGCCGACGAAGCGCTTGCACTGGGTGGTTGCGATGCAGTGCGTAACGTGATCGTGTACCAGCGTACCGGCACCAGCGTGCCGATGCTCGCTGGTCGTGATCTGCCGATGGCCGAATTGATGGCCGCGCAGTCGGATGTCTGCGAGCCAGAATGGGTTAGCGCCGAGCATCCGCTGTTCATCCTCTACACCTCCGGTTCGACCGGCACCCCTAAAGGCGTCCAACATTCTTCCGGCGGCTATTTGCTGTGGGCGATGCTGACGATGAAATGGACCTTCGACATCAAGCCGAGCGATGTGTTCTGGTGTACCGCCGATATCGGCTGGGTAACAGGCCACACATACATCGCCTACGGCCCACTGGCTGTCGGCAGTACCGAAATTGTTTTCGAAGGCATTCCGACCTTCCCGAATGCTGGCCGTTTCTGGGACATGATCGCGCGTCACAAGGCTACAATTTTCTACACCGCACCGACCGCGATTCGCTCGTTGATCAAGGCCGCCGACGCGGATGCGGCAATCCACCCTGACCGCTACGACCTCAGCAGTCTGCGCCTTCTCGGCTCGGTCGGTGAGCCAATCAATCCCGAAGCATGGATGTGGTATTACAAAAATATCGGCCATGAAAAATGTCCGGTGGTCGACACCTTCTGGCAAACCGAAACCGGTGGTCACATGATTTCACCAATGCCGGGCGCGACACCGATGGTGCCTGGTTCGTGCACGCTGCCGCTGCCTGGCATTATGGCCGCGATCGTCGACGAAACAGGGCATGATTTGCCGAATGGGCAAGGCGGTATTCTGGTCGTCAAGCGTCCGTGGCCGTCAATGATTCGCACCATCTGGAATGACCCGGAGCGCTTCAAAAAGAGTTACTTCCCCGAAGAACTCGGCGGCAAAACCTACCTTGCCGGCGACGGTGCAATTCGAAACGCTGACACCGGGTACTTCACCATTACCGGTCGTATTGACGACGTGCTAAACGTATCCGGCCATCGGATGGGCACGATGGAAATTGAATCCGCACTGGTCGCCAATCCGATCGTCGCCGAAGCCGCCGTCGTTGGCAAACCAGATGACACGACCGGGGAATCGATCTGTGCATTCGTCGTACTAAAGCGTTCACGGCCAACGGGCGACGAAGCAAAACAGATTGCCAAGGAATTGCGTGACTGGGTCGCCAAGGAAATTGGTCCGATCGCCAAACCAAAGGAAATTCGTTTCGGCGACAACCTGCCCAAAACCCGCTCTGGAAAAATCATGCGCCGTTTGCTGCGTGTACTCGCAAAAAACGAAGAAATTACGCAAGATATTTCGACCTTGGAAAATCCAGCGATTCTGGAGCAGTTGAAGCAGGCGCTGTAACGGGCGGACGTGCCTGCTTTCTCGGTTCGCCATCATTTATGCCTATCTGGCGCAGCGGCAATTGCCCGCTGCGACGGTGTATAAATGGCTAGGGACATCGCTACTGATCGCTACTGTTCGCGCGATATGCTTCGACATGCGGTGTCCATGGAGCTGTTCAGGGCCACCGCGCACGGTTGGACAGCAAGCGAATACCTGCCTTCAAGCCGGGAAATTTTGTTATACTTCGCCGCCTCGTCAGACAGTCGATCGTTAGCGGCGAAATAGCAGGATCAGGAGAGATGGATGAGCGGTTGAAGTCGCACGCCTGGAAAGCGTGTATAGGTTAATAGCCTATCCGGGGTTCGAATCCCCGTCTCTCCGCCAAG
>JAYTZV010000425.1:0-18364 GCA_043741695.1 Burkholderiales bacterium
CCCGCTCACGTCAAAATTATTGAAGTCGGTCCGCGCGACGGCTTGCAAAACGAAGCGCAGACTATTCCCGCAGAGATCAAGATTGCGCTGATCGACCGGCTCTCGCAAGCAGGCTTTGCCAACATCGAGGCCGCGTCGTTCGTCTCGCCAAAATGGGTGCCGCAAATGGCAACCTCGACCGACGTCATGGCCGGCATTGCGCGCCGACCCGGTGTGGTGTATTCGGTATTGACGCCCAATCTGCAAGGCTTTGACGCCGCATTGGCCGCACGCGCCGATGAAGTCGTGATCTTCGGCTCAGCCTCGGAAGCGTTCTCGCAAAAAAACATCAACTGCTCAATGGCCGAATCAGTCGAACGTTTTCGGCCAGTGGCGCAGGCTGCCAAACAGCACGGCTTGCGACTGCGCGGCAGCATCAGTTGCGCGCTTGGGTGTCCGTATCAGGGAGAGGTCAGTGTCGATGCGGTGGCCGAGGTGGTGGGGCGCATGCGCGAGCTGGGTTGCGATGAAATCGATATCGCCGACACGATTGGCGTCGGCACACCACTGCGGGTGCAGACTGTAATGCAACGTGCTGCACGCGAGTTTCCGATCGCGCAGCTATCCGGCCATTTTCATGACACGTATGGGCAGGCGCTGGCCAATATTTACGCCAGTCTCGACGCCGGCATCACGATTTTTCATGCCTCGGTGGCGGGGCTGGGCGGCTGTCCGTATGCCAAAGGTGCCACCGGCAATGTCGCCACTGAAGACGTGCTGTACCTGATGCACGGGCTCGGCATTACCACCGGCATCAATCTGGATCAGGTGGTAGACGCGGGACAATTTATCTCGCGCTTCCTGGGTCGCGCCGCGGTCAGCCGCGCTGGTAATGCGTTGATAGCAAAACGCGCCGCCTCGCAATAAGTCGCGAAATGACCTGCATCAAATAAGTTTAAAAAAGTTTGGAACCTATTGTCTGGCAGCACCACTTAGCTGAATAACTGCTGCAGAAAAAAGCTGCTGTGCTGTGTGTTTGGTGAGTGCGTTTGTGCTTGCTGCTTGCGTGGTGCGCTGTGTTTGCTTCTACAGGATTTGGTGTTTGTGCAAGCGCACTGCGGGTTTGCGTCTGGTTTGAGTTTGGTTTGAATCAGGACGTGCGTTGCGTTGTGTTGTGTACTGCGGCGTGAGTCCGGTCCTGAACCACGGCAAGAATTTGCGGCGCGAATTCAAGACACGAATTTAAGGCACGAATTTAAGACACGAATTTAAGTCACGAATTTAAGTCACGAATAACGGCATCATCGCAGCCCTCTCTGCCACCCGGTCATCGTGGCGAGGACTTCAACAGCGGTTGGGCAAGCAGAGAATCTGGCTAGTGGCATCAGAAAGATGATCTGCTTTATACAATTTGCAGCCAATCGCTGCCTTTTAAAATGTGGCCACAACCATGTCCATCAAATCCATTCCTGGCGTGCAGTCTCCACCGGTGCCTGATTCGACCGCGCCGGCAACCAGTGCGCATGCAATAGCGGTTGCGCAGTCGAACGCGGATACCGCAGCGTCTGGCGCATCTGCACACGTCGCCAGCCAAGCTGCGCCAACCACTGCGCGATCAACCCTGACCGCGCGAGAAATCGAATTGCGCCACGCCATGCCCAAGGACACGTCGCTGCAATCAAGATTGCCCGGCATCGTCACGCCGGTGGTGCGCGCCGATGTCGATTACCTGCAGATCGCTGCCGAAGCAGCGATCGAAGCGCAACAAGCGCGCGCAGCGACCGACCGCATGCTAAACGACTATCTGTCGAGCGCCTTGAAACAATCTTCCTCAGCCGAACCTGCCGAGCCCGCACTCGAACAGCAACTCTGGGCCAGCATCGCGTTTGAGTTCGATCATCTGCAGGCGCAGTCTGATGCGCTGGCCGGTCTGCAAGCCACCAACCGCCACAAGCTCGACCATCTGCAGCGCGTCATTGCCAATGGCCCACCCGAACAAACCCTGATCGAACACGCGCGTCAGGCGCTGGAATTCGATGAGAAGCTTGGCAAGAAGCGCGACGAGGTGGAGTTATCGATGGCGTGTCGGGATGCAGTGCTGGAAACCCGGCTCGTGAAGCTGGGGTTGCTTAGTCAGGAATAACGCTGAATTTGTGCAGAGGCGACGCATAGGCAATACGTTATTAAGGCATCAGTAAGGCATTACTAATGCATGAGTAATGCATCAAAAGGGCATCAGCAATCCATCAAGTGCGTGAGCAACGCAAAAGCAATTTAAAACCAATTCAAAAGCCCTTCAAAAGCAGCGCAGCCGCAACGCAAAAACGCAGCTCAGGCAATGATCGCGCCGTGCTGCAGGAAGGCGCGCAATCAATGCTGCGCGTATCTCGCGTGCCAGTTTGCTGACCGTCGTGTCAGCAAGGAATTTGCGGCATCAAAAAAATAACAGGAAAAATGCCTGCTGAAATTCAGGCAGAAACAGCACCGATCGTTTCAGCAAAAGGCTCAGCGAACTTTTCAGAAAAAATTTCAGCAAAAGTTTCAGAAAAAATTTCAGCAAAAGTTTCAGCAAAAGTTTCAGCAAAAAAATCAGCAAAAAAATAAAAAAAATCGCAACAAGCGATGGAACCGAATCCCGCTACCAAGTCACTCAAGGCAAGACGTACACTGCAGTCGACATGGGTCGCCAGTGTGCGCGGAGAGAGCCATGCGACCAAATCAGTCCATACGCCCCGATCGGGCGGCAGCACCGTCAACCTCAGCCTCGTCGACGGCCCCATTGCTGCAAGACACGCAGACCGCCACAGCATCATTTACCACGCAGTCGCGCCACTATCCATCGCAATCAACGACGCAAGCGCATTCCCCGGCTGCGCGTCAACAACCGCAAGCCGCCCGCAGCGGCGCGTGGTCCGACCGTGCCGCATCGATGCTGCGCGGTCATGCCAGTCTCAGCAGCTCGCCAGAACGTGGCGAGGTAATGATTGCATCTCGCCAAGGTGCTGCGCCCAATTCACGCAGGCAGCCAGCCACGGAGTACTACTCAGACAATTCTTCCGACGCTGGCGGGTTGTCCGATGAAGAACGCGATATGGAACGTTTCAACGCGATGTTCCACTCAGTTCAGTCAGGTGCGCATACGTCCAGTACGGCGAGCCAGTCGCAGTCGGCGAGTGGCCCGGTACGGAACATGGCGCGTTTTCTGGCCGAGCCGGATGGGCCGCACATGTTTCTGAACATGATGCGTCAGGCCCTGAGCACCCGCCGGCAGCGCCCGAATGGTGGCCGTTATATGAATGATGCGCTGATGAGTCAGTGGATTACCGAGTTTTCAAGCGTGATGGCGCAACAAGGCTCGCGTGGTGGCCCAACTGCCGCGCAGGCCAACCTTGCCGACGCGCATTTTCACCGCGTGACAAGCCGTCTGAGATATCTGGATGCGACATCGCTTCCTGCGGTGAGTGATCAGCAGTTTGCCGAGTTTGCGCGGCGTACTCCACCGGCTGGTGGGCAGCAGGTGTTTGAGCAACAGTTCCGTCAGTATTTCGGCTGTTGAGTTAGGGGCTGTTTGAGTAGCGTGGTTGGGCGGGTGGTGGGTTGCCTGACCGCGTGACGGAGTTTGGTGGCTGGCACGCGATAGGAAGCGCGTGCTGGCTAAAGGGAGTACGGCGCAGTGCCGGACTGAGAATAAGTTTTTTTAATTGTTGCTGGCGATCGCCGGCGGTTTGGGTAATTTTATGGGCGAGCAAGTCAAATCACCCCCTTCAAGTCCGATTCATCTGGCTGGCACTTCTCCTCCTCTCAGCCCAGAAGTCCTCGCGGAGCACAATAGAATGAACCCTCCGCGTGTGCGTGCTCAAGGTGATAGCATGTTTTCAGACGGCGAGGAGTCAAGCACCTCGCAAGATAGTGCAGAGGTTCGTGCACCAAACGGCACTTTGCCTCAGCACGACAGAGGTAATTGGATCCGGCGCCAAGGTAGCAATATTTCGGCAGCTTTGAAAGGATGCACTCGCTCTGAATCAAGCGGTATCCCAGTCCCTAAAAACGTAGGCGATGGCGTCACGGTTGAAGAAGCTGACCCAGCTAGCCCATTGTCCAAGGAGCGCATGGCAGATACATCTCAAATAGATGACTTTTTAGATATTTGTAAAAACGAGATGCAATCTAATGAGGGTGCCAAGGCCGATAAGGAGTTACAAAAAGTGGTCAGGGCGTTGCAAGAGTTGGTGGAACCACCGGAGGGTCGGCCGCGCCCGATACTTGATAAAGAAATCATGGAACATGAAGCAACGGCACTGATGGCGCAATTCGCAAAATTGTTACGACCGCATAAACCGCGGGGGAATCCTCCTCCGCTGCCGCCCAGATCCGCAGATCAAGGCAATCAATCACATAAGCAGGACCCTGCAGTTAATTCGAACGCACCCGTTGAATCACAGGAAAAGAAGAACGATAGCCATGACCTAAATAATGCGCCGACGCTGGATGACGAAATACCTCGCACCCACCCAGAAAGTCCCTCGGTTCCGGAAGACGATGTCAATGCCGGTAGAGGTGAGTTGATTCAGGATTGCCGTAATCTTCTTGAAGAAGCTCGGAACATGCTTGGAAATAAATTCGTCAATGGTGAAAAATTAGAGCATTTAATACTCAATCTGCAAAACTTAGAACGGATATCGGGCAACGAAAACAAGCCAGTGAAACAGGTAAGAGAATTCTTAGATAAGGTCGTCAACGACTATAATAACGATGACGATAAGTCAGATTTCGGAAGTGACGTAAGCCACGATCCTGATGGATGGTCGTCAGTTTTAGAGCACAACTACGAATTCATCGCGGGAGATAACGCGGCGGATGGTGGCATTGATGAGCAAACAGAACGTGGTCATGGTAACACTGGGATGGATGCTAATTCCGGGCTCAGTGCAGGAGCCGACGGAGCGCAAGCTCCCACTAGTCCACTGGCAGAGTTACCGCCACAATCGAGGAGTACGGGAACGCCTGGCGGAATCGCTTCGGTTAATAATCGCCCAGCCACTGAAATTCAGCAAGCTGATGGTACTGAAACCAATGGGATGGGTGGGCAAGCCCATAGTTCATATTCTGTGGCAGGTCACGCTTTCAGGTCCTCGGAGCACGGTGGGCCTGACTTAACGCGAGCTCCTGCCCAACCTCTAAATGAGACGGGACCAGCGGCCCCCCATTTAGGACATTCGCAGGCGTACCCATACCCGCAGCAGTCAGGATCACCCGATGGCGATATGGCGCAGATCAGGCAGAGCAGAGGCACCATTTATTCGCAGCTGCGTGCCGCTGAACTTTTGCAGCCATCAGTGCCGCTGGGTACCGACGCGCGGCATAACTACGACGAAGAAGTCTATCGACTGAGACACTTATTTCAGGAAGCGAAGCGGCAGGAAATTAGCCTCGCGGACCGTATGACAGCTGCAGCGGGAGGGGGGTGGCCGATTGACCTACGAGAAATCAGCGCAAATGCACAGGCGGCGAAATTGCGTGAACAAAATGCTGTCGCAACGCTCGTTAGGTCGCAGCAGTTTGCTTTTGGAGCTGGGCTCGGTCGGAGCCAGACGTACAGTAATCTGTCGGCTGGTCGCAATGATGCGGCTAATGTGATAACTGTTGAGGCTAGAGACGCTCATACAGAGGAGCCTGCACCGCGACAAACGCCAGCCAACCACACCGAACAAAATCATCAGTCCGCGAGCAACTCTGCGCAAACGGGAACGCCTCGTCCGATGCGCCCTGAGCCAGTGCCATTGTCCGCCGAAACTACGCCGCCACGATCTGGCAATACTCGCTCCCCGGATGCTCCAGCATCAGATAACGCTAACTCGTCTCAACCGCAGAACACGAGTACACGCGCTACTCCTAATGCTAGTCCACTCAATCGCCCCGAAAGACCTACATCGCAAACGTCGTCTGGTTCGAACCAAACTATGGCCAATACGCCACCCACCGACGCGGCAGGAAATGAGTCTTCAATTATTCAAAGCATTCTCGACCTAGCGCATCAAACAAGGGTGTATTTTGAAAGGTTCATTGAGGCTTGCGGCGAGGTGTTGAACATGGCGCAAGCTAATCTCAATCAGCAGCAGCGGCAAAATGGCGGCCAGCAGTCGCCGCAAACACGACCTCAATCTCCTAGAGTGCAACCTGCAATTGGCACACAAACCGGTAATTTCGGACTGCCACCGCGCAACATTGGTAGTCCCACCAATAATTCATCAGGTGCATCCAATACGGCTCCAAATCAGGCCGTAGCCGATGATAATGATGACGATCCGGGAGAACGAGAAGCCACGGGGTGGTGGGGGCGGATGGGGCGACTGGGGCAAAATATTTTATCCGGATTGCAATCGGCGGCCCATTCGGCAACGAGTGCACCCGATCCTCGGTCGACAACATCGGCAGCTGCAGCGGTATCCACCTCCGGCTCGCAGCAAGCTAACCGCAATGCTGAGCCTGCATCGCGCGCTAGACCGGAATAGCACCCGCACACTGCAGTACCCACCTGTATGACGCATGCCAAAAAATGCATGAGCACGCCAGCACCCGTAACTCGCACGCTCGATACGTTGTAATTCTGCCCATCGGCTTCGCCCATCACCCGCGCACCGAAAACCAATTCATTCGACAAACCGGATGTACCTTTTTCTGTTCGCCGATATTAGATGCGCAACGCAAAAAATTCGCACTACACGGGTAGTCGATAAGGCGGTCAACCCTGCCGTGTAGGCGTCAGGTCAATTCCATAGAATGCAAACGCCCGGCCCTCCCGCTGCTCTTTTGCTATGTGCCCCGTAACCCTGCACTGCAATGCAGTGCGGTGCAGTGCGCTCCGCTAATCAAAACAACGCAATTATTTTTAGTCCAACAAAACCCCATGCTCTCCCTCTCCCTTACCGCACAAACAAGCCCCCGCATCACCTTCGCTGGCCCGCCAGTCAGCCCGGTCAATCGCGCAAGTCTGTCGGCATCCTTGCAGCACATCATCGACACCCTACCACCCGATCTCAGCGGTGAAGCATTGGTGCGCCACCTTGAAGCGCAGGTGCCGCAAGCGCATGCGTTGTATCAAGTGGCGCGTCATCTCGATCAGGCGACCCAGCAGAATGCGCTGCTGACACACAGCGCGGCGCTGCGAGCGTATCTGGGCATCGGTCTTAATCGGCAGCATCGTCAACATCATCATCATCGTTCTGATCAAACCCATCACACGCATCCAACCCATCAAACGCATCAAACGCAACGCAATGCACCGCTCATCCCCGACCGGCAGGCAGCCGAGGCATTGGCCTGGGCAGTCACCCGCCTGACTGACAACGATCAGCAACGCGCGTTCGATCGCATGGTGGCCGCCTTGCCTGCCGCCGACAGCACGCACATTGCGCAGACACTTTCCTTGTTGAGTCAGCACTTCGATCAACTGCCCATTGACCTGCGCTTGCGCGTGGTCGATAAATTGCTGACCGAAACCCATCTGCGCGATGTGCCCGATGCGGCGCTGCTGCCGGTGCGGCAGGCGTTGGATACGCAGCGTCCGGCGGTTTCGCGCGAGCAGGGAAAGCAAATCGATCGCGCTGCGGCAACCGTCGATCGCATGATGTATCGCAACCTCGCCGCGAATTTACCGGAAGCGCTGCCCGATGCGCAGACATTTCACACTGAGCGCACCGGGCCGCATTTGCTGCGCAATATTGCCAGCAGCATCCGCTATGCCGATGGGCCGTCACAGCAATTGCAGGCGCTATGCATGTTTACTTCCGCGCGTCTTGCCGCGCTGCCACCGCACGATCGCAGGCGTTTGCAGCAGACGCTGTCGACATTGCGCGAACCACCTTTGCCGCTGCGTCGCGCAGCAGCGCTGGCTCCGGCAGTGCGCAATGAAATCGATCGCGTGCTGCAGATCATGACCGAGCAAGCCCATTTTTTGGAGCCGCTGCGCGCGTGGGAACATCAGCTCGCCACACCGCCATCCGATGCGCAGAAAAAAACGGCGCTGGCACGCCTGATCGATTGCCGGGAAAGCGGTGCGATCAGTCTGAATTTATCCGGCCTCGATTTACCGACGCTACCCGCTGTTTTGCCAGCGCATATCAAGCGACTCGATGTCAGCAACAATGCGCTCGTGGCACTGCCCGATCTGCCGCCTGGATTAACCTTGCTGAATGCCTCGATCAATCCGCAGTTGACCAGCGTGCCGCTGGCACAACTGACCTTGTTGCACCCGGCTTGCGCAGTAGATCTGTCGGGCACCAGCATCAGCCCCAACGATCTGGCGCGGTTGCACACGCAGATCGCCCATTTTGGTGGCCTGCAACTGACCGCGAGCGGGTTTGCGCCGCCCGTACCGCAACCACTGGCAGATGCATTGCACTGGCTGGCACAGCAGATCGGTAGCCTGCCCGATACACTGATGCAGCAGCGCGCGCTCGACCGCATTCTGGCCGCTCCGTTCGATGATCTTGCTACACACGCGCTGCAACAATTGCGGACCGCATTGCCCGATATCGCATCACTGCCTGACACGCTGCAGCTACGTCTGACGCAGATTCAGCAGCGCATCGATGCGATTACGCCGCATGAAACGCTAGGCATGCTGTTGCACCGCCACGGCTTGATGTGGCCCGCAGATTTGCCTGCGCCCGATGCCGCCGAACAAGCCGTAATTCGCAATGCAGTGACCTTGCTGGCACGCCACCCGGGTGACGGACTGTTGAGCAGCATGCGTGCGATGGCGGTGCATGGCGAGCGCGCCGGCTTTGCTGCCGCAATGGCGCTGATCGATTTCGGACTTATTGATGTGCACCACACCGATATGCTGTTGCAGGCGATTGCGGCGGAATCGAATGAGTCATTGCATCAGGCATTTGCACCGATGGCCTATACAGAGATTGCACAACGGATCGCTGCGCTGCTTCGACGTGGTGCCGATATCGAGGTGCACGATGCAGAGGGAAAAACGCCGCTTGAAATTGCCATCGCCAGCAACACCGCTAGCGCGCCAATCATCGTGCAGGCATTGCGGGTTGCCGGTGCGCGCATCGCCTTACCCGATGCCGATGGCAATACGCTGCTGCATCGCACGGTGCTGGCGCGCAATGTAGCCGCCGTGCGTTTGCTGCTGGAACATGGTGCGGACGTGCATGCGCAAAATTTGCACATTTTGCCGACGATGGCGCGTTACGCTGCAGCACCGGAAGACATCGCCGCGCGCATGTTTGCGCAGCATAACGGCGGACGCCTGCTCGACGCCGGTGCCACGCCGCTGCATCTGGCCGCCGCGTTTGCCGATGATGCGGTGATGATCAAGACCTTGCTGTCGCTGGATGTGGCGGGCACGCACACAAGCGCGGCGACCGGTGCGTTGTCGGCGGCGGTGTCAACGCCGCTATCAGTTGCGGCATCAGCTGGGACATCAGCTGTGACATCAGCGCCAGCATCAACTGCGGTATCAATGTCAGTGGCAACAAGGATTTCAACGTTGGTTTCAACAGCCATACCTTCAGCAGTACCAGCAGCAGTACCAGCAGCAGACGCCAGTGTGCAAAGCCGCCGATTTGCTTTGCATTGGCCCGCAGCGTTGTCACGCCAGGTACCACTACACGGCCTGGTCGATCTGCACCGCAGCGAGTTGCATACGCGCGCTGCCGGTGGTCAGACACCACTGCACTACGCCGCGCGCTTTGGCGCCAATGCCGAAGTGATCACCGCGCTGGTCGATGCCGGTGCCGAGCTCGAAGCGCGTACCGTCGATCGGCGAACACCGCTGCATCTTGCCGCGGCGGATAGCACGCATCCCGACATCATCATTGCTCTGTGTGCAGCGGGCGCAGACACTACGGCACGCGACAGTGACGGCAACACGCCGCAGCAACGTTACGAGCAACGCGGATTGGCGTGGCCGATATTAATGCCATCGGTGCGCGAGTCGGAATAAGGTTTTGATGTCCTTGCGTTTGGATGGCTCGCCGGACTGAAGTTGTTGCAGGGCGTCTTAGTACAAGGGCATTGATACAGGGGTGTTGATACACAAACATTGATACACAAACTTGATACAGTCGCGTTAATAAAAAACAGGATACTTCAGAACGCATCAATAAAAGCCGCGTTGATACCGTCCACGAAGCCAATACACTGGCAGCGCCACCGCCTCGCGCGCTATCGAATAAACATCGCGCCATTCAACATACGCTGCATGCGCTGAATGCACTTGTTCAACATGCTGAAATCGCAGCGCCATTTTCGTGCGCGCCACATGAAAATACTGCGTCACTACAATCACACTGATGAAGCCGCGCGCACGCATGATTGCAGCGCAGTTTTTTGCAGTGGCTTCGGTATTGGATCCCGCCGCATCGACGAGGATGTTTGACCACGGCACACCTTGCCCGAGCAAATAATCGCGCATGACGATCGCTTCGCTGAATCCTTCCACACCGGTTCCGCCGCTGACGATCAGCATCTTTGCTGTGCCCGCTCGGTACAGCGCCAATCCTTTATCGAGCCTTGCAGCAAGGCGTGCGGAGGGCTGCCCGTTCTGTTCAACTTTTGAGCCGAGGATCAGTGCAACGTCGCTGGTCTGCACGACATCCATCAGACCATCGCTAACGATAAACAGCGCTGAAAGTGCCGCCGACAGTAGCGTCAACAGTAGCGCTGTACCTACCGCCAATAAAAGTACACGGACAACGATCCGTTCAAACGTAGGGCTGCCAATACTCAACGACCGCGTCATGCGGCCGCTGGCGGGTGCATCAATCGGCGTCTTCGTTGTCATCTTTCTCGTCGTCCCCGTTCGTGAGCACTCTGACCGAATCCGAGCCTTGGTACAACGTGCCGTTGATGTCGGCAAAGCGTATGAACGCGCGGGTATCGGTTGGCAGTAATCCGGTGCGTGCCGGCTTGAAGCGGCAGATCAAATCCGGTAGCTTGTCGCCGTTGACATCCTTCGCTTTCGCATCGCATTTAACCAGACTGCTCTCGGTGCCGAAATGCCCGAACCTCAGGCTATTTACATCCACCTGGGTCACTGCATTGAAGGTTGGCGTTGATAAGATCGCTACGCGTACCGAGCCTGCACTGCTTAGATTGATATTGTGCGGTTCATGAAAGGGTCGAATACTGATCGCCGCATAATAGCCCGCCTGATTGACCACCACTCTTTTCAGGCCAGTGGCTGCATTGAAGAGCGAGATGGCCGATAGCGCACCGATGCCAGATGTCTCGTCAGAAAACAGCAGGTTGCCGTCTTTTGTCCAGACTGGATCGGTCGACAGAAAATCGCCAAATTTCTGCAAGCCCGTGGCATCGGGCTGCACAAGCCACGCCTTCCAGTGTTCCGATGTGGTGTCCCGATTCGACGAAAAAATAATGCCGCGCGAGCCCCATGACGGATTCCAGTCCTTGAACGGACCGCTGGTCAAGGTGCGCAAGCCGCTGCCATCGACATTCACCACCATCAGCTTCGCCGTCCCGTTTGCGGTTTCAGAAAAAACGATCGCCGATCCATCCGGTGAAAACGCCGGATGGTTTTCTTCGCCGGTGAGCTGCGTCAGGCGGGTTTGATTCGTGCCATCGGCATTCATGATCCAGATGTCGTTCGAGCCATTGCGATCCGACACAAACGCAATCTTGCGACCGTCCGGTGACCAGGTCGGCATGCGATTATTTTGCGTGCCGTTGGTCAGTTGAATCAGCCGCGATCCGTCGGGCGCGACCGACCAGATATTGCTGACGTTACCATCGTTGCTCGACAACGCAATCACATTAGTCGACGACCATGAAGGCTCTTCGTCGACTACTGCAAAACGGCTGGTGGGCAAGCGGTGCAGTCCACTGCCATCGAGGCCGGCGATCCATAGATGTAGCTGACTTTCCGGGCTGGCAAAGTCTGCGGCAAAGACGATCTGCTTCGCGTCGGGTGATGGTGAGGGCGTTACACCGACCACGCCGCCGCCGCTTTCCTGGCACAGCGCGGGCGGGCTGGTCAGAAGTGTCGCTGAAAGGATGAGTGCGGTTGAAATGAATTTGAACATGTCAGGTCCGGTCGCGTTATTGGTTGACGTTTATTGGTTGAAATTGACTAATTGCGGTTGATTAATTGCGGTTCATTGATCAAAGTTTATTGATTGAGTGTTATTGATTAATGAAGGCATTGATCCCTGCACGAATGCCACCGGCAGCGCGCGCCGTGGCACCGCTCGCGTGGACGATATCGTCGTCTGGCGCCGACAGCCGCGCCACTTCAATGATGATCGCGGTCATGCGCGAGGTGGTTGTTTTCAATACCGCCAGCGAATTATCGACTTTGACCCCGCGGTTGCTGACACCCAACGATGATGCGGTATTAGATGCAATCAGCTGCGCCAGCGTTGCTGCGCTGACTTTTGCGCTGTTATAAATCCCGAGCGAACCGGGCGATTTCAGCAAGCCCAGAATGCCCGTGGCAGGCGCATCGAAATGTACCGACACAAATACATTGGAGCGCGCATCGTTGGCAATTTTTGTGCGTTCCAAAAACGTCAAGCATGACGCGACCGATCTCTTGGTCATGTTCACCGTAAAGGAATCGGTCGTCAGCAGCGGCTGCAACAGGCTAGCGACATTGACCGTCAGCTCATCTTCCTTCAACGGCCCGGCAGGTGGTGCGCTGGCAGGATAAATTTTCGAGCCGACCGATCCGATCAACTGCGACACGGCCGCGCAATTGGTGCCGTGTCCGGGATCAATCGTCACCGTTGAGGCCAGCTTGATGCCGGTCGGTAGACCTTCCAGACTGAAGTACGCAAACTTGCCGCTTTCAAGGCCGTTCGGCCCGGTGAAGTTGACCACGCCGGTGTTGGCATCGTCCCTGCTGAAGCTGGTGCCGGGCCCGGCATAATTTCCACCAAACGCGCCATCGCCATCGAACCCGAAGATATCCGGGCCGGTAAACTTGACGCCGAATACCGACGCGCCGGAATTGTTGATCACGCCAATCAGACTGTCTTCAATACCATCGTAAGGCGGCACTGAAGGATCAACCTGAATTTTTAGCGAGCCATTGGGATTGATCGTAATCAGCGCTGCGCAACTCGGCGACTGACCGACCGGCGGACACGACCCGATCGCCCAACTGTTGCCGTGAATGAGCGCTGCAGCGGCTAGCACCGCGAGCAGTTTCACATACCGAACGAATGCACAATTTTTCAATGACGTCTCCTTAGAAGATGGACCGGCGAGGTGCTTCGACACAGCGACATGCACTCATAAAAAAAATGATGTCGGCGGGCTTATCGAGCCCTGTCAGGATGGCGTTTATTCATGACGCGATTTGGAGGTAGAACAAAGGTATGCAGTTTTTTTCGGTGCGCGGAATTAAAAAATGGCGTGCGTGTTTGAGTGCTTGAATTACCGGCTAC
Organism: Burkholderiales bacterium; assembly: GCA_043741695.1. Lineage (GTDB taxonomy): Bacteria > Pseudomonadota > Gammaproteobacteria > Burkholderiales > Burkholderiaceae_D > Actimicrobium. The sequence continues at coordinate 13,407 of JAYTZV010000425.1, forward strand.
TACGATGAAAAAAATGGAGATGTAATTTTGATGTGTTCGCTACAGTCGTTATGCGGCCGATGAACTATGCTGCCATCGCGATAGGGACAAGCGATATTTTTTGAGGAAGCGTTTGCTTGAAATAAGCGCGGGAGAGGTATTGAATGGTTTTTAAGTGAAGGTCAATCGACTGTTAAACGAGACTCAACCAATCACCAAACAATGTGATCTGGTTTAGCAATTCTCCATCGGTCGTCGAAGGTGCGATTGCAAAACAGATTCTGCATGTTGATGTCGATTTTCTGCGAACGCTTAATACAGCGTCAGCGCATCGCGAAGCGCCCGACCCCTTTAAATTTCAGGCGTGTTCCATCGGCTCGTTTCTTTCCTCGATATATTGCCGCGTCAGCTGCATATTCAGCCGCGACAACAGCTGCACTTCCAGCGCCGACTGTTGCCCAAGCTCTGTCATATATTGGTAGTCCGATGTGCGTGGTGGCGCAATCGCCATGCCATCGCGATACATCGCAATGACGCGTCGCACGTCGGCGTATTCCGCTGGATGCGTTCTTTCCATCATCGCGCTCCACGGCTGCCATTGCGCGATGAATTCTACCGATGCGTTACTGTTCAATAGCCGCATCACCCGTTCCTGCGCATCCGCAATATCGGTCGCTGATACCTGCGCAGACCGTCGGTACAACATCGCACTGGCAACCCCGGGCAAGCGGAGACGATTGACCAGCTCGGTCTGATAAGCCAGCCGAATCTCAATCTCATCAATACGAATGCGACGTGCTTTGCAGCTCGCGATTTTTTCGGTCGCAATCTGGTCCAGCACCTGCAGCTTGAACATACCCTCCGCCATGTCGAACAAGGCATCGTTGGTATGGACACCGTGCTGTGCATCGTGATTGATGCGGCACAGTTCCAGGTCGTTCAAGCCCAATGCGATGCGGTCGCCGCATGACTCCAGCGCAGCGGCAGCAATGTTGAAGCAGAGCGCACGTAATTCGGGTGCAGCATCCATCGCGGCGACGAGACTATCGACACGTTCAATCAACGCGGCGCGAGAAAGGTAATTTCGATACTCGGCCGTCTCGACCAGGCGCTGCGCAAACTGATTGAAGGATTGCGAATTTTGTTCGTTGCGAGAAAACGTCCAGTTCCCTGACGCGCGCCGAGGGCGTAGTGGTACCGGCAGCATAGCGGGTGGTGCGCGCAATGCTGCCGGAATTGGTGGCGGGGTTATTGATGCAGATACGGACGCAGCTGTCGGTGTTAATCGACCATCGGCCTGCATGTCGACAATGTGTTGTAACGCCAATGCTTCCGTCAAATCGTCAGTATCGATGGGCAAAAGAGCGTGTTGAAAGTCGTCACGCGCGGGTGCTTGTGGTGGTGCTGGCACGGCTGCTAATGCGGGCGCGAGCGTTGATGGTAACGCTGGCGCAGGGAGCATCGGCTGAATAACGTCCGGCTGCGTCAGCGCGGGCTGCGCCAGCGATTGCGAAACAGGGTTAGACGCATGTTGCGCATCGGGTTCGCGCAGCAACGGCTCCGACAGAAGTAGCGGACGCTGACTTGCGAAATGCAACATCAGGTTGGGCGGCAGGATGGCTGGCAGTGCCGTCAACAGGGTATTGTCGACAAAAAGCCGAAGCAGCTTCTGCGGTAGCGGAGGCAACCGGTTGAGCTGATTGTTCACCACAGACAGCACTGACAAATTGACTGGCAGAGTTGACGGCAGCGCGGTCAGCCGGTTGTCATCGACGTGAAGTTCCAGCAGTGCCGGTGGTAGCGCTGGTAGTCCGCCGAGTTGATTCCCTTTTGCCGAAAGCGTGGTCATGTTGGCGGGCAGGCTTGCCGGTAGCTCGGTCAATTGGTTGTAATTGACGTTAAGCGTGAGCAGGCTTTCCGGCAGCACGGATACGCGGTTGAGGTGATTGCCCTCGGCCGATAGCGTTGTGATTGTGGCGGGCAAGTTGGCAGGGATTTCTGTCAGGAGGTTGGTATTTACCGAAAGCGTAATCAGGCCATGCGGCAATTGCGGCAGGCGGCTGAGTTGGTTACCGTTTGCTGAAAGTGACGTCATGTTGGCCGGGAGCGTTGCAGGCAGCTCTGTCAATACGTTGAAATCCACCGACAGCTTGCGCAGCTCTCGGGGTAAGGGTGGCAGGAAAGACAATCCAAAACCAGTCAGATTCAACGTGTGTAAGTTATTTTTCATCATGGTAGTGACCGCGCGGGCAGCGCGCTTTCTTCCCGCTTCCTCCCCGCGTGGCGCTACTTGTTCCCATTGCTTCAAACGGTCATAGAAAAAAACTTCGCGGTGGCTGGCTTGTTGTGCTGCACGTGAAACGGCGCTGATGGCGTCTCTCCGTGCAGTATGAAATGTGGTCAAGATAGTATCGGTACGGGGCATGGGGTGTTGATTGGATGAACGCTCAACGGGATGCTCGTTACGTTCACGTTCCTGGGCATCGGTATGTCCAGTAATCGGCGGAGTTGGTCTGCTGAAAATGGCTTGGATGCGATACATATTTTTTTGCAAACAGTTGGTGAGTGGTGCTTTGCTGGCAAGGTCGTAATGCGTCTCGACGTTTGCGAAGATGATCCAGTCAAGTGCTGTGCAATCTTGAGTTGCTGTGCCGATCAATTGGTTCCGCTGAAAAAATTGATCGCAGCAGTAATGTAGATTTTTTAGAGCTGCTTAAAACGATAGTAAATGTTGCCTGCACTTTTACACGTTGATACAGTCCCGCCAAAAGCGAGATCGCTGCGCAATCCGATGACCGATGAAAAGATCACGGAATTGCCGTGCAAGATTGGTCCGACAAGATCAAGTCTGCAGCAGCGTGGCTCGCTCGAAAACGTCAGTTGCAAAGTGCGCGCAACAAAATAACGGTGAACTGCGGCACGACATTGGCCGTCCTTTATCGCTTGCGGCTGCGATCAGTAAAGAAAAACTTGCCGCATTCGTCCGTCGTATATGACGCACGAAAAAACCAGATCGTATCACTACCGTCGAGCGAAATTTTGGAAGGCTAACGGTCGCATGAAAAATGCAGATCATGCGTTTTCAAGGCGCTCGTTTCTTTCCTCAATATGATTTCGTGTCAGCTGAATTGTCAGCCGCGATAACAGCTGCGTTTCCAGTGTCGATTGTTGACCAAGCTCGCTCATATATTGCTGATCCGACGCGCGTGGTGGTGCGATCGCCATGCCCTCGCGATACATCGCAATCACGCGCCGCACGTCGGCATATTCCGCCGGATGCGTTCGCTCCATCAGCGCACACCACGGCCCCCACTGCGCGATGAATTCGACGGAAGCATTGCGGTCCAATTGCGCGGTGACGCGTTGCGCCGCGTCGTCGATATCATCTGGCGATACGTGCGCACAGCCTCGGTACAACATCGCGCTGGCAACCCCGGGCAAGTCAAGACGATTGACCAACTCCGTCTGATAAGCCAGCCGAATTTCAATCTCGTCAATGCGAATGCGCTGGCTGAGACAACTCGCTATTTTTTCGGTAGAAATTTGATCCAGCACGTGAAGCTTGAACATGCCCTCCGCCAAGACGAACAAGGCATCGTTGGTATAGACACCGTGCTGCGCATCGTAATTGATGCGGCAAAGTTCCAGGTCGTTCAAACCCAGCGCGATGCGGTCGCCGCATGACTCCAGCGCAGCGGCGGCAATGTTGAAGCAGAGCATGCGCAGCTCGGGTGTGTTATCCATCGCGGCGACCAGGCCGTCGACCCGTTGAATCAACGCAGGGCGAGAAAGGGGGTTGCGGTATTCGGCTGTTTCAGACAGGCGCTCTGCAAATTGATTGAACAATTCGATGTTTTCTTCGGTACCAGAAAATGACCAATGTTCTGATGCACGTGGTGGATGCACTGGTGACGGCGGGATGGCTGGTTGATCTGGTACTGCAGCCAATCTTGCGGGCGGTGCAGCTGCTGCGGGTGCCGAATTATTTGCAGGTACCGCCGCTCGCACATCGAAAATATGTTGGAGTACCAATGCTTGCGTCAGCTCGTCTGTTGCGATTGGAATGAAATTATGTTGTGCATCGGCTGGCACTGGCAACGCGGGCGCATTACCAAGTGATTCAATGCGATTCGACGGATTTGGTTGGCGTTGAAGGACTTCTGCAGCACGGTGTTGAATCGGGGGAGCAATGATGTTGGTGGCAGCGGCTGCGGCCGCGGCCCTGGCAGCCCTAGCAGCCGCAGCTTCTGCCCGATTAAGACGTCGTAGTGCATTTTGCGCCTTGGTATTGCCGGGTTCGATTTCCAGTGCTTTTTGGTAGCAGTCGCGCTGGGTCATAATCACACCATTAACGTCGATACTCCCGCTCCCTGGCAGCGTACTACCGAGGCGGACGAAAGTGCGCGCATTTCGAGGGTCGATTTCAGCCGCGGTGCGGTAACACTGTTGGGCGGTCAACGACACACCATTGACGTTAATACTGTCGTTTGCGCTCAGTGTGTTGCCAAGGTTACTGAAAGCATGCGAATTTCGTCGATCAAGTTCTGCCGCCTTGCGGTAGCATTGTTGCTTGGTTATCGACACGCCATTGACGTCGACGCTCTCGCTCCCGCTCAGGGTGGCGCCGAGGCTGTTGAAAGCATGCGAATTTCGTGGATCAAGTTCTGCCGCCTTGCGGAAGCACTGCTGTTTGGTCATCGACACGCCATTGACGTCGATGCTCTCGTTCGCGCTCAGCGTGGTGCCGAGGTTGTAGAAAGCAGCCGCACTTCGTGGGTCGAGTTCTGCTGCCTTGCGGTAGCATCGCTGCCTTGTCCTCCACACGCCATTGACGTCGATGCCCTGACCCGCATTTAGCGAGTCGCCGAGGTTTTGTAAAGCACATGCATTTCGTGGATCGACTTCTGCCGCCTTGCGGAAGCACTGTTGCTTGGTCATCGATACGCCATTGACGTCGATGCTCTCATTCGCGGTAAGCG
>JAYTZV010000426.1:0-2447 GCA_043741695.1 Burkholderiales bacterium
AGTCACTGATCAAATTGCACTGACCACCTCGAAAGATATTCTCGAAGAGGTAGCGGCCGGTGCCGGACCGCAGCATCTGCTGGTTACGCTGGGTTGTGCGGGCTGGAGTGCTGGTCAGCTGGAAGACGAGATTATTCGCAACGGTTGGCTGACGGTAGGTGCCGACCCGTCGATTATTTTTGATTTGCCAGTCGAGCAGCGTTTTACAGCGGCGATTCGGCTGTTGGGAATTGATCCATCGATGCTGACAGCTGAAGCCGGGCATGCCTGACTTGATGTACTTGCTGTGATGGCAGCGGTAGCGGAGACCATCCTTGGGTTCGACTTCGGCTTAAAGCGTATCGGCGTCGCGGTCGGCAACACACTGCTGCGTCAGGCGCAACCGTTGACGATCATCGATGCCGCCACTAATGAGGCAAAATTCCAGGCGATCGACAGCTTGATCACTGCATGGCAACCGAAGCGCTGCATCATCGGATTGCCACTGCATCCGGACGGCGCCGAGCATGCGATGACGGTACGTTGTCGGCGCTTCGCCAATCAACTGCACGGCCGCTACGGTGTGACGGCGATATTGGTCGATGAACGCTACAGCTCGGCGGTGCTGCATCAGCAACGCGGCGAACGGATCGACGACCGCGCGGCAGCGATAATCCTGCAACATTATTTTGACGACGCTGTTTGATGACGTTGTTTGATGACTTTGTTTGATGACTTTGTTCGACAAACTTGTTTGACTACCTTGAAATGCACCATGATCACTGAACTCGATGCCGAAGCGCTGTACACGACGCTGGCACAGCAGATTACCGACTCACTCGGCAGCACCGAACATTTCGCACTGGTCGGCATTCATTCTGGCGGCGCGTGGCTGGCCGAGCGCCTCGCCAGACAATTGCAATTGACCGATCGCCTCGGCTTTGTCGATGTTTCTTTTTATCGCGATGACTTCGCCGAAAAAGGCTTGCATGCCGAAGTTAAACCCACGCGCATTCCTTTCGAAGTCGAAGGCGCGACGATTCTGTTGATGGACGATGTGCTGTTTACCGGCCGCACCACACGCGCTGCGATCAATGAATTATTCGACTACGGCCGGCCGGCCCGCATCATGCTGGCCACGCTGGTCGACCGCGGTGGCCGTGAATTGCCGGTCGCGCCGGACTTCGTCGCAGCTACAGTGACGCTCGATGCAGGCCAGTCGCTGACGCTGCAGCAAGCAGTCGACGGCAGACTTTCTTTCACGGTGAAGCATGCTTAATCCGCAACTCAACAAGCACGGTGAATTGCAGCACCTGCTGTCGATCGAAGGTTTGCCAAAAGCGATCGTCAAACACATTCTCGATACCGCCCAATCCTTCGTCGGTATCAGTGACCGTGAAGTGAAGAAGGTGCCGCTGATGCGGGGCAAGAGCGTGTTCAATCTTTTTTTTGAAAACTCCACGCGCACCCGCACCACCTTCGAAATCGCAGCCAAACGTTTGTCGGCCGACGTGATTAATCTGAATATTCAAGCGTCCAGCACCACCAAGGGTGAATCGCTGCTCGATACCATCGACAATCTGGCAGCCATGCATGCCGACATGTTCGTTGTACGCCATGCCGAATCCGGCGCGCCGTATTTGATCGCCAAACATCTGGTCGATACGCGGCAAGCGCATGTGCATGTTGTTAATGCCGGTGATGGCCGTCATGCGCATCCAACCCAAGGCTTGCTGGATATGTACACAATCCGGCATTACAAAAAAGAATTCACTGGGCTTACTGTTGCGATCGTCGGCGACATTTTGCACAGCCGTGTGGCGCGTTCGGATATACATGCGCTGACTACCTTGGGCGTGCCGGAAATCCGCGCGATTGCACCGCGCACCTTGCTGCCTAGCGGTCTCGAACAAATGGGCGTGCGGGTATTCACCGATATCAATCAGGGCTTGAAGAATGTCGACGTCATCATCATGCTGCGTCTGCAAAACGAGCGCATGTCCGGCGCGCTGCTGCCATCCGCGCAAGAATTTTTCAAGAGCTATGGCCTGACACCGGAGCGGCTTGCGCTGGCGCGTCCGGACGCAATCGTCATGCATCCGGGACCGATGAATCGCGGGGTCGAAATCGATTCGGCGGTGGCCGATGGTGCGCAGGCAGTGATCCTGCCACAAGTGACCTTCGGTATCGCGGTGCGGATGGCGGTCATGAGTATTCTCGCGGGCAATTCATAATGACGATGACGACGGCACCAATGAAACTCCATATCCAACACGGTCATCTGATTGATCCGGCCAACGGTATCGATGCGCAGCACGACGTGTTTATCGACGCAGGCAAAGTCGTCGGCATCGGTATGCCTCCAGACGCATTCATTGCGGATCAGGTGATCGATGCAGGTGGTCTGATCGTCGCCCCCGGTCTGGTTGACTTGAGCGTGCGGCTGCGCGAACCCGGCTACGAATACA
>JAYTZV010000427.1:0-7029 GCA_043741695.1 Burkholderiales bacterium
TCCCGCCGGTTGGGCGCCGTATCGCGACGGCCGTTGGACCTGGATCGCGCCGTGGGGCTGGACCTGGGTCGACAATGCGCCATGGGGCTACGCACCATCGCATTACGGCCGCTGGGTGTTTTACGAACAGCGCTGGTGCTGGACACCGGGAGTCATCAGCGCCCGGCCGATCTGGGCACCGGCACTGGTTGGCTGGGTGGGTGGCGACGGCAGCAATTACGGCAACTACCGCGATGGTCCGTCGGTCGGCTGGTTCCCGCTGGCACCGCGCGAAGTGTATGTGCCGGCGTATCAGGCAACGCCACGTTATTTGCAGCAAATTAATAACGGTTATTCGAATGACCGTGCCACGCTACAACGCTCGGCGGGTCTTGCCGATCCGCGCGCGGCAACTTATCAAAACCAGTTTGTGCGCAACGCCACTACGGTGATGCCAAGTTACCAGTTCGGCACGAGTAAAACCGTGGTCGTGACACCGTCGTCAAACCGCAGTGAGCAGGCACAACTGATACGCAATGCCGGTACGTCGCCGATAGCAACTACGGCACCTGCTGCACCTGCTGCACCTGCGTCAATTACGTCAATTGCGCCGCGTGCCGTGCGCGTATCTCCTGCGCCCTCAAACGTACCGTGGCAACCGCTATCGACACCGGCGATGCGGTCGGAACGCGGCAACGCATCGATTGCGGTACAACCGGCAGCGCGGGTGTTCTCATCGGGTATCGTGACCACGCCGCGTCAAACGCTGTATCCCGCCACATCTGCCGTGGTCGTTCGGCCAGCCCAATCTGCCCCGCTTAACCAGTTCCCGGCGGTACCGCTAACAGCATCGGTGCCATTGGCCTCGACTACAGCGCCTGGCGTGGCCAACGTGCCGCCTGTCCAGAAAAAAACAGATGCAAGCACGATTCCGGTAGAGCAGCAACACCGCGCCCGGTTTGGTGGCAACACGCCGCTCGATACTGCTGGCGCGCGTGAAGGATTTGGTCGAGGCTCGCTGCAGCGATAATTTTCACTGTGCCGTTTTTGGGTGTGCGTTGTATTTAAACAAATTGATCAGCTAATTAACGGTCGATTGTGGAGATACGTATGCTGTCGCACTCTTGTCGGCAAGATGACGCGGTAGGTACATGATAAGATTTTGCGACGTTGATTATTTTTTCGATTCATCAAACGTTTAAACACGCAGGGCATTTATTCGCAGTGCTTCTATTCGCAGTGCATCTTCTGACCACCGTTTTATTATCAGGCGTCCATGAACGTTGTTATCCTCGCCGCCGGCATGGGCAAACGCATGCAATCTGCGTTGCCAAAAGTCCTGCATCCACTGGCCGGCAAATCACTACTCGGGCATGTGGTTGCCACTGCCAGAACCTTGTCACCGAGTCGGCTCTGCATCATTTACGGTCACGGTGGCGATGCAGTACCCGCCGCCTTTGCGTCACAAGACATCGCCTTCGCGCTGCAGCAGCCACAGCTCGGTACCGGCCATGCAGTAATGCAAGCACTGTCCTGCCTTGATGATGCGCAGCCAACCCTGGTGCTGTACGGCGACGTGCCGCTGACCAGCAGTGATTCGTTGAAAAAGCTGATCGCATGTGCTGCCGATGGTGCTTTAGGCATTCTCACCGTCGACATGCCCGACCCGACCGGATACGGTCGCATCGTCCGCAACGGCGGCAAGATCGTACGCATCGTCGAGCAAAAAGATGCGTCGGCCGACGAGCGCAATATCACCGAAATTAACACCGGTATTTTGATTGCACCGACAGTCGCACTCAAACGCTGGCTGGCATCGCTATCGAACGACAATGCGCAAGGCGAATATTATTTGACCGATATCGTTGCTTGCGCCGTCGCCGATGGCATACCGGTGCACTCGGCACAACCTGCCGCCGCCTGGGAAACCTTGGGCGTCAACAGCAAGGTGCAGCTCGCGGAACTCGAACGTATTTTTCAGCGCAATCTGGCGCACCGCTTGCTCGAACAAGGTGTCACGCTAATCGATCCAGCACGCATTGATATTCGCGGTACGCTCACTTGCGGCCGCGATGTCAGCATAGATATTGGCTGCGTTTTTGAAGGCGCAGTCGAGCTGGCAGACAACGTTTCGATTGGTGCGCACTGCGTGATCAGCAATGCACACATCGCTGCAGGCACCACGATCAAACCGTTTTGCCACATCGACGGCGCGCAGGTAGGCACCGCTGCACAAATTGGTCCCTATGCACGATTGCGGCCGGGTACCGAACTGGCATCAAACGTTCACATCGGTAATTTCGTCGAAGTCAAAAATAGCCATATTGGTAACGACAGCAAGGCCAATCACCTGACTTACATCGGCGACTCCACCGTCGGTCAACGCGTCAATGTCGGTGCCGGTACTATCACGTGCAATTACGATGGCGCCAATAAACTGCGTACAACAATTGAAGACGATGTCTTTATCGGCAGCGCGACCCAGTTAATCGCCCCGGTGCGCGTCGGCGCTGGTGCCACATTAGGCGCCGGCACCACACTGTCCAAAGATGCGCCTGCAGGCAAGCTGACCGTATCGCGGCCGCGGCAAGTCACCATCGAAAACTGGCAACGTCCAGTCAAGCAGAAAAAATAAGGGAAATCACTATGTGCGGTATCGTCGGTGCAGTCTCCACACGCAATATCGTTCCGATCCTGGTCGAAGGATTGAAGCGTCTTGAATACCGCGGCTATGACTCGTGCGGCGTTGCAGTTTTCAACGATGGTCTGCAGCGCGCCCGCAGTGTTGCACGCGTTGCCGAACTCGATGAGCAAATTGGTCAGTCGGGCCTGCAAGGCACCACCGGCATTTCACATACGCGTTGGGCCACGCACGGTGCGCCGGTGACCTTCAATGCGCACCCACATTTTTCTGCGGATAAATCTGGTACGCAGCGCATCGCGTTGGTCCACAACGGCATCATCGAAAATTACGAAGAAATTCGCACTGAACTAAAAACGCTCGGCTACGAATTTGTGTCGCAAACCGATACTGAAGTCGTCGCGCATCTGGTCAACCATTTGTATGACGGCGACCTGTTTCGCACCGTACAAAAAACCGTCAAACGCTTGTCCGGTGCGTATGCCATTGCGGTGTTCTGCAAAGATGAGCCGCACCGCGTGATCGGTGCGCGCTTCGGTTGCCCGCTGATCGTCGGCCTCGGCAAAAATGAAAATTTTCTGGCGTCAGACGCGATGGCGTTGGCCGGTGCCACCGACCAGATCATCTATCTCGAAGAGGGTGATGTCGTTGACTTGCAGCGCGAGTCGATCTGCATCACCGACAAGCATGACGCGCAAGTAGTGCGCACCATCAACACCGTCAGTGCGTACTCGGGCGCCATCGATCTCGGCCCCTATCGCCACTACATGCAGAAAGAAATTTTCGAGCAACCGCGGGCGATTACCGACACGCTCGAAGGCGTGCAGGCGTTTGTGCCGGAACTGTTCGGACCAAACGCAGCGGATGTTTTTAGCGATATCGATGCGATTCACATCCTTGCCTGCGGCACCAGCCTGTATTCCGGCATGACTGCCAAATACTGGCTTGAATCCGTCGCCGGCATTCCCACCCAAGTAGAAATCGCCAGCGAATATCGCTATCGCACACCGGCAGTTAATCCGAATGCATTGATCGTTGTGATCTCGCAATCGGGCGAAACTGCCGACACGCTGGCAGCACTGAAGTACGCCAAAGAACTCGGTCATCGCCACTCACTAGCGATCTGCAATGTTGGCACCTCGGCGATGGTACGTGAGACTGAATTGTCGTATCTGACTCGCGCCGGTGTCGAGATTGGTGTGGCGTCTACCAAGGCATTCAGCACCCAACTTGCCGCGCTATTTTTGCTGACATTAACGCTGGCAAAAATGCGTGGTCGCCTGACTGATGCCGAAGAGCGCACGCACCTGAAAAATCTGCGCCACCTGCCTGCAGCGATTCAGAGTGTATTGGCGCTGGAACCGCATATCATCGCTTGGGCCGATGCCTTTGCCCGCAAGGAAAATGCATTATTTCTTGGTCGCGGCTTGCATTATCCAATCGCACTGGAAGGCGCGTTGAAGCTGAAAGAAATTTCGTATATTCACGCCGAGGCCTACCCCGCTGGCGAACTTAAACACGGCCCGCTCGCCTTGGTTACCGAAGAAATGCCGGTCGTCACCATCGCGCCAAACGACACGCTGATCGAAAAACTGAAATCGAATATGCAGGAAGTTCGCGCACGTGGCGGCCAGCTCTATGTGTTCGCCGATGCCGATTCACGGATTGTGCCGAGCGAAGGAATTCACGTGATTCGCTTGCCGGAACATTACGGCTTGCTGTCGCCGATTTTGCATGTCGTGCCACTGCAGTTGCTGGCGTATCACACAGCGCTGGCGCGTGGTACCGATGTCGACAAGCCGCGTAATCTGGCGAAGTCGGTGACGGTGGAGTGAAGTCAATCCGCCCTTGTCAATCCACTTCTGATTTCAAAAACATCGAATATTTTTGAGGTTTGACAACGGGTGCGAAGTCGAATTTGGCGCATCGGTAGCAACTGGACCGTAAGCGGCATGTCACCAGTGGTGGTGCACGAACGGTGACGCTGGCATGAACCGTCAACGTTGAAGCTTCGAAACAGCTACCGATGCAACGTTCGATCATGGTCAACAGATGGCGCTGCCGCATACTTTCCAAGCCCGGCCACGCGGTGGTAAGCGTCCTCTGCAGTGCGTCGCTTGCGCCAGAAATAGATGCGCACGATAGCCAACACGAGCAAACCCGCGGCACATTGTGTTACCCAAGTTGGAACACTCGTGGTGACAGGATGATCTCCCGTCCAGATACTGACGAAGAATGCAAGCCAGTACCCTGTTCCATCGGAACCCGTAACGGCACCGCAGGCCCGGTCGTAGGCAGACCTGGCATCTGAAATCAAGGTTGGCGCGGTGTGCGGCATGGTGATCTCCTCTCTCTTGTTTTACTGCCGGAATGACCTGACTGCGCTAACAGCAAGGGCAACTGATCCCGCAAATGCCAAGCAGATCAAATAATCTTCGGTGCGAGCTTCAGCGCCCGCAGCGCCGACGAGTGACAGCAAGATCAACATCTCCACAACGATCCAGGTTCATGGTCTGCTCACTTTATTTTTATGCCATACGGAAGGTATTCAGTGTGCCACGAAGCGTTTTTTCAAGGCACATTTTCCAAAACGCTAGAGCATGTTGCGCATGGATTAAGCGACTGCCCCGATTCACCGTAGTGATTTGCAATGCGCCAATACACCGCGTTATTCAGCGTGCCAGCGCCTCGCGCCGAAAGCGCCGCGCGACTGAATGATAAAACGGTCGCCGGCAAACTGTGCGGGCAACAAACGAGGCGATCAGCGTTACCGCCAGCAAATACAGGGTCGTATCCTGGCCGTGCGTCATCTCCATCACGATCACGCTCGCCGTGATCGGCGCCTGCGTCGCTGCCGCCAGAAAAGCGGCCATTGACAGCAGTGCCAGCGTGCGGGGCTCGGCGATGCCGGGAATAACGTGGGCGATATTCTCGCCTATCCCTGCACCAATGGCCAGTGACGGAGTGAATATGCCACCGGGAATGCCTGCAAAATACGAAACGATCGTCGCCAGCCATTTGGCCGCTCCGAACCAGAGCGTATTAAGGGGGTGCCCGTTCAACAACGCTGCGGCTTGTGTATATCCGGTACCGTAAGTGGCACCGGCGGTGAACCAACCGAGTAGCGCAACCACCACGCCGCAAGCAAAAGCGATCTGGATCGGATAGCGCGCCACGGTCGAGCGCAAGCGCCGCGGCAGTAAGCCGGGCACGCCTGCCAGCAACAGTCGCGAAAACAAGCCGCCAAGTACACCGTTGATTATCGCGCACACGATGACCGCCTTCCACGATTCGCGCAGCAGCAGCATGGGTTCGTTCACATGAAAATAGGTGCTGTTACCTACCAAAGCGAGCGAGACGAAGCCGGCGGTCAAGACACCGGACAACACAATGCGGTCCCAGCGCACCGAGCTGTCGCGCCCTAATTCCTCGATGGCGAACACGATCCCCGCTAACGGTGTGTTGAAAGCCGCGGCGAGACCACCAGCAGCACCCGCTGCAATCAAAGCCTGCGACGCAAATCCCGACCGCAGTCCGAGCTTGACATGCCACCACTGCCCCCATGCAGCCATCACGGCTGCACCGACTTGTACCGATGGTCCTTCGCGACCGCTGGACGCGCCAGCCAGCAGCGCGCCAGCGGTCAGTACAATTTTCCAGGCCGCCTGACGCAGTGAAACCAGCAGGTTTTGTGCGGGACTTCCCGAGGCAAGCGTCATCGCCGCAATCACTTGCGGAATACCGCTGCCTCTAGCTTGCATCGCGTGCCGAATGGTCAACCAGCGCAAGCCGGCAAAGCCGAACGGTAGCAACAGGAAAGCACTCCAGCGGTACGCGTGCGTCAAGCGCAAATTCAACGCCAGCATGCTTTCGGCAAGCGCGGCAAATGCCAGTGCGATCAGCGCCACGCAGACCGCACCGCTGATGAATATTGCATAGCTGATGGTGGCTCTCGGCAGGCGCGGCCGGTACCAGACTTTTTTTGTGACGGGTGAATTTACTGCGAGATCGGGAGTTTCCATCAATTGACGCGAGTGAAAAAGTGGCGGTCGAGGTTGCGAACTCAATTCCTCGTCGAAGAAAGGTCGCGCGGCGGTATTTGCTCGCTGTCACGCACAAATAACGAGTCAACCCTATAATACGACGTCTCGGTCAATCCTTCGCCGCCGAGGCCTTTTTTCAAAAGAGAATCTCCATGTCCAGATTGTTTTCCCTGCATCGCAAGATTATCGCCAGCGTCATGCTCATGCTATCCGCGAGTGCGCTCGTGGGTGCCGGTACCGTCCATGCGCAGCAGGTATTACGCGTCTCCGCGATCCCCGATGAAGCACCGACCGAACTGCAGCGCAAGTTCAAATTGCTCGGTAATTATCTGGAACAAAAGCTGGCGATGAAAGTCGAGTTCACCC
>JAYTZV010000428.1:0-2439 GCA_043741695.1 Burkholderiales bacterium
TTCAATCGAATTCAAAACTAGATAACCATCTCATGAAATCACGTCACCGCATGTTGAAAAAGTTTTTTTGTATCGCTTTGAGTGTTGCTTCGTTATCGATCAGTCCGGTAATGGTCGGTGCAGGGTCGACGGCAATTGCGGCAACGGTGTTGCCTGATTTCACCGATCTGGTCGACAAGACCGGTCCGGCAGTGGTCAATATTCGCACCACGGAAAAGCAGAAAAGTGCGCAAGGCATGCCAGGCCGCGGTGCTGATGACGAAGAAATGCAGGAGTTTTTCCGCCGTTTCTTTGGTGTGCCGGTACCGCCGAATCAACAGCAGCAACCGCCTGAGCGCACCCCCAAGCCTAAAAAACGCGGAGCCCCGCAGCAATCGGACGAAGAAGTACCACGCGGCGTGGGATCAGGTTTCATTATTTCAGCCGATGGCTATGTGATGACCAACGCCCACGTGGTCGATGGCGCTGATGAAGTGTACGTAACCCTGACCGACAAACGCGAATTCAAGGCAAAGATCATTGGCTCAGACAAGCGCACCGACGTGGCGCTGGTCAAAATCGAAGGCAGCAATTTACCGCGTTTGATGATGGGTGATTCGGACAAAATCCGCGCCGGAGAATGGGTGATCGCGATCGGTTCACCATTCGGCCTTGAGAACACGGTTACTGCCGGAATCATTTCCGCTAAAGCGCGGGATACCGGCGATTATCTGCCTTTGATTCAGACCGACGTTGCGGTGAACCCCGGTAATTCGGGTGGACCGCTGATTAACATGCGCGGTGAAGTCATCGGCATCAATTCACAGATCTACAGCCGCTCTGGTGGCTACATGGGAATTTCGTTTGCGGTGCCGATCGATGAGGCAATGCGGGTATCGGATCAGCTAAAGCAATCGGGCAAGGTGACACGCGGACGCATTGGTGTACAGATTGGCGAACTGACCAAAGAAGTTGCCGAGTCACTGGGCCTGGCAAAAGCGCAGGGAGCTCTGGTGCAGCGCGTCGAAGTCGGCAGTCCTGCTGAAAAAGCGGGGATCGAGGCAGGTGACATCATTCAAAAATTTAATGGCGTGATGATTGATCGCTCCAGCGATTTGCCGCGACTGGTCGGCAACGTCAAGCCGGGCACACGCGCTGCAATGACTGTTTGGCGCAAGGGCGCGGCGCGCGAATTACCGATCACCGTGGCTGAAATGGAATCTGAAAAAGCGGCAGCTAAACGCGAAGAAAAGAAATCAAAACCGGAGGCTGCAGCAAATTCGCTCGGCCTTGTGGTCAGTGATCTTAGCGACGCACAGCGTAAAGAGTTGAAGATTGATGGCGGCGTTCTGGTTGATGGTGTTGAAGGTGCGGCGGCTAGAGCCGGCTTGCGCGCTGGTGACGTGATACTACGTCTTAACAACACGGATATCAAAGACAGCCGTCAGTTGGCGTCCGTGGTAGCGAAACTGGAGCCGAAAAAAATCGCGGTCGTGCTGGTGCGACGTGGTGATGCATCGCAATTTGTTCCGATTCGGCCGAACTGATTGAGACGCGCCTCCGATCCTGCTCGCGGCATGTCCGGTTCATGACTGGACATGCCTCAGCTCGGACCGAAACCTCGGGATTCAATTGATCCAATTCACCTTGTATTCCCGCAGCTACTGTCACTTGTGCGAACAGATGCTGGACGACCTTCACGACCTGTTAGCCACCGAAGAGATTGAGGTCACGGTAATAGACGTGGATGCTGACCAAAAACTTGTCGACCAGTACGACGAACTGGTCCCGGTATTAATTGGGTACAACTCCGACGGCAGTGCTGTTCGCCTGTGCAATTACTTTCTTGACCCTGCGCGTGTTAGCACGTTTTGTTTGTCGGCAGGCGTACAAAAGGACACTGGCGACGCAACCTGATACGCGCGAACTGGTGTGTGGTCCGCCTTCTCCGTGCGAAAACGGGATTTCCCGGGTCTTTGTGTCTGAAATCCGGTAAAATGCGGCGACTGAACAATCTCGCAAATCGGGGCGCTCGACAGAGGATTTTTCCTCGCATGGAGCGCTTTTTTTGCGGTCACGTTTCCCTTCACGCAGGTTAATGAACGCGATTTACGCCATGGCGTTTCGTCCAGAAATTTTGTTAATGAATTTGAGAAATGAATTTAGGTAGCGCTTAGTTAATGAATAACATCCGCAATTTTTCCATCATCGCGCACATCGATCACGGCAAATCGACACTTGCCGACCGCATCATCCAACTTTGCGGCGGACTGTCGGACCGTGAGATGGAAGCGCAAGTGCTCGACTCGATGGATCTCGAACGCGAGCGGGGTATTACGATCAAGGCGCAGACTGCCGCGCTATCGTACAAGGCACGCGACGGCCAGATCTACAATTTGAACCTGATTGACACGCCCGGCCATGTCGACTTCAGTTACGAAGTCAGTCGTTCGCTGTCGG
>JAYTZV010000429.1:0-7011 GCA_043741695.1 Burkholderiales bacterium
GGCAAGAAGGAAACAATCAAGTTACCCGATAGGGAATATGGCAGCATCTTTGTATTCCGCGTCTTTAACAGTATCTCGTACGGCTTGGTCATGCAGGTAAAAGACTCCGTTCAAATAGGTGACGTGGCCAAATCACCGGAATAACGCCGCATTGATATCGCACCAACGCGCCACTACCGATACGAATCAAGAGCTGGCGTTGTGGGTGCGACTGCAACTGACCGACCGCATCGGTGCCACGACTGCGAGGCGGCTACTCACACGATTTGGTTTGCCCGAACAAATCTTCGGCGCGAATATGGCCGAACTGGTCGAGGAACTGGGACCCGAGACAGCGCGTGCTTTGAAAGCCGCGCCAGGCACAGAGATGCAGAGCCAACTGGTGCGTACCATGGCATGGCTCGAACACCCCGGTAACGCGATTCTCACGCTTGCCGATCCAGGCTATCCGCAGGCCTTGCTCGATATTCCCGATCCCCCGATTCTGCTGTACGCAAAAGGCCGTCTGGAATTGTTGCAAGCGCCGTCCATTGCCGTGGTCGGTAGTCGCAACGCGACGGCTCAAGGCCTGTTAAATGCAGAAGATTTTTCAGCAGAGTTGAGCGCTGCCGGGTTCACGATTGCTTCTGGCCTCGCGCTGGGGATTGATGCTGCCGCGCATCGCGGCGGGCTGCGCCATACCAATGCCGCGACAACCGCGGTGATCGGTACGGGCATCGACATTATTTATCCGGCCCGCAATCGTCTATTAGCGCATCGTATTGCTGTGGAAGGTTGCATCATTAGTGAATATGCGCTCGGCACACCGGCAATCGCCAGTAATTTCCCTCGTCGCAATCGATTGATCAGTGGTTTGTCGCGTGCGGTGCTGGTCGTCGAGGCGGCGGCGCAGTCGGGGTCGTTGATCACGGCGCGCGTGGCGGCCGAGCAGGGGCGCGATGTGTTTGCGATTCCCGGTTCGATCCATGCGCCGTTGGCCAAGGGGTGTCATCAACTCATCAAGCAGGGCGCGAAGTTGATCGAATCGGCACAAGATGTATTGGATGAATTCAATCTTTGCCAACCCACCGCGGCAATGGGTCGTTCGCACGATACCGAATCGGTCTGTCTGTCGGCTTTGCAGCAAACCTTGCTGGACGCACTCGGATTTGATCCGGTGGATGGCGACACACTTGCCGCGCGTGCCGATATCGATGCTGCATCACTTGGCGCCGGGCTGATTGAACTAGAGCTCGACGGGCTGGTCGAAACGCTACCAGGAGGAAAGTATCGGCGACTACACCGTGCATAATGATGCCTGCGCATCACCTGTTTCAGGCGCGGCGGCATGAATAACGTGTACCGCCTTCTCGCCGACCCCTTACTGCCACTTGTAACGGGCCTCACTTAACGCTACAGTAAAGCCATGTTTGACGTCCTTGTTTATCTTTACGAAACCTACTACCGGCCAGATGCTTGTCCGGCGCCGGCTGCTCTCGTCAAAAAACTTTCTGCAATCGGTTTTGAAGATGAAGAAATTTCCCGCGCGCTCGATTGGCTGACCCATCTCGCACAGGCCAATGACTCGCTTGCTTGTCAGTATCCGCAGCAAACAGCGTTTTCGTTTGGTACACGCATTTATGTGCAGCAGGAACTCGATGCGCTGGGCACCGCAGCAGTCGGATTCATTCAGTTTCTCGAAGCCGCCAAGCTGCTCAATGCAGTGCAGCGCGAGATCGTCATCGAGCGGGCGCTTGCTGTCGGTGACGCGACGCTCACACTCGACAAGTTGAAAGTTATCGTCTTGATGGTACTCTGGAGTCAGGGCAAACAGCCGGACGGTCTGATGTTTGACGAACTGTACCTCGACGACGACGATCCGGAGCCCCGATTGTTGCATTGACTGTTACATGACTGTTGCGCTGCCGCTTGTCTTGCATGCGGCGCTAATTTCAAGTCCTCGATTGATCCCGTACCCCTGTTGCCAATTGGCGCCACGCCGCTTGCGGCGTCACAACTATCCCGCTTATTATCAACCGCGCATAATGTTGCCGTAGCTACTGGTCGCGATTCTGGCGTTAGTAGCCGGTCGCGGACTGTATGATGCGCACAATGATGCAGTTTGCCCTTCGGCGACCGCATTTTTTTCGAGATAAACCTTATGACCAAAACCCTCATCATTGCCGAGAAGCCGTCTGTCGCGAACGACATCGCGAAGACGCTCGGTGGTTTCACCAAGCACGATGAGTATTTCGAATCGGATCAGTACGTACTGTCGTCGGCAGTAGGTCATTTGCTCGAAATCGCGGTGCCCGAAGAATTCGACATCAAGCGCGGCAAATGGAGTTTCGCGCATCTGCCGATGATCCCACCGTACTTCGCGCTGAACCCGATCGCCAAAACTGAATCGCGTCTAAAAGTATTGAACCGCCTGATCAAGCGCAAAGATGTCAGTGCGCTAATCAATGCCTGTGACGCCGGGCGGGAAGGTGAGCTGATTTTTCGGCTGATCGCACAAAATGCAAAGGCAAAACAGCCGATCAAGCGGCTTTGGCTGCAGTCGATGACGCCGGGCGCAATTCGCGAGGCGTTCACGCATTTGCGCGACGATGCCGAGATGCTGCCGCTGGCCGATGCCGCCCGTTGTCGCAGTGAAGCCGACTGGCTGATCGGCATCAACGGCACCCGTGCGATGACCGCCTTCAATTCGAAAGAAGGCGGCTTTTATCTGACTACGGTCGGCCGCGTACAGACACCGACGCTGTCGATTGTGGTTGAGCGCGAAGAGAAAATCAAGAAATTCGTCTCGCGCGATTTTTGGGAAGTGCGTGCTGACTTTGTCTGCGCTGCCGGTATCTACGAAGGCCGCTGGCTCGACACCAAACACAAGAAGGATGACACTGATCCCGAGAAACGCGCCGAACGCTTGTGGAGCAAGGCCGCCGCTGAATCGATCGTCGCCGCATGCCGTGGCAAGCAAGGCGTAGTCACCGAAGAAGCCAAGCCAACTACCTCGATGGCGCCCGGCCTGTTCGATCTGACCAGCCTGCAGCGCGAAGCCAATGCCCGCTTCGGCTTCAGCGCAAAAAACACACTAGGTCTGGCGCAAGCACTGTACGAAAAGCACAAAGTGCTGACCTATCCGCGAACCGATTCGCGCCATCTGCCGGAAGACTACATCAGCACCGTCAAGCAGACGCTGGAGACGCTGTCGGAAAATAATAATTACTACCAGTTTGCTGCACAAATTTTGAACGGCAACTGGGTCAAGCCGAACAAGCGGATTTTCGACAATACGAAAATTAGCGATCACTTCGCAATTATCCCGACCACGCAAGCACCAAAAAATCTGTCCGAGCCGGAACAGAAATTGTACGACTTGGTAACGCGCCGTTTCATGGCGATTTTTTTTCCGGCCGCCGAATTTCAAGTTACCACGCGTTTTACCGAGGTCACCGGTCACCAGTTCAAGACCGAAGGCAAGGTGATGACCAATCCGGGTTGGCTGGCGGTATACGGCAAAGATGTGGTCGATGCAAAAGCGCCGGAAGGTGATGGCACACTGGTGCCAGTTGCCAAAGGCGAAAAAGTCCAGACCGATACCATCGTCGCAAATGGTCTGGTCACCAAACCACCCGCACGCTTTTCCGAAGCCACGCTACTCTCAGCTATGGAAGGTGCCGGCAAGCTGATCGATGATGAAGACCTGCGCGATGCGATGGCGGGTAAAGGTCTCGGCACACCAGCCACGCGCGCTGCCACGATCGAAGGCTTGATCAACGAAAAATACATCATCCGCGAGGGCCGCGAGATGATGCCGACCGCCAAGGCATTTCAGTTGATGACCTTGCTGCGCGGCCTCGGCGTGAACGAACTGACTGCGCCTGAGCTGACCGGCGAATGGGAATACAAACTCTCGCAAATGGAACGCGGCAAGATCAGTCGCGACGAATTCATGCGAGAGATCGCGCAGATGACGCAGATCATCGTCAAGCGCGCGAAAGAGTATGACAATGACACGATACCCGGTGATTACGCGACGCTAAAAACGACGTGCCCGAATTGTGGCAGTGTGGTCAAAGAAAATTACCGACGATTTGCTTGCACCAAGTGCGAATTTTCAATGAGTAAAACACCGGGCAGCAGGCAGTTTGAAGTGGCGGAAGTCGAAGAGTTGCTGACCAATCGCACCATCGGTCCGCTGCAAGGATTCCGCTCAAAGATGGGCCGACCGTTTGCCGCGATTCTGAAAATTTCGCGCGATGAAGAGATCAAGAACTTCAAGCTGGAATTTGATTTCGGTCAGAACGATGGTGAAGGCGACGATGGCGAGGGCGTCGATTTCACGGGCCAGACCGTGCTCGGACCTTGTCCGAAATGCGCCAGCAACGTGTATGAAATGGGCTTGGCCTACGTGTGCGAAAAGACGATGGCCAAACCGAAGGAATGTGATTTCCGCAGTGGCCGCATCATTTTGCAGCAAGAGGTTTTGCCAGAACAGATGGTGAAGCTGCTCAATGGTGGCAAGACCGATCTGCTGCCGGGTTTTGTGTCGCAACGCACCCGTCGTCCGTTCAAGGCGTTTCTCGCCAAGGGCAAGGACGGCAAGGTCAGTTTTGAATTTGAAGAACGCAAGGCGAAAGCGCCAGCCAAGGGTAAAGGTGCTGCTGCCGCGATCGACGCCGATGAAGCCGAAGCATCCGGCAAGGTTGTGAAGATTAGCGCCGCTAAAAAACCGGCAGCAAAACCGATTGCAAAAGCACCGGCAAAAAAAGCGGTGCCTAAAAAAGCAGCGCCTAAAAAAGCGGCAGTGCGCAAGCCAGCAGCGAAAAAAATCTCTGCTTGATCTAGCTGAACTTTACTTGATTCAGATGAACTTTACGTGATGTGCGATGTTCGACATGGACTATCTGGCTTCAGCGCAATGCCACATTCCGCTGCGCTGGCTCGATTACTTTTAAAGGAACCGACTCATGAATGATGCTGTCACTACAACGCCGGCAAAAAATGATTGCAACATCGCGATGCTGGCGCACTTGCTCGGTATATTCACCAGCTTTGTTGGTGCGCTGGTCATCTGGTTGATCAAAAAAGACAGCTCGGCGTACATCGCGCAGGAGTCGGTCGAGGCACTGAATTTTCAGATAACCGTGATGATCGGTTATCTGGTCTGCAGCATGTTGACCGTGCTCTTGATCGGCATCGTCGCGTTTCCGTTGCTGTATGTATTGAACATCGTGTTCAGCATATTGGGTGCGATTGCGGCATCCAAAGGCACCGGATATCGATATCCGTTCGCGCTGCGCCTGGTCAAATAACGCGTGGCGATGAGCGTTAATTCAGAAATCGCAAGACACGCCAACGCTGATTATTACGTGCCGTCCGCCTGGCGTGACCGCAGTGTACGCACGGTCCGGAACAACCACATTTCCAGATCATCAATGTAAGTAAACACCGCCGGCACCACCAGCAGACTGAGGAGCGTCGAGGTAATCAAGCCACCAATTACGGCAATCGCCATCGGTGAGCGAAAACTCGGATCGGCTCCCCAGCCAAGTGCCAGCGGCAT
Source organism: Burkholderiales bacterium (assembly GCA_043741695.1). Lineage (GTDB taxonomy): Bacteria > Pseudomonadota > Gammaproteobacteria > Burkholderiales > Burkholderiaceae_D > Actimicrobium. The sequence continues at coordinate 5,549 of JAYTZV010000429.1, forward strand.
CATGCCCGCTCCCATCGCAATTGTCGTCATCATGATCGGGCGACTGCGCTTGTGGCACGCATCTACCAACGCATCGAAGCGATCCATGCCGGCACGCCGTGCCAGAATCGCATAGTCCACCAGCAGAATCGAATTTTTGGTGACGATCCCCATCAGCATGATCAGGCCGATCATCGATGGCATCGACAGTGCGCGACCGGTAATGAGCAGCGCGACAAATGCACCGCCAATTGACAGCGGCAGTGCGGCCAGAATCGTCATCGGCTGCATAAAATCCTTGAACAGCAAGACCAGTACGCCGTAAATGCACAGCACGCCAATCGCCATCGCAATACCAAAACTGGCGAAGAGTTTTTTCATTTCCTGTGTATCGCCGAGCTCGGCAATCTGCACCGATGCCGGCAAATTCGCCAAGGTTGGCAACGCGCGTGCTTCGGCATTGACTTCACCCAAGGTGCGGCTACCAAGCTCGACGGCCAGTGTGACATTGCGGCTGCGATTGAGCCGATCGATTTGCGCCGGGCCACTTTCCATCGTGATGGTCGCCACATTACCCAGCAAGACTGGACCATTGCGGCCCGGTACCGTCAGGCGTCCTAGTGCAGCCAGATCGGCACGCACGGCATCGGGCAGCTTGACGCGAATCGGCACCTGGCGTTCCGGCAGATTCAGTTTCGGCAGGTTGGTATCGTAATCGCCTGCGGTGGCGACTCGCACGGTCTCACCAATACTCGCTGCGGTCACGCCAAGATCGGCAGCGCGCGCAAAATCCGGCCGAACAATAATTTCGGGACGCACCAGCGACGCGCTCGAATTGACGTTGCCGATACCACGCAGCGTACGCAATTCGGTAACGGCTTTCTGTGCCACGGCGAGTAGCGCCACCGGATCTTCACTGCGCAACACCAGCTGCATTTTTACACCGTTTTCGGGTGGCCCGACGGTGAAGCGCGCGCCGGGAATGTCGGCAATTTTTTCACGCAGCGACGACTCGATTTGCGCCATCGATTCATGGCGACCATGCCGATGCACCGTGGTCAGCGTGAGCACTGCGCGGCGCGCTTCAGCGGCTGCACCGGGTGCAAATGCATCGCCGCTGGAGCCGCCGCCGATCGAGCTGAAGACAGCCTTGATATTTTTATCGCGCATGGCGGCTACGCGCGTGCGCTCTGCAATTGCCGCGGTTTCTTGCAGCGTACTACCGGGTACCAGTTCGATCGTGATCTGCGTTTGATTGCGGTCGGCAGCCGGTACAAAACCCGTTGGCAGTAGCGTCACTAACGCTACCGATGCAAAGAAAAACAGGCCTGCGCCGACACCGGTCAAAATGCGATGACGCAAACACGCACGCATCATGGCGAGATAACGCTGCATGATCCAACTGTCTTTTTCTTCGACCTGCGCAACCGGCTTCATGATGTACGCGGCCATCATCGGCGTGAGCAAACGCGCTACCATCAACG
>JAYTZV010000430.1:0-2436 GCA_043741695.1 Burkholderiales bacterium
CGGCATTGCGAAAACTGTAGATTGCCTGCTTCGGGTCGCCGACAAAAAAAAGCGGATGCGTTCCTGCACCGTAGATCGTATTAAAAATCGCGAACTGCAGTGGGTCGGTATCTTGAAATTCGTCGATCAATGCGGCAGGGTACGACTGTAGCAAACGCGTCGCCAGCCACGATCCACCGTCGTTTTGCAGCGCGCTGAATACATTGAACAGAATATCGTCGTACGACTGCACGCGTTGGTCGCGCTTGGATTGACGCAGTGCTGCTGCGCACTCGATCACCATATCGCGCAGCAGCCGCAACCGGGCGAACCGCAGATCATTTTCGGCTTTCTGCTGCACCATCAGTAACTGTTCGGCCGCTTCAAAAAAAACATGCTGCGGCGTCATTTTGTTTTTTTTGGTTTTGTCTTTCAGGTTTTTTGCTGATAGCAGGACCAGCTTGTTGTGCGCCGGATCATTGGATATGCCTGCCTGATCGGCCGAAAGGACCGCTTGCCAATGCGCGCAGGCGGCGTGAATCGCTTCCGCTTTGTACGACTGTTGATTGAGTGCGTCTGCGCTCGCCAGCAAAAGCGCCGCGATATCTGCCGCAACCTCTGGCGTCCAGAGATCTCTCGCGGTCGCAAAGGCAGCACTGAGCGCATCGGTACTGGCGCTGAACGACGCATCGATATCCTCCGGCCAGACAAGACGCGCTTGCGATTTTTTGACCCGCCGTTGCAGTAGTCGTGCAAATTTTTCTGGATTATCGTTACCGTCGGCCAGATACCGAATCAGTTCGGTACCTGCAGTGCCACTACTGATGTATCGTCGCCAGAAATCCTGCACCACGCGCAAGGTGATCTCGCTATCGTCGGCCAGTAATTCGCTGGCAAATGGCATGCCCGCAGCGAATGGTGCATCAGCAAGTGCGCGCTGACAAAAACCGTGAATCGTGAAAATCGCTGCTTCATCGAAGGTCTGCAGTGCGAGATCAAGTCGCTGCTGCATCACGGTACGATCGGCACCCTTGGCCATCAGCGTTGTGATCAGGGTTGTGACGAATGGATCGCCGGTGGTTGTTTCCGGTGACTGTAGCGCACGGTGCGTTTCGACGATCCGCGCACGAATGCGTTCGCGCAGTTCGGCGGTCGCCGCGTTGGTGAAGGTCACCACCAGAATCTGCTGCACGCTTAATGAACGTTCCAGCAAGAGACGGAGATACAAGCCGCATATATTCCAGGTCTTGCCAGTACCGGCCGAAGCTTCGATCTGATTGATGCCGTCGAGCGGGCAGGTGAAGACGTCGAGCTCTTGCGGCTCCTTTTGCGTTGTACCTGGCTTCGCGTTGATGGTCGCGTTCATATCCGCACTCATAAACGCGCATCCTCTAGATGCTGCAGCAGCGGCTCGAATACGGTGCGCGCAGCGATTTCAAAATGACTGTCAAGCGCATCATCAATACCGCGCAACGCAAGTTGATACGCGGGATCGGCTTGCTCTGCATGCGGTGTGCGTGCGGTGAGCAGCCATTTTTTGCGGGCTGCCGCGATGCCGCCACTATTGTGCTGAAACGCCCACGCCGCTTTTGGAAAAAAATGCAGCGGCGTTGATAAACCGTATCGATACAACCTGATCAAATTACCCAGCATCTGTTCGGCCGAGTCGGTCGCACGCAATCGGTAGCTGCCATCGCGCGACAGCCACAGCGTCTCGCCAATCACACCCGCCGGCAGAGCCGCATTCATCACCAGATGATCGATCCAGCCGGACAGATAATCTGCTGGGCGGGTGTCATCGTAGCGAGAGCGTACCAGGCCGGTTGGGCGCAGATCGGTGAACGTGGCGGTCACGGTCCAGACTTCGCCATCGATATCGACAGACAAAGTGCGTTGCTGCGTTGGGAGCGTCGGGAGATCGGTTGCTGCGGCCAGCGTCTGTGCGAATTGCTGCAGCTGCTTCAAGACGCGCTGCAGTATTTGTTGGCGCGGCAGCCCGCTCGGTAATTCATTGCCGGCTTCGGCCATGGCTTGAATGTCTGCAGGCGTGGCTCCACCGAGAAACAGCGGCAGCAAACGGGTTTCGAGCGCACGCAGGCCGTTCCAGTCAGCGATGAAGGGTTCGTCATCTTGTAGTGCGTCGGCTGCACCCAGCATGCGCATGCCGAGCCGCTGTTGCAGCAGATAGCGAGAAGGATTGGAAAAAAATCGTTGTAGCTGATCCAGCGAGACAGTGCGCCAGTGTGGCTCGGGTGGCGGCAGATCGTTGCTGAAGAAGCGTTGTACGTGCACCGCCGCCAGCACGTCGTCATCGCTATCGTTGTCGTCGTTGTCCTCATCGTCGTTACCACTTGAACCCGGCAACGCGGCAACCGGCGCGTTACCCGCGGGGCGTGCAGCAGATTGCTTTATCGCGTCGCAGTATTCACTGTTCGAACTGCCGATGCGCGCATCACC
>JAYTZV010000431.1:0-6973 GCA_043741695.1 Burkholderiales bacterium
ACAGGTGCCGGGCCGACTTTTTCAACTGGCTGGAATCCATGCAAAATCCTTTCGAACGGGTTGGTATTACGGAAGTCAACATAAATACTACTGCTGCAAGGCAAAAGCACGAGGCGTGCCAGCGCTTGATGCGCACGAGGAACGCAAAATTTTTATTCAATCGTCAAGAAAAAGTGAGGCCGATGCAGCGCCAATGAATTACGCCGCATCTTTTCTGTGCCTAGCGCACCAAAGTAGACGCTGAATCTAGCTTGCAAGAGCGTGCCGGGCTGAAGAGTGGGATTGCACAGCGCAGGTTTTTAGTCCGTCGCTGAGCGCATGACCGGTCCGGTGTTTCTCAAGTAATGGTAGCAACCCGATTACCTTTCTTGCGTGCGAGATACGCGCTTGCTGGCGAAGATCAACACCCGTTATTCGTTCTTAGCGGTGCGTTCCACTCCATGATTTTCCAGTTTTGCGCTACACCGTCGACGGTCAAGGCTGCTCGTACGCCCTGCACCTGTTCCAACTGTATCGATACGGATTGGCCAACGCGCCACGGCAGTGTTGAGTGCAGCACATCCCAGCCAATAGCACTGCGGCGGCCGAATGAGATGTCAAAATCGAGCAGATCAAGTTGTTCCAACGCTGCGCGTGACGTCAGCAGCGTTCCCGGCTTCATGCTCGCGGGCCATGCGACGGCGCGATCCCGGATCTGCATCACATACATACCCGCCACCAGCAAAAATTGGGCTGGCGTAGCCGGAGCGTCGTCCGCGTTCAGTAACTGCAAGGCCACGAAACCGTCCAGTGAATCCGGCAACAAGTGCCAATGCTCCAGGTATGACGCGTACAAACCGGTTTCAGTGAGTAACGTCGATCCGAAGCGCATTAATCCGGCATCCGGTTTGGTGCCTGCCGGATGGTAATCGAACAGACGATGCCATCGGCAAATCTCGTGCGACCGCTCACCATCAACTTGCGTGATGCCAGCAAATCCGTGCTGACGGACCAACCAGTCGAGTTGCAGTTCATTGCAATCCGCAAACGCGGTGACACCAGAAAAATCGGGTCTGCCAGCAGGTATGCGTATGTCGGCATGCCACTGACTGGTCTGCAGCCAAAAAACTGTGGTGTTCACGTCACGTATGCGCGGCGTTTCCAGCAAACTACGTTGCCAGACGCCGCGGTAATGCGGGGGCACCTGCGAAATGGACGCCGACGGCGTTGCGCGAACAGTCACGACGATCCTTTCATGGCAGTGCGATGCTCATTCCATGGATACTGTGCCGATTGCGCTGCATGTGGCAAGTCACTCATGCCATTCTGGAAAAGTCCGCAGGCCGCGGTAGAAAGCAAAATCGTGATTCGGCCATAGGTGCGCACCCGCGTCGAGCGCAATGCGTTTGAGCTTGCGGATGCTGTCCTCGGCCTGAGCGTACTGATGTTGCCAGCATCCACCGGGCGCGATTTCGTCGTCGAGGTTTTCCATCAGATCAGCAGCGTCGCCGGCCAGTAGCACCGGCGCGCCGTGCGGCAGTTCCAGCAGCATCGACATATGACCCGCGGTGTGGCCGGGCGTGCTAACAGCGCTGACACCACTGCATAGCTCGTATTCACCGTGACGGATATTGAACGGGCCGTGCACGCTGAAATCGTCGGTAAAACAAGCCACGTCGCTACCAGTGCGCGCAGCCACTAGTTCGTCATGCTGGATATGGATTTCTGCACCGCACCCGCAGCGTTTCAGTTCGCCCAAGCCGCCGACATGATCAAAATGCAGATGCCCGACGAAGAGGACGTCGATATCGGCAGGTGTCAGACCCAGCCGTGCAAGATGGTGCGGAATGCGCTGCTCCTCGCGCATTTCCGGTGCGCCGAACTGAAACGTCGTGGGATCGTAGTACTTTGCACACAACGCCGGATCATTGATCTTGTTGTAATCGCAGCCGACGTCGTACAGGATCCGGCCGTTGGTCGTTTCGATCAGATAGGCTAGGATGGGTGCATCAATCAACTGACCCGCGCCGCGCCCGTGAGTAGAAATCGATTTGTCGTAGCGATGCGTCGCAGTAAGTAGCGGCCAGAGTTTTTTGACTGCAGTCATGGCATCCCCTTGATAAATAATATTGATTCGGCCGCGCCTGTTCAGGCAGCGCGCTCGCTTCAGCCATCGATGAATTCTTTGCGCAATGCCTGTGCAATACGCGTACTCACTTCCGTCATCATCAGTTGACCTTTTTCCGCGCTTGCACCTTTGGCTGACGACAGCGCGCCGGATGATGGCACCCAGTGCGTGCACGATGGATACATGTCATACGGCGGGAAGTCGGCTGGCGGTTCCTGCGGCAATAGGTCCAAATGAACCAGATTGGGAAAGTAATGCAGCATCATCGACGTTTCAATGACTGCCGCGTGCTCGAGCGCGAAGCCAGGGAAGCCGTCCGGAAAAATTTGTCCAAGCGTCGCTTCGGTCAGGAAATCCCAATACTCCAGCCGCATGACCCGTAATGGCGAGCCGGGCCCAACGCGACGACGGGCCAGATCGATGCCTTCCGTCAGAAACCACTGATTTTCATAATGGCCAGATACGACCGCGACGTTTTGCACACCGTGCCTTGCAAGCTCGGCGATGATGTCGCAAGTCAGGCTCGCCAGCGTGCCACCGTCGAGGCTGGTCGTGCCAGGAAAATGCTGTCCACCGCCGCATTTCGGTTGCGATTTATAGCCGTAATTAATCGGAGGTGCGACGATGCCACCGACGAGCGCTGCGACTGAACGTGCGACTGCTGTTGCCAGTAAGGCGTCGGTGCCCAATGGCAGATGCGGGCCATGCTGTTCCAGCGCTCCGACCGGCAGCAAGACGATGACGTTCGGGTCTTTGACGCGTTTTTCGTAGGCAACCCAGCTCAGGTGATCCATTCTTAAACTATCCATGCGGTACTCCGTTTGTGACTGCCTCTTCCACTGATGCTGTCGATGTCGCTTCCAGTAAAGTAGCGCCGACGATCATCGCCGCGCCTATCCATTCCTTCAAACCCATGCTTTCACCACCGATAGCGATCGCGGAAACCACCGCCACCAGCAATTCGAGCACTTGCAATACTGCGGCACGACTGACTTCGACATGCGTTACGCCATACGTGGTCAGCAGAGTGCCACCAAGCAACCAGACGGTACCGAACAGCGCCAGCAAAGCCCAGGTCGTGCCAGCTATTTCAGGCAATACCGGCGTGGTGAAGGCCATCATTCCGAGAGCGATCAAACCACAGCCGATGAAGGAAACCAGCGTGCGGCTGAGCAGCGGAATGCGGCGTGCTTTGCGGTTGGCAATACCGGCCGCGGTGTAGCAAAATCCGGCCGATAACGCCATGCCGTCGGCGATCGACAGCGGCTGGCTAAATATCGCAACGCCGCCCATGATCACGAAAACACCGCCCAGCGACAACGCTACGGCAAGCAGCCGTGGAAGCGCTAGGCGCTCGCGCAGAAATAGTACGCCGCCGATCGCGCCCCACGCGGGCAACAGATAAAACAGCAGCATCGCGCGGACCACCGATCCCATCATGATCGCGCTGGTAAATGCCATGTTGGCCCAGCCGAAGAACAGCCCGATCAATAACAGCAGGCGCAATTCTCCACGCCACGCAGCCCGTTCACGCCAGATCAGCGGTAACGTCGCCAGGCCGATCAGTGCATAAACACTTAGGCCCAGTACCTGTCCGTTGAGCCCTGCAGCGGCAAAAAACTTCAGCGGAATCCAGATCAGCCCCCACGCCACGCCGCTACCCATCAATGCGGCGAACGCCAGACGAGTCTCTCGGCGGCCCGTGTTTTGTAATAGAACCGCGCTCATGCCATCCACGCGCCGCCGTTTGGACTAAGAGTCTGTCCGTAGAAAAAACGCGCATGCTCGCTCGCCAGAAACAAGGCCGTCGCAGCAATTTCTTCTGGTCGTCCGGCACGTGCCGCCGGGATCGCCAACTCTCTTGCCTGCCATTCCGGACTGATCTGATCGAGCGACAACATCGCGGTGTCGGTCGGTCCCGGAGCGATGGCGTTGATACGGATAGCGGGCGCAAATTCGCGCGCCAGCGATTTGGTCAGGCCGATCACCCCGGCCTTGGCCGCACAATACACACCAAAGCGTTCACGGCCCAGCGCCGCCAGTTCTGAGGCGATATTGATCAAACAGCCGGAACCGCGCGGCACCATCCTCGCCAGGGCGGCGCGACTGCACAAAAACACCGATTTCAGATCGACCGCCATCACCCGGTCCCAATCGGCTTCAGTCGTATCCAGAAACGATTTTTCCAGCAAAATACCGGCGTTGTTGACCACAATATCGATCGCACCGAAATGCGTATCGATCTCGGCGAACAGGCGTACCACCTCGGCGGCATCGCTCACATTGGCGTCGACTGCCAAGGCACTACCACCTTGATCGCAAATCTCCTGTCGCAGTTGCTGCGCCAATTTTGGCTGACGATAATGATTGAGCACGACCCGCGCGCCAGCGGCTGCGAATGCCAGTGCAGTGGCGCGTCCGATACCAGTGGCGCTGCCGGTCACGCAGGCGGTCTGGCCGCTGAGGTCCAGCGTGATCTTGTTCACGCCATCACCTCGCCACGGCTCACTGTCAGTGCCTGGCCGGTAATGGCCCGTGCGTCGTCGGAGGCCAGAAAAAGGAAGCTACGCGCAATATCATGCGGCGTGATTTCGGTGGCAATCGCCTGTCGTGCCAACACCGCACGCCGCGCTGCGGCAAGGTGGCTTCCGTCACGATCTTCGCCATTTTCGCTGCCCTCTCCTGCCGATATGGCGCGCAGCGAGCGTTCAGCAGCCGCAGTAAACACCCAGCCCGGGCAGACCGCATTGACCCGAATCGAGCGCGCGCCGAGTTCCCAGGCCAGCGCCCGCGTCAAGCCGATCACCGCATGCTTGCTGGCGACATATGCTGAGAAACCAGGCACGCCGATACGGCCCCAAATAGACGACTGATTGATCACGCAACCGCCGTCGGGAATCGAGGGCAGTAGCGCGTTAGTCAGGCGCGCCATGCTGGTCACGTTATTGTCCAGCAGACGCGAAAAGGCATCCGCAAAGGTATCGGCACCGGACAGCGGCGTCGGGTATTCCACTCCTGCGTTATTGATCAGCACATCGACATGCGGCAGCATCGACACCAATGCCCGCACCTCGGTGTCGCTGCACAGATCGAAGGTGAACGCAGAGGCGTTGTGCGGTTGCATGCTCTGCAGCGCAGCGGCGAGGCCCGTTGAGTCACGTTCCACCAGCAGCGTGCGGCAACCCTGTACGGCAAACGCCTGCGCGATGGCTAACCCAATACCGCTGGCCGCGCCGGTAATCAGCACGGTGCGTCCGGCCAGTCCGTAATCTATCGCCATCGGCTCAGACCGCGGTGAGAAATGACACGCCCACCGCACCCAGAAAGCCGTCAGCGCGACCCGCTGCATCCGGCGGCAGCACCGTGCCGTAATCGGATGCCAAGACACGACTGACACGATTGATATGAAAACTTTTGAGCAACTGCTGCATCGGCATTACCTGGCTGTTGGATGCGTCATACAGCGTTCGATGAAATGCTGGCAGGCGATACCAGGGCATGGTGGGCCGCTCGTGATGGGCATTGTGGTAGCCAAAATTGAGCCACACCAGGTTCAGCCATTTATTGTCTATGCCAACCACATTGCTATACGTATTGGCCTGTTCGTAGGCGCGGTCGCGTACCTTGTCGTTGGGGATCGGCGTGTCGTCTAAAATCGGATAGGCATCGTAGGTATGTTGAAAACAATCTGCAAAACGCAGTACGGTAATGAAAATCAGATACGCGACCGCATACAGCACCACTGCAGAAAAGCAATACAAACCCAGTGCTACGAACGCTGTCGTGCGCACTGCAAAAATCACGACGATGCGTGTGCGTGATTTGCCCGCAGTCGGTCGCAGGAACGGTAGCGCCATCACATAGCCGCGCATGATGAATTCGACGGCAGGAAAATACGCCCACTCAAGCGCCAGCACCAGATTACGAAACCAAACCGATCTGTTGCGTAGAAATTTCTGAACAGGAAACGTGATGACATCGGCGCGCTCGACATGATGTCGCATATGCTTGCGTCGCAGATCGGCGAACTTGGCATAGCAGCTGCCGTTGATCCATGTCATGACCGTGCCCCAACGTGCGTTCGCTTCAGCAGTCTTGAAGATTGCCTGGTGTGCATACTCATGGATGAAGTACGCGGACCAGATCAGCGTCAGCGTAACCAGCAACAGTCCCGCCACCTTCAGCGGCCACAGCGTTTGCGTCAGCAAGGTTATGCCCAGTGGGTAGCCGAGCAAGATGAACGCCATCGCCGCGCTGTTTGGGAATGTGCCATCTGGATATCTGTAGTAACGCGAAATCATCATCACCTCGTTGAGCGGAGGGGCACGCAGCCCGTCCTGCTTTTACACCGTCTGCTACAACTTAATTTCCCGCTTCGTCTTTAACGCTTTCCCGGAGCCTGCATCCATGATCGATTCAATGATCGATTCAATGGCCGCAATAAAGTTTATCTGGCGCATCCTGCACCGAATCTCTAGCTAGCGCAAAAAGACTCGGGGCGGGGTCGCTGAAGGTTGGTAGCTTGATAAATAACCTTATTTTTCAATCGCTTTTATAACCATCGCGTCAATCTGAATGGCGAGGCGGTCCAAGCGATTACTTTCCGTTGGTAAACGATGGATCGATATAGCTCGATACATTCTGGCTCAAACCGTAGACCTTGTTGTACCAGTTAAAGGTATTGGCGACTTCGGTTGAACCGTACAACGACTGATAGCCAGGCGCTTTCACATACGCTTTTTTGCCTTCTTCCAGTGACAGCAACTTGGTGCCTTTCAATAGCGGTAGGTATTCGGCTGGTGTGATGCCTGAGCGTGCTGCCATGATCTTCAGGGCATCCGGCTGCGTCTTCGGATCTTCGATGTA
>JAYTZV010000432.1:0-2423 GCA_043741695.1 Burkholderiales bacterium
TGCTCCGCGCGGAAAAGGTGCGTTGTCATTGGTGGTCTGGGTTGTCGACTTGTGATGACGCGATGTTGGTGACGTTGTGTTGCCGGCTTTGGCTAGCGAGGGGACGACATCGCCGGTACTGCTGCTTGCATCGACCTTCAGCAAGCGACGAAATGCGTTGATGGTTTGCGGTCGCTGGTCCGGACGAATCTGCAACCCCTGATCGATCGCCGTGAGGAACGGTGTACTGAATCCCGGTTGAGGATCGTCGGCCAGCGGTTTCATCGTATCGGTCACCATGCGCGCCACCGAGGTCGGTGGTGGTCGCTTGGTGATGGCCAGATACATGACCGCTGATAGCGCATAAATATCGGTCCAGGGTCCCTGCGTCATCGTGCTGTCGTCGGCATATTGTTCGATCGGTGCATAGCCAGGTTTCAAAATCACCGTCAGCGATTGCGATAGGTCGTTGATCACTTGTCGCGCCGAGCCGAAGTCGAGCAGCACGGCGTCGCCGTTTTCCTGAATCAAAATATTGTCGGGCGAAATATCACGATGCAGAATATTTTCTGCATAGAGTGTCTCAAGTGCCTGCAGAATCGATTCCAGCATCGGCCGCAACCAGGCTTCGTTGACGGCGGCAGGATCATGCTGAATGATTTCTTTCAGCGTGCTGCCTTCGTAGTAGCGCATGGCCATGTAGGCAGTGCCGTTCTGTTCCCAAAAACGATGTACCTTGATCAATGCCGGATGGTCAAATTGTGCCAGCAGGCGGGCTTCATTGATGAAGCTTCTCAAGCCGGTATCGAAAGTGGGTTGGTGTCGTTTTGCACGTATCACCACACCACGGTCTTCGCCACGCAACGCGATCGATGCCGGCATGTATTCCTTGACCGCGACTGGCCGCCGTAATGAGTGGTCGAAGGTCATGTAGACAATGCCGAAACCGCCCTCGCCGATGACGCCGGTGATTTCAAATTCCGCCAGGCGTGTGCCAACTACCAGACAATTTTCTGAAAAATAATCGTCGTCACCAAGGTCGCGGTCGGTCAGCTGTTCAGTATTGATCATGGTGGCGATGAGTGATCGGAGGATGAGACAAACCACACGGCTTGCGCCGAATAATTATCACGCGAACGCGCCGCGTTGTTGCTGTTGCGTGCTGCTTGCGCATCTAGTGCCGCCAGCCACGCGTCGACTGTACGCGATTGCTGCAGGCAGTCGAGCATATCAGCATCACTGAGCCATTCCCACAAGCCGTCGGTACAGATCAGCAGCGCATCGCCCGCCATCAGTGCGACGGGTTCGGTACTGATCATCGGTGGCTGATCATGCTGTGGCCCGATTGCGGCAAACAGTACGCTGCGCTGCGGGTGCGTATGCACCTTGTCGGCCTTGACGTAGCCGGCATCAACGAACTGTTGCACCAGGCTGTGGTCTTTGGTGACGAAGTGCAGCGCGCCGCGGCGAAACAGGTGGATGCGGGTGTCGCCCAGATGGCCGAACACTGCGCAGTGATTGTCCTGATCGATCAGCGCCACCGCGACTGTGGCGCTCATGTCGTTGAGGCTTGCCTCTTTGCGACCTGCAGCAACGGCATCGGTAGCTTGTTGAAAATACGATTGCAGTGCACGCGGTCCGAACGACAGCTCGCGCAGAAAGCTGTCGACGATTGCCTCAACCACCAGCCGCGATGCGACTTCGCCACCGCGATGGCCGCCGGCACCATCGGATACCACGAGGCAGGTCAGATGATCATTTTGTGCGCAGGCGAGCGCATCCTGATTGATGCTGCGCTCGCCGATTTCGCATAGTGACGCAATCTGCAATGTCAGCATGGCCGATTGGACCGTTTCATTCATCGTCGTGGGCATCGTGAATACGTTCGATCTCGGCTTCATAGGCGCTTAAAAAAGCGACACCAAAATGTTTTTGGAAATCACCGCGAGCATCGCGGCTGGTTTTTGCATAGACGGTTTTGGATTGGTGCCAGATACTGTTCATGCGCTTGGATGGGATCCATCCCTCAATCAAGCCAGCAGGTGGTGCTGCAGCCTCGATCGGTGCCGGATCGAGGCGTTTGAGCAAGGCATCGATGACGCCGTGCATGCCCGCTGTGGTGCCTTGCTGATGCGCTTTCAAATCGAAGAAGGCATCCTCGATGGCTTCTTTCGGCGGCATAAATCCCGGCATTTTTTTACGCAGCATCTGCATCAATACCGCCTTGCTATCGTGTAAAAATTTTAGAGGATTGTTATTACGTACAACCACTATCGTGGCCTCGGCATTGACCTCACGTTTGCTCGATGCGCGTGAACTGATAAGCGCAAATGTGCCGTCGATACTGGCAGCGAGCATGCTGCCGATGGTTTCCATGAACTCGGGTGTAAGGCCGGTCGTCAACGTTAATTCGGTGATGCCGGCACCGCGCAGGAAGGCTTCTA
>JAYTZV010000433.1:0-2420 GCA_043741695.1 Burkholderiales bacterium
TTATTCAAAGCGGGCTGACAAAACATCGCCCGCACCGCATTAAACGTGATTTTTTTTCGCTCCGCTTCAAAAATCCTGTAACGAAAGTTACGGAAAGTAAGGCGCGCTACGCTGACCAAATTGGGCATTGATCAGGTCAAGGCGGTTGGTACAGATCGCATCGACGCCCCACGCAAATAATTGCGCCGCACGGGCCGGTTCATCGACGGTGTAGCAAAACATACCGACACCGGCGGCCTTGATTTCATGAACCATATCGGTGCTCAGAAACGTGTGGTTTGCATGTAGCGCAATCGCTCCGAGCTGATGCAATCGCGCCTGCCAATCTGCGGGGATGCGCTCGACTAGCCAGCCGGATGGAATTGCGGGTGCGGCGGCTTTTGCAGACATCAACGCATCAAACGAAAACGACGATAGCAGCGGCGGCATTGGCTCGGCGAGATCAGTCCATTGCTGCACCAGCGCTGCGACGATCCGACCGGTATCGACTTCCGTACCTGGCGTTGGCTTGATTTCGATATTCATCCAGAGTCGGTTGGCACGGCAAAATTGCGCTACCTGTTCGAAGGTCGGTACCGGCTCGCCACGAAAGGCGTCGCCAAACCAGCTGCCCGCATCCATCGCCACCAATTGTGACGACGTCAACGATACGATCTCGGCATCACCTGCAATCGTACGACCGAGCCGCGTATCGTGAATCACAACCGGCACACCGTCATGCGCTAACATCACATCGAATTCAACCGCACAAAAACCGTGCTGCACCGCGCACCGCATTGCGGCCAATGTATTTTCGGGTGCCAGCGTACCACCGCCCCGATGCGCAACAATACGAGGAAAAAGCCAAGTCGACATGATGAAGCATCTCCGATCTGACGCAAATTACGGGGCACAAACGCACCCACTTCGTTTTTTGAAAGGCAGCAACCGCAATGAATTGTAGCGCTACCCCAACTGCACTCGGCCACCTCCGTATCCTCGATCTGACACGGGTACTTGCGGGCCCGTGGTGTGCACAGAACCTGGCGGATCTGGGTGCAGAAGTCATCAAAATCGAGCGCCCTGGCAGCGGTGACGACACGCGCGCCTGGGGTCCGCCCTACTTGCGCGATAAAGAAGGCAACGATACTTCCGAGGCGGCCTACTACCTTGCTGCCAATCGCGGCAAACAGTCAGTCACCGTCGATATCGCCAGCGCACAAGGTCAGGAAATTATTCGGCAACTGGTCGCCACCTCCGATGTCGTACTGGAAAATTACAAGGTCGGTCAGCTGGCAAAATATGGTCTGGACTATGCCTCGCTGAAGCAAATCAAGCCCGACCTGGTGTATTGCTCGATTACCGGCTTCGGCCAGACTGGACCGTACGCCCATCGCGCCGGATACGATTTTATTATCCAGGGCATGGGTGGCTTCATGTCGGTCACCGGCGAGCGCGATGCCTTACCTGGCGGTGGGCCGCAAAAAGCCGGTGTCGCCATTTCGGATTTAATGACCGGCATGTATTCCACCATCGCGGTACTGGCCGCGCTTAATCATCGCGACCGCACGGGTGAAGGTCAGCACATCGACATGGCGCTGCTGGATGTACAAGTCGCGATGATGGCCAACATGGCGACGAACTTTCTAGCCAGCGATCACGTGCCACAGCGCTGGGGTAATGCACATCCGAATATTGTGCCGTATCAGACCTTTGCCACATCGGATGGACACATCATCGTTGCTGCGGGAAACGACCGGCAATATCAAAAACTGGTGGCAGCGGGTGACGCTCCAGAGTTGGCCAGTGACCCGCGTTTTCTGACCAATCCGCTGCGCGTGCAGCACCGCGACGTGCTGGTGCCACTGCTGGTCGAAATGGTCGCAAAAAAAACCCGCGACGAATGGATCACGTTACTCGAAACTGCCGGTGTTCCGTGCGGACCAATCAACAATCTCGACGAAGTATTCGACAATCCGCAAGTCGTCTCGCGCGGCCTGCGGGTCGATCTGCCGCATCCGAGCGGAGCGACGGCAAAGCTGGTCGGCAGTCCGATGCGACTGTCTGCCACGCCACCGACTTACCCCGCTGCGCCACCATTACTCGGTCAGCACACCGGCGCTATTCTGCGCGATGTGCTGAACTATTCTGATGACCAGATACAGACCCTGCGCAATCAGGGTATCGTCTGAACTGCACATGTCAATTCCCCGGAAAAAAATCGCCATGCTGTTATTGCTGTTATTGCTGTTACCGCCACTGGTCGTGATCGCTTGCGGCCAACTTAGCCTGTTCAACGGCAAAGCGCCGACCGATCTAGGCGTGCGCGATGGCATGTTAAAAGCGCCAGGACCGGACTCCGTCAACGTCGTATCCAGCTATGCGGCCAGACAGGTCCACACGGCCTATAACGAAATCGAACCGATCCGTTTTAGCGGTAA
>JAYTZV010000434.1:0-18071 GCA_043741695.1 Burkholderiales bacterium
GGGACAGCCGTTGAAATCTGTCGCGCTAAATTACCGCGGCGAAGATGGTGTCGGTCGTAGCCGCATTGGTGAATGCGTCGTCACTGAAAACGGTATCGAAGGCAGCTTGATCTACGCGTTGTCAGCAGCGCTGCGTGATCGGATTACGCAGTATGGAAGCGTGCAGATTGCTCTCGATCTCGCGCCTGGAAAAAGTGCTGAGCGTATTCTTGCCGAAGTCAGTCATCCGCGCGGATCGCGCTCACTATCGAGTCACTTGCAAAGTCGCGTTGGT
The DNA here is from genome assembly GCA_043741695.1 of Burkholderiales bacterium. GTDB lineage: Bacteria > Pseudomonadota > Gammaproteobacteria > Burkholderiales > Burkholderiaceae_D > Actimicrobium. Next base: position 275 of record JAYTZV010000434.1, read on the forward strand.
ATTACCGGTGTCAAGGCTGGTTTGTTGCGCGAGCTGCTGTCGAAAGAGGATTTCAATACGCCGCATCGGTTAGCCGCAGCGATCAAATCTCTGCCAATGACACTGACTGCGACCCGGCCAATCGATGAAGCGATCAGCAGCGCTGGCGGCGTACGGTTCGACGCACTCGATGCACTTCTGATGACGCGTGCGGTATCGGGCCTGTTCATCGCCGGTGAAATGCTGGATTGGGAAGCACCGACCGGAGGCTATTTACTGACTGCCTGTTTTGCTACCGGTCGCCATGCAGCGCAAGGAGTGCTGCGCTGGCTCGCTTAAAATCCGTAAAGATCTTTGCGGCGCGCTGCTTCCGGGTCAGGCGCTGGCGCAAGTGGCTCACCAAAGAATCCACGGTCGAGTGGTAGCGAGCGTACTGCACCAGGTTCATCGAGCCCCAGTGACCTGATACCAGCCCCTTGTGAAAACTCGTTATACGCCCAATCGCCGGTATCGCGATTGACGCCGTCTGGTTGCGGATGCTCCAGCAACGGTTTGCCGCGCAAGACAGTCTGCATGTAATTGATCCACAAAGGCAGTGCCAGCGTCGCACCGAATTCGCGATTGCCGAGAGATTTGGGTTCGTCGTATCCCATCCATGCCACCGCGACCACGTCACCACCGTAACCGGCAAACCAGCCATCGATTGAATCGCTGGTTGTGCCGGTTTTGCCGGCCAGATCAGCGCGACCAAGCCGGTTGGCGGAAGCGGCCGTACCGAATCGGATCACGTCGCGCAACATTGAATCCATTTCGAACGCGTTGCGTGCATCGAGTACCCGGCTGGATTCCTGTCCAGCCATAACTGGCTGGCTTTGTCCGAGGATCACGCCGCGAGGATCGGTAATACGTTGAATCAGGTACGGCGTTACCTGATAGCCACCGTTGGCAAACACGGCATAGGCCGCCGCCATTTGTGCGGGCGTTACCGAGCCGGTGCCGAGTGCCATCGTCAAATTGGCTGGATGTTTGGCAGGATTAAAACCGAAGTGCGCCAGATGGTCTTGCGCCACTTGCGGTGTGATTGCGCGCAGTATTCGGATCGACACCACGTTCTTGGATTTAGCCAGGGCTGTGCGCATCGTGATTGGCCCGTCGTACACGTTGTCGTCGTTCTTCGGCTCCCACACCGGCACGCCACCTTCACCGCCAAGTGTTAGTGGTGCGTCGTTAATCAGACTGCCAGGACTGAACCCTTGTTCAAGCGCAGCTGAATAAATGAATGGCTTGATGCTCGAGCCCGGCTGCCGCCACGCCTGGCGTACGTGATCGAATTTGCTGAGGTTGAAATCGAAGCCACCGACCAGCGCGCGATAAGCACCGCTTTGCGGATCGAGCGATACGAATGCGGCAGCCACAGCCGGCAATTGCGTGATGCTCCAGCGCTCCTTTTTGTCGGCAGTAACGCGAATTACGCTGCCGGCAACAATGTGCAGGGCGGGATTCGATTTACTCGACAAACCGGCCGCGGCAAAGCGCAAACCATCGCTGTTGATCTCAATCTCATCGCCAGACAGCAGCGTTGCCTTGACTAATTTTGGTGAAGCATAGGTCACCACTGCTGCGCGTAAATCATCGCTGTCGGCATGTTGCGAAAGCACTTCGTCGATCGCGTCCTGCTTGTCCTGCGCATCACTGGGCAAGGTAATGAAAGCCTCCGGCCCGCGATAGCCATGCCTCCGATCGTAATCCATCACGCCGCGACGCACAGCCGCATAGGCTGCATCCTGATCTTTCGAGCGCAGCGTGGTAAGCACGGTAAAACCATGCGTATAAATCGTTTCCTTGTATTGCGCGAACAGGGCTTGACGCACCATTTCGGCGGCATATTCGGCGTGGGTCGAATACGTCTGGCCTGCCGGACGCACCTTGATGTCTTCGGTCAACGCCTGTTGATATTGAGCTGGCGTAATGAATTTCAGATCACGCATGCGCAATAAAATATATTGCTGACGTTGCTGCGCGCGCTTTGGATTGACGATGGGGTTATATGCCGATGGCGCTTTCGGCAAGCCCGCCAGCATCGCCGATTGCGCAATCGTCAATTGAGAGAGCGGCTTGCCAAAATAAGTTTGTGCGGCGCTGCCAAAACCATACGCACGCTGACCGAGATAAATCTGGTTCATGTACAACTCGAGAATCTGATCTTTCGACAAGGCCCGCTCGATTTTGTAAGCGAGCATGATCTCATTGACTTTGCGTGTGACCGTCTTGTCGCGCGACAGGAAAAAATTGCGCGCCACCTGCATCGTAATCGTCGATGCACCCTGCGCAGAACCGCTATGTAAATCGGTAATCACCGCACGCAGCAACCCGACAAAATCGACGCCGCCATGCTCGTAAAACCGGCTGTCTTCAATCGCCAGCACGGCATTTTTCATTTCGGCGGGAATTTGCTTGCCCGGGATGAAATTACGATGCTCTTCGCCGAATTCGCCGATCAGCACATTATCTGCAGTTAGTACACGCAGCGGGATTTTTGGACGGTAGTCGGTCAACGCGTCAAGTGCTGGCATGTTTGGCGCGACGATCAGAAAAGCATAACCGAGCAGCAGCGATACGAAGGTCGCGCCGACAGCACACAGACATAGAAACAAAATCAGCATGCGGCGCTTGAATGGGGAAGAAGGAGTGCGATTCAAAATAACGGGAATGCCGTGGCGACACGGATCGAGTAGTTGAGGCAAAGGGGTGGGGCAAAAAATTGCCGTGAATATATTCCCTGCTTTTTAACCAGCGAAAGTATAGACGACTTTTTGGCACGTTCGATACGTTACAAAATCAGGTTACACATTAAAAAATTTTTGGAACTGATCGGTTTGGTGGGCCACTCAAGGTTGTCAATGCGGAGCTAATCCGCTTGTTTTTTCATCTGTTCATTTGTTTATACATTCAAAGATATCTTTGTTTATCTTCCCGTCATTTTCACCTTACCCGTCAAGAGAATCCATTATGTGCAAACTCGGTTTCCCCTTTTTCTGTGGTGGCCGCACGCCCGATCAGATCAATCCGGCGTCAACGCAACCTACCGCGAGCAGGTCGCTGTCGTTCGACTCAAATGATTCGATGGAAATGCTCGGCCGTATGCCGATCCCGAAAGATACTAGCCGCGACAGATTCTCGGCGGTCTGCAAGGTGCTACGCGATATGAGTTCATCGACCGGACCAAGCGGTCGGTAGCGGCATCAAGGCAATAGTGGCTGTGTGCTGATGACGTAACGCTATCTTGGATGTGTGCTGTGCATTACGCGGTGGTGTCGATATTTTTGCCAAGATTTGGTGGCAGGTTGCTACTGCGTTGTACCGGCGGCAATGCGTCCAGCAAGGCGCTGGTAGTTGATGCTTCGGCATCCAACGCTTTTTTTAGTATGGCGATGCCGATCGACTGATCTCCGCTGCCGGACGAGATTGCATTGCTAATGCTGGAAATGGTGGAATCGCTCATGATGATTCTCCGACTTGACTAATCTGTTGTTATCGGTTGGCTGCCTACGCTTCTTTAACAAAGAAAACGCAAAATTCACAACATTTTTTAAGCGGCCAATCTGGTTTTTATGAGCGTGTCGTAACAACGACGCCTGCGGTGATTAGCGGCGGGACGGTCCGCGCGACGCATTGAAACGCTAGCCCGTGCCTGTTCTATGGAACTTTTGTTGCAAGTTATTCATACAACCTGACCTTGCACAGGGTCCCGACAATTTTGACGGGACTAGCAAACGCAATCAATAGGCAACGATGATGTGCTCGGACGCAATTACGTGTGTGCGTAAGTACTCCCGCAAAATGGCAGTACCGCATCCCATTTTTTTGATCCACCGCGAAAGGTAATCACGTATGCCAACAACTGGATTAAGCCATTACAACCTGCGTGCTGATCGACAGATGCTCGACGCGTTACGGGATTTTTATGTCAGCGCCATCGGCTTGCGCGTTGGCGAGCGACCACCATTTCACAATGCAGGTTATTGGTTGTATGCCGGCACTGCCGACCTGCTGCATTTGACCGAAGCGCAACCAGAGGAGCAACGCATCGCCCATGTGGTCGGCACATTTCACCATGTCGCATTCAGTTGCAGCAACCGCGTGGAATTCGAAGAGCGGTTGAGCGCACTCGCGATTAGCTTCACCAGCGACCGGGTGCCTCTTACGAATTTGCACCAGCTATTTTGTTCCGACCCCGCAGGTAACGGGGTGGAACTGAACTTCCTTGAGCCATCGACCTGATGGCATCGAAGGAACAAACTAGCCGTTAAATGTCTTGCCTTCGGCAGCCAGCTTCGCCAGCAACGGTGCGGGCTTCCACGCATCGCCATGGCGACCTGCGGCAAAGCGCTCCATCGCAGCAAGCACGTTTGGCAACCCTACCGTATCGGCGTAGAACATCGGTCCACCGCGGAATACCGGGAAGCCGTAACCAGTCAGATAGACCATGTCGATATCCGACGCACGCATCGCAATGCCTTCCTCCAAAATATGCGCTGCTTCATTCACCAGCGCATACACCAGACGCTCGACAATTTCGGTATCGCTAATTTTGCGACGTGGTACACCGATATCGGCCGAATGCGCAATGACCATGTCGTCGACAATTTTCGATGGATAGGCCTTGCGATCGCCCGCCTTGTAGTCATACCAACCTGCGCCGGTCTTCTGTCCGTAGCGACCAAGCTCGCACAACAGATCGGCTGTCTTTGAGTACGTGATGTGTGGCTTCTCGACATACCGGCGTTTGCGGATATACCAGCCGATATCGTTACCGGCCAGGTCACCCATGCGAAACGGTCCCATCGCAAAGCCGAATTTTTCAACTGCCTTGTCGACCTGCTCCGGCAAAGCGCCCTCCTCCAGCAAGAATCCGGCTTGACGGCTGTATTGCTCGATCATGCGGTTGCCGATAAAGCCGTCGCACACACCAGACACGACACCGGTCTTCTTGATTTTTTTCGACAGCGCCAGCGTGGTTGCCAGCACGTCTTTCGCGGTCGCCTTGCCGCGTACGATCTCCAGCAATTTCATTACGTTGGCCGGGCTGAAAAAATGCGTACCCACCACGTCTTGCGGACGTTGCGTAAACGACGCGATCTTGTCAACGTCCAGCGTCGAGGTGTTCGATGCGAGAATTGCACCCGGCTTCATTACGGCATCAAGCTGTTTGAAAACGGTTTCTTTCACACCCATATCTTCGAACACCGCTTCGACCACAATGTCGGCCTGACCGATATCGGCGTAATTGAGCGTGCCGGTAATCAGTGCAATTCGCTGATCGAATTTGTCTTGTGTGAGCTTGCCTTTTTTGAGCGTGTTCTCGTAGTTCTTACGGATCGTTGCCAGACCCTTGTCGAGCGCTTCCTGCTTGGTCTCCAGCATCATCACCGGGATACCTGCATTGGCAAAGTTCATCGCAATACCGCCGCCCATCGTGCCAGCGCCGATCACGGCGGCCGACTTGATCGGACGTGTTGGTGTGGTGTCAGGCACATCGGGAATTTTGCTTGCAGCACGCTCGCCAAAAAACGCATGACGCAGCGCTTTCGATTCGGTGGTTTGTACTAATTCCAGAAATAATTCACGCTCGAACTTGATACCGTCGTCGAATTTTTTAGTGACCGCGGCAGCGACTGCCTCAACACATTTTAACGGTGCCGGATACGGCCCCGACATTGCCTTGACCGTATTGCGCGAGAACTGCAAAAACGCTTCGTGATTCGGATAATCGATTTTCAGGTCGCGCACTTTTGGCAGCGGGCGCTGATCGGCAATCTCGTTGGCAAAGCCGATCGCACCTTGCAGCAAATCGCCGTCGATGATTTTGTTGAACAGCGCCGTGCCAGCAAGTTTTTCGGACATCACCGGCGTGCCGGAAATAATCATGTTCAATGCGGCTTCCAGACCCAGCACCCGCGGCAATCGTTGTGTGCCACCTGCACCCGGCAAGATGCCAAGCTTGACTTCCGGAAGCGCGATTTGTGCACCGGCGCTGGCGACGCGGTAATTACAACCTAGTGCCAGTTCGAGTCCACCGCCCATGCACACCGAATGAATTGCGGCCACCACTGGCTTGGCTGAATTTTCAACCGTGCTGATGACGGTATGCAGCGTTGGCTCCGCCATGGCTTTCGGCGAGTTGAACTCTTTGATGTCGGCACCGCCAGAAAACGCCTTGCCCGCGCCGGTAATCACGATGGCTTTAATCGTGTCATCAGCCTGCGCTTTGCGCATACCGTCGACCAGCGCCGAGCGCGTGGCATGACCGAGTCCATTGACCGGCGGGTTGTTCAAGGTAATGACGGCAATAGCACCGTGGGTTTGATATTCGGCGGTCATGTCTATTCCTTTTTTGTTGACGGATTCGACAGTGGCGAACGCCGGTCGAAACCAAGTGCACTATTTTTCCGTGGTCGACTATACCTTAAATAGTACGGTCGTTTTATTATTCAAAAGAGGACACTGTGTCCGTGAATTTCGTTCAGCCACAACACACGATGTTCCTCTTTTTGGTGAACAGCGCAGACGATCACACTTCGAGCCATTCCTTGCGAATTGCTGCGTTGGTACGTAGCTCCGTCGGCGTTCCTTCAAACACAATTGCGCCGTGTCCCATCACATAAACCCGCTGTGAAATGTCGAGTGCAATAGCCAGCTTTTGCTCAACCAGTAAAATCGAAATGCCGCGCTCTTTTAACACCTTCAAATATTCGGCAACCAGATCGACAATTTTCGGTGCGAGACCTTCAGTTGGCTCGTCGATCATGATCAAATCCGGGTCGCCCATCAACGTCCGACACAACGTCAGCATTTGTTGCTCGCCACCGGAGAGCACACCCGCGGCCACATTCTGTCGCTCGCGCAAGCGCGGAAAAAGCTGATACATGTCGTCCAGCGACCAGCGTGATGTCTTGCCCTTTTTTTCGCCCAGAATCAGATTTTGCTCAACGGTCAGCGTCGGAAAAATATCGCGATTCTCAGGCACGTAGCCCAAACCCTTATAAGCAATTTCGAATGCTTTCAGGCCGATCATTTCCTCCTCCCGGAAACGAATCGACCCGGTCGCATGCACTTGTCCCATCACAGCCTTGACCATCGTTGAACGGCCAACGCCGTTGCGTCCCAGAAGACTTACGATCTCGCCTTGGTTGACCACGAGATCAACCCCATGCAGCACATGGCTCTTGCCGTAAAACGCGTTCAACGCACTAATCTGCAATAGCGCGCTCATGCTTCCGCCTCCGCCGGAGCGTGACTACCGAGATACGCTTCCTGCACTTTTGCATTGCCGCGAATTGCCGACGGCGTGTCGCACGCGATCATTTCGCCATACACCAACACCGCAATTTTGTCGGCCAGCCCGAACACCACGCTCATGTCGTGCTCGACCATTAGCAAGGTTTTGCCAACCGTGACCTTGCGAATCAATTCAACGGCTGCATCGGATTCCGATCGACTCATGCCAGCAGTTGGTTCATCCAGCAAAATCACATCGGCACCACCAGCAATGGTGATACCGATTTCGAGTGCACGTTGTTCTGCATAGGTCAGCAAGCCAGCGGCGACAGCACGCCGACGTTTTAGGCCAATCTGTTCCAGCACCGCTTCGGCACGTTCGTGTGCATCTTTTAAACCATTGAGGCGATGCCAGAATGAATATTTATACCCGAGCGACCACAGCACTGAGCAGCGCAGGTTTTCATAAACCGACAAGCGATGGAAAATATTCGTAATCTGAAAACTGCGTGACAGCCCAAGCCGATTGATTTCAAACGGACGCAGGCCAACCGTGCTGACACCGTTGAGCAGGATATCGCCGCCGCTGATACCGAAGCGCCCCGAGATCAGATTGAATAGCGTCGATTTCCCCGCCCCGTTCGGGCCGATGATCGCAAAGCGTTCACCTTTGGGGACCTGTAGCGTGGTACCGCGAATGATTTCGGAGCGACCGAAACTCTTGCGCACGTCTTTCAATTCAAGCGAATACGGGCTCATGCTTCCGCCTTTCGCAGTGCGTCTTCGATTTCGGCATTGACTTCACCCCATTGATGCTGGAACGGTTCTTTGAGTCGGTGAAATGCGGCAGCAGCGCCGATCACCAGCACACCTGCGATGATCCACGGTGTCACGGTCGAGGTGTCGATGCCGAAGCCGAACAAGCGCATTGCTGGGCCGCTATCTGCATCGAGGGTTACGTGGTACAGCATTTCAATGAGTGCTACCAGCCCGATAACGACGGCGAGCGCGGCACTACAAATCAATACCATCGGCCGGGCGACTCGCTTGAATTTTCCATGCGCTGCAAGCCGCACATTGAGCATCAAAATGCTGGCAACACCACCCGGCGCATACATCACGATCAGAATAAAAAACACGCCGAGATAGAGCTGCCATGCCTTGGTAAATTCAGACAGCATCACTGTTAAAAAAATACCGATTACCGCCCCGATCATCGGGCCGAAAAATACGCCGACACCACCGATGAAGGTGAATAGCAGAATGCTGCCAGAGCGCAGTGCGCTGACATTTTCTGCGCTGACGATTTCAAAGTTGATGGCCGATAGTCCGCCTGCAATCCCGGCAAAGAAGGCCGACAAAATCAGCGTCATGTAGCGTACCCACTGGGTGTCGTAGCCAATGAATTCAACCCGCTCCGGATTGTCACGCACTGCATTGGCGAGACGCCCGAGCGGGGTTTGCGTGAATGCATACATGCCGATCGTGCAAATGAAAAGCCATGCAGCGATCAAGTAGTAGACCTGGATTTGCGGACCGAATGTAATGCCGAGAAAGGGCTGACCAATCACTCGATTGGTCGAGACCCCACCTTCGCCACCAAAAAATTCCGGAAACATTAACGACGCAGCAAATACCAGTTCGACGATACCCAGCGTGATCATCGCAAAGGTCGTTCCGCTTTTTTTGGTGGTGACGTAGCCGAACAAGATACCGAAGCCCAACCCGGCAACACCGCCGATTAACGGAATCAACGAGACCGGAATCGGTGCGCCGGCAGTGGCGATATTCATGGCATGAATTGCGAAGAAAGCACCGAGGCCCGAGTACACCGCGTGGCCGAACGACAGCATGCCGCCCTGCCCCAACAGCATGTTGTACGACAGACCGAAAATCATCACCGTGCCCATCTGCGACAACAGCGACATCGACGCACCTTGCCTGAAAATCAGTGGTGCAACAATCAGCAGCAAGGCAAAGCCGGACCAGATTATCCAGCGTGCCAGGTTCAATGGCTTATAGGTCATGGTCGCCATCGTCATCCTTCTCGCGTACCCATCAGACCCTTCGGTCTGAAGATCAAGATCAACACCAACAGGAGATACGGCATGATCGGTGCCACCTGCGAAACCGTCAATTTCAACACCGAATATCCCGGCGTGGCCGCAGTGATCACGGCACCAAATTGCGCCAGCAAACTGATGAAGGAATAATCAATTGCTACCGCGAAGGTTTGCAGCACGCCGATCAGCAGCGACGCCAGCAGCGCGCCGACCAGAGAGCCCATGCCGCCAACCACCACCACCACAAAGATAATGCTGCCCACTGTGCCCGCCATGCCTGGTTCGGTCACGAACGCATTGCCGCCAATTACACCCGCCAATCCAGCCAGCGCACAACCGCCACCGAACACCAGCATGAATACGCGCGGCACGTTGTGGCCGAGCGCTTCGACCGCATCCGGGTGCGTCAACGCCGCCTGAATCACCAGACCGATACGCGTGCGGGTCAGTACCAGAAAAATCGCAAGCAGCATCAGTAACGCAATGAACATCATGAAGCCGCGATAGGCCGGAAACGTGGTCGTGTACAGCGTGAACAAAGGACCATCCAGTTCCGCCGGAATTTTGTACGGTACCGTGGCGCGCCCCCAGATCAGCTGCACCAGTTCCACCACCACGTACGACAAACCAAACGTGAATAACAATTCCGGAATGTGGCCGTACTTGTGTACCGAACGCAAACCGTAGCGCTCGACGACTGCACCGAGCACGCCGACTGCCAGCGGTGCCAGTATCAGTGCTGGCCAGAAGCCGAGCTTGATGCTGATGGTGTACGCAAAATAGGCACCCAGCATGTAGAAACTTGCGTGGGCAAAATTTAACACGCCCATCATGCTGAAAATCAGCGTCAGGCCGGACGAAAGCATGAACAGCAACAGGCCGTAGCTCATGCCGTTAAGCAGAGTGATGAGTGTGAACTCCAAGACCAAACCCCTTCGCAGCAATACAGAACAAGGCAGAAATACCGATTCGACTATGCACGACGCGCAGCAGTTCTCCGCGCATCAATCGGATTGCTGTTTTATTTCGCCGGACGTTTCATCTGGCACGAGGTGGGTTGCGTGGCTACGAACGAATCAATTTTTTGATCGGTCTTCCAGCCATAGCCAGTATTCTCCTGGTCATATTTGACCGTCTTGCCGTCGATCTTCGACCAAGTCGCAATGTACAGCGGTTGCTGCAGCTGGTGGTCCGATTTGCGCATCTCGACCTCACCATTCAGGCTGGTAACTTTCAAGCCTTCCATCGCATACGCGACCTTGACTGGCTCGGTCGATTTGCTATTTTTGATTGCTTGACCGAGTAGTTCGAGTCCGGTGTAAATCGACAGCGTATAAAAATCGTCGTTATGTTTTTTCTTGTAGGCTTCGACGATTTCGTGTCCGGAAAATGTCTCGTTGTTTGGATGCCAGTAGGCGACAACTTTCACATGATCGGCACCCGCCGCACCCATCGCGGTTGGCACGCCGGTGGTGGCACCGTAATACGTATAAAAGTTAGCTTTAAGGTCGGCATCTTTTGCCGCCTTGATCAGTAGCGCAAGATCCGCACCCCAGTTTCCGGTGATAACTGTGTCAGCTCCGGAGGCTTTGATCTTGGCGATATACGGCGAGAAATCTTTGACCTGCGCAATCGGATGCAAGTCGTCGCCGACGATCTGGATATCCGGGCGTTTGCGCTTGAGCAGCTCCTTGGCTGCACGCGAAACCTGCTGACCGTGCGCATAATTCTGACCAATGATGTAGACCTTCTTGATCGACGTGTCTTTGCTCATGAACGAGGTCAGCGCCTCCATCTTCATGTCTGAATTGGCATCGAGTCGGAAGTGCCAGAAACTGCATTTGCTATTGGTCAGATCAGGATCGACCGCAGCGTAATTCAGGAACACCACTTCCTTGCCGGGATTGCGTTCGTTGTGCTTGTTGATCGCATCGATTAGCGCACCGGCGACGCCAGAACCATTGCCTTGCACGATGTAGTGGTAACCCTGATCAATGATCGCTTTGAGTTGCGTGAGCGACTCTTGCGGGCTGCCTTTATTGTCGAAGCCGACAACTTCGAAGGTATTGGCACCGGCCCACTTGCGCTGATTGGCAATCTCGGCCATGGCCTGCCAGGTCTTCAGTTGATTTTGTCCGACCGGGGCGAAGGCGCCCGACAACGGATCGATAAAAGCAAGTTTGATATTTTCTGCCAGGGCGATGGATGACAGGCTTGACAGGGTCAGTGATGCAGCCAGCAGGCGGGTGCGATTGAACATTTTGGTCTCCTAATTTTATTGTTGGTGCGGGCCTTGCTGCGATTTTTTTCAACGCATCACGCATCAGCACGCGTGCAAATCCGGGCAAATTGTGCTCTCTGAAAATGCTGCGCAAAGTCTAGCACGGTCGTTCTATTTTTTGCATGAAAAACATCAGTCGATGAAAAAATTTCCATCGACTGCAAAACATTCACTGCTCAGCAAGGCGCAACACCAATTACGATTTGGCAGGTCGTTTCATCTGGCACGAAGTGGGTTGTGCGGCGATATAGGTATCGACTTTCTGATCGGTTTTCCAACCATAGCCAGTGTTTTCCTGATCGTATTTCACGGTCTTGCCATCGACCTTCGACCAAGTCGCGATATAGAGAGGTTGCTCAAGTTGATGATCGGTTTTGCGCATCTCGACTTCGCCGTTCAAGTCCTTGAACTTCATGCCTTCCATCGCGTAGGCCACCTTGATCGGATCGGTCGAGCCCGCTTCCTTGATTGCCTTGGCCAAATAATTGGTGATGGTGTAAGTCGCCAGCGTATAAAAATCATCGCCGTATTTTTTCTTGTAGGCGTCGACGATTTCATGCCCCGAAAACGTCTCGTTGTTCGGATGCCAGTACGCGACCATCTTCACATGCTGCGCACCCGCTGCGCCCATCGCCGTTGGTACACCGGTAGTGCCGCCGTAATAGGTATAAAAATTTGCCTTCAAATCGGCGTCTTTGGCGGCCTTGATCAGCAACGCCAGGTCAGCACCCCAATTGCCAGTGATGACGGTGTCGGCACCGGACGCCTTGATCTTTGCAATGTAAGGAGAAAAATCCTTGACCGTGGCAATCGGATGTAAATCATCACCAACGATCTGGATGTCCGGGCGTTTGCGCTTCAGATATTCTTTCGCTGCCCGCGTGACTTGATGACCATGTGTATAGTTTTGACCGATGATGTAGACCTTCTTGATCGAGGTATCTTTGGTCATGAATGAGGTTAACGCCTCCATCTTCATGTCAGAATTGGCATCGAAACGGAAGTGCCAGAAGCTGCATTTGCTGTTGGTCAGATCAGGATCGATCGCAGCGTGATTCAGGAAGACGATTTCCTTACCGGGATTGCGCTCGTTATGCTTGTTGACCGCGTCGATCAATGCCAGTGCAACACCGGAGCCATTGCCCTGCGTGATATAGCGATAGCCTTGATCGATCACGGCCTTGAGTTGGGTCAGTGATTCTTGTGGACTTCCCTTGTTGTCGAAGCCAACAAATTCAAGCGTGTTGTCGCCTGCAAGTTTTTTCTGGTTCGCTTCAGCGGCGAACATCTGGAAGCTCTTCAACTGATTCTGCCCGATCGGTGCAAATGCGCCGGAGAGCGTATCGATAAATGCGACCTTGACGTTTTCTGCGTGAGCGGCGGAAGCGAAAAGCGCAGTGGCTGCAGTCAGTGCAACAACAATGGGACGAAACGATTGGGTCATGAGTCTCTCTCTATTCTGGTTTTATGGTGATGATTGGTACAACGTCTTTCGATCTTGTCTTGTCCGACAAAAAGCTTCTGCCTGCTGCTCGTAACGCCTCACGCAGTCGGTAATCGGTAGTCCTTGAATTGCTCACGCATTTTGTTTTTGAGGATTTTTCCGGTTGCACCCACCGGTAATGCATCAACAAAAGTAACATCGTCCGGCGTCCACCATTTGGCGATTTTGCCATCGTAAAATTTCAGCAATTCTTCTTTCGATACCTCGGCCCCCGCGCGCTTGACCACGATCAGCAATGGCCGCTCATCCCACTTCGGATGAAAGATACCGATGCATGCTGCCTGCATCACTGCTGGATGCGCCATCGCGATATTTTCCAGATCGATGGTACCGATCCATTCGCCACCGGACTTGATGACGTCCTTGCTGCGATCGGTAATTTGCATGTAACCGTCGGCATCGATGGTGGCGACGTCGCCGGTCGGAAACCAGCCGTCGTCGAGCACATGACCGCCCTCTTCGCGGAAGTAACTTTTGACAATCCACGGGCCCTTAACCAGCAAATTGCCGTAGGTTTTTCCATCCCATGGCAATTCGAGTCCAGCATCGTCGATAATTTTCATGTCCACGCCGTAGATCGCATGGCCTTGCTTTTGCAGAATCGCTTCTTGCGCGGCGTCGGGTAATGCGAGGTGCTTCGATTGCAGCGTGCAGGCAGTACCGAGCGGCGACATTTCGGTCATGCCCCACGCGTGCACCACCTCAACATGGTGCTTATGCCGGAACGCACTCATCATCGCTGGTGGGCAGGCTGAGCCACCAATGACGGTACGTTTGAAGCTGCTGAATTTCAGCGCATTTTGTTCGACGTAATTGAGCAGACCGAGCCATACGGTGGGCACGCCGGCGGAAAAAGTGACCTGCTCCTGCTCGAATAATTCGTACAGCGATTTACCATCCAGCGCCGGTCCGGGAAAAACCATTTTCGCGCCGGTCAATGGCACAGAATACGGTAAGCCCCACGCGTTCACATGGAACATCGGCACCACCGGCAAGACCGAGTCGCGACCACTGACGTTCAAACTATCCGGCATGGTCGACGCATACGAATGCAGAATCGTCGAACGGTGCGAATAAAGCGCACCTTTCGGATTACCGGTGGTGCCAGACGTGTAACACAGACTCGATGCAGAATTTTCATCGAAGATCGGCCAGTCATACACGTCTGAACTTGCTGCCAGCAAGTCTTCGTAGCACAGCAGATTGGCGATTTTTGTCTCATTGGGCAAATGATCACGATCGCACAGCGCGATGAAACCTTTGACGGTTTTGCAGTGTGCCGCGAAGGCTTCGACCAACGGTAAAAATGTCATGTCGAACAGCAGATACTGATCTTCAGCGTGGTTGGCAATATAGGCAATCTGCTCGGGATGCAGGCGCGGATTGATTGTATGCAGCACCGCACCGGAACCCGATACCGCGTAATACGCTTCGAGATGCCGGTAGCCGTTCCACGCCAGCGTGGCAACGCGATCACCAATCTTTATACCGAGATTGGTCAGCGCATTGGCCAGCTGTTTTGAGCGCCGGTGACAGTCGTGATAGGTGTAACGGTGAATATCGCCCTCGACACGGCGCGAGACAATTTCATTGCGGCCGAAGTGCCGGTCTGCGTGTTCAATGATGCTAGAAATAAGCAGCGGCTGATCCATCATCTGACCCATCAGCGGGCTCTTGGGGTATGACACCATCTTGTCTCCTGACGTATTTTATTGTGCGGTGTTTATTGTGCTGTATGTCGATTATTTTCGACCGATTCTTCAATGACGATACCGCGCGCGTCAATGCATTTCAATGTTGCGCTGCAATAGTCCACAGTACATCGGCGCGTGATGCGTCAATCCCGGTATGAGGTGTCGATCCGATCCAGGCGCCGAAGCAGCCCAGGCCAGGCCAGCGCACCAGCACCGAGCGATCTGGTCGCCACACGCGCCTGCTCCTGCGCGGTACTGAGAATTGATGCGGGAATTTCGATCAACGGCCCGCCACCGGCCTGCGCACGAATCTGGATATTGCATGCGGCTTCGAAAAAATACATGTTCGTGAACGCGTCGGCAATCGTCGAGCCCAATGTCAGCAAACCATGATTGCGCAACATGAAATACATCTTGCGTCCGAGGTCAGCAACCAATCTAGCTTTTTCATCTTCGCGCAGTGCCACACCTTCGTAGTCGTGATAAGCCAGACTCGCCAGCACAAAAATGGATTGCTGCGAAAGTGGCAACAAGCCATTCTTCTGCGCCGATACGGCTACGCCGTTTGCACTGTGCACATGCAAGACGCATTGCGCATCGTGCCGCGCTTCGTGCACCGCGCTGTGAATAGTGAACCCGGCCGGATTGATCGGGTACGGTGAATCGTCGAGCTTGTTACCGTTCAAATCGATCCGTACCAGCGACGATGCGGTAATTTCATCGAACATCATGCCGTACTGATTGATTAAAAATTGATCATGCACACCCGGTACGCGCGCACTAATATGGGTAAAAACCAGATCGCTCCAGCCGAACTGCGCGACCAGTCGATAACAGGCTGCCAGATCAACCCGGGTTTGCCATTCTTCTGGCGAGACTCGGTCTTGTAGCGAGGGCGTACTGATGCTGTGAGGTGCATTCATTGCTATCTCCGGTTTTATTTTGGTGATCCACATTCCGGCGAGAGGGTCCGCACATCGTGCACCGACACGTCATATTGCAGGTTGTGATCTTTATTACCTTAAAATGTACACGATCCGATCCATCCACGAAAAAATTTCTTCCATCTCATGCAAATCATCGACACGAACAACCGCAATACAAATCCGCAAGACAGCGCTGTGAAATCGGGCTTCGACCCTTTCGCGCTGCAGCGGCTCGATGCGGTTATTCAGCGCGAGATCGATGACGGCAACTTGCCGGGTGCGGTGATTTTGCTTTCACACGGCGACCAGATCGCGCATCAAAAAGCGTATGGAAGGCAGCGCACGGATGATCCAACGCCGATGTCGATGGACTCGATCTTCCGGATTTATTCGATGACAAAGCCGGTTATCTCGGTCGCGATCATGATGCTGGTTGAGCAGGGTCGTCTGCTGATCTCGCAACCGGTCTCGCATTTTTTGCCGGAGTTCGCCAATATGCAGGTTGCCTGCGAACAGGTCGCCGCTGATGGGTCGCGCAGCATGACACTGGAGCCGTGCGTACGCGACATGACTGTGCAGGATTTGCTACGCCACACTGCCGGCCTGACGTACGGCTTCTTCGGCGGACCAACGATGGTAAAGGCCGCGTACCGCAGCGCAGGCATCGAAAGCGGCAAGTTTAGCAACGCGGAATTGGTGCGACATCTGGCCACGTTGCCGCTCGCGTATCAACCTGGCACGGTGTGGGAATACAGCCGCGCCACTGATGTGCTCGGCGCTTTGCTAGAGCGGGTCTGGGGTCAATCGCTCGATGCAATTTTGCGCGAGCAGGTTTTTGCGCCCTTGCAGATGCGCGATACGGACTTTTGGGTTGAGCCATCGCAGCAACATCGCATTGCGGAACCACTTGCGATTGATCCGGTAACGAAGCAGTCGGTGAAAGTAATCGATATTCGTCAGCCTCCGGTATTCTTATCAGGCGGTGGTGGGTTGGTGTCGACCGCGCATGACTACCTGCGTTTTGCGCGCTTGCTGCGCAACGGTGGCGCACTCGACGGCGTGCGTTTGTTGTCGCGCAAGATGGTGCAGTTCATGACCAGCGACCATCTGGTCGGCATGCCGATGGGAACTGCCGGACCGGCTTATCTGCCCGGTGCCGGTTATGGTTTCGGGCTCGGCTTTGCAGTACGCAATAGCGTTGGAGCGGCTGCCACACCGGGCTCGGTCGGAGATTTTCATTGGAGCGGCTTGGCCGGGACGTATTTCTGGATCGACCCGCAAGAAGATCTGATCGGTATCTGGTTAATGCAGGCGCCGGAACAGCGAGACAAGTTTCGGCAAATGGTGCGCAACCTGGTGCATGCGAGTCTGGTGTGATGATAAATACGACGGCGGCGGCGCGAACTGCCCGCCCATTGCGACAGCGACGCGCTGATTCCTTTACACTGCGGGTTGTTCTTCAGCGACCTGCCCATTCATGACTTTGCCTGCCTCTCTGCACATTTTGAACAACGCCACAACCAACGCCGGAAACGAGAAAACGACTGACGCCCAGACCGCATCGCTACCACCGTTCTCGGCATCATTCGCCAGCCTCCCGTCAGCTTTTTATACCCGTCTGCTACCGACGCCCTTGCCGCAGCCGTATCTAGTCGCAGTCAGTCCTGCTGCCGCCGCGATAATTGGCGTGATACCCGAGGCAATGACGCAGGTCGACCACATCGATACGTTCACTGGCAATGCCGTACCTGACGGTGCAGCTCCACTGGCAGCCGTATATTCCGGCCATCAATTCGGCGTATGGGCGGGGCAGTTGGGAGATGGTCGTGCAATTTTGCTGGGGGATGTAGCGTTACAAGGTACATCCACTGGCAAGCGGATCGAGGTGCAGTTAAAAGGCGCAGGCCCAACACCGTATTCGCGACGCGGCGATGGCCGTGCCGTGTTGCGGTCATCGATTCGTGAATTTTTGTGCTCGGAAGCGATGGCTGGTTTAGGCATCCCCACCACACGCGCATTGTGCATCACGGGTTCAGATCAGTCGGTGCTGCGTGAGACCGTGGAAACCGCAG
>JAYTZV010000435.1:0-1001 GCA_043741695.1 Burkholderiales bacterium
TGCGTTCGTCTGGTGCGATCGATCCGGTCACGCGCACGCTGCAGGTTGAAATCACCTTACCCAATGCTGATGGAAAATTGATGTCGGGTGCATATGCACAGGTAGCAATCAAAGGGCTCGGTGACGCCGCCGGCGTATTGACACTACCTGGCAACACCTTGTTATTTCGACCCGAAGGACCGCGTGTAGCGGTCGTCGATGGCAACGGCAAGGTACGCCTGCAAACCGTCACCATCGGCCGCGAATTGGGTGGCTCGGTCGAACTCGCCGACGGCGTAGGCGGGCAGGATAAGGTAATTGTCAATCCGCCAGACTCGCTCGTATCCGGCGACAAGGTCAAGATCATCGAGCCCGTCGCACGTAGTGCTTCGGCTGCATCAGGCATCAAGCCTGCGGCCGAAAAATAACCAGTCTTTTTCAGCTTGCGTTGGCAAACGTTTTCGACGTACGCAGCCAGCTGATCCATCGATCCGGCGATCCGGCGATCCGTCGATTCGTCAATTCGTCAATTCGTCGATATGTCGCGCGCCGTATCAAGTGGCACCTTGCGTCACACGCCATTAGCTCAATTTAATTGATCTAAACGATATTACTGATTTTGTCGATACAAAGGCTAGGTGTACGGCGCAATTACTAATACTGCCTGAATGCGCCTGACAAAGCATCTGTATTCATCACACCTCTTTTCATTTCCACCCACCGCCAAGCGCCTGGATCAGCGCCACGGCGGTGACCTGCCGATCCCCTGCATTTTGTACCAGCGCGCGACGCGCATTCAGTGCCGTCACTTGCGCACTCACGACGTCGGTAAAACCGACCTGCCCTGCCCGATACCGGTTCAACACCTGCGCCTCGGCCAGATCTGCGGCGCGTGATGCCTGTTCCCGCAGCAACTGCTGCTGGCGCAGTATGTCGGTCGCCGACAATTGATCTTCGACACCCTGGAATGCCGTCAGCACAGTTTGCCGATAACGCGCCGCTGCCTGATCCTGCGCTGCTTC